>NZ_JACKUR010000015.1:0-3675 GCF_025822865.1 Mycobacterium paraffinicum | reverse complement strand
AAACGGAGGCACTCCCGCTGCCGCTATTCCAGCCCGGCCAGCTACGAAAACACCCACACATTCGCTACGCTGCCAGAAGCTGCTTAATCCAAATCCCGTGTCCACCATCCGGGGTCAAGGCCCTTGCGTTCAATTTTCGGGTAGGTGCTTTGGTCCGTTGCGGGTCCGCAGCGAACACTCCCGTCGCATCCTGCGTCGTTGACGTCGATTGACGTCCCCGGGGCGCGCCGACACCACGCCACAGCCGAGCCGGCGCGCCACCCGGACACCATGACCCGTTCGGTTCCCACCTACATCCGTTCGTGCTGAAAAGATTTGCCGGACCTGCGACTCGTCAATCCTATTTGCGATCACGATTCCGTGACACCAGCATCCCCGTTTCCAAGTCCTGGAGCCCTTTTAGCATTCTCAGGGAGGTTTAAAAATAGGTCGTCGGGGTGTTAAAGTACTACATGCGATCGGCTACGAGCATCGCTGCTGTTTTATTGGCGATTAGCAGTGTTTCAGTTCCTCCTGCCGCCGCAGGACCAACTGTGTGTGACTTTCCGAGTTGCACGCCAGGCATCGCCCCCGGCGTCGAGTTAGGCGCTCCCTGCACCAACACAACATATTACGTGTTTGGCGTGACTTCGTGGGGAAGGCTGGTCTTCTGCGGTTCGCCTAGGCGATACGACCCGAGATGGTTCCGTTCGCCGCTTATGGACGGAATCAAGGAAGAGAATACGCTCTGCTCCACCCATGACACCCATGTCGCACAGGCCCCCGACGGTTTGTTCCTCGCCTGTGTGGCTAAAGACGCCGAGGCGCGTTGGGTTCGAGGAGACCTGTAGGTCAAATTTCGGTGCAGCCGAGCCATTCGCCGCAGTAGCAATGGGGGGCGGTCGAAGTGCGAAGTGTGAATACACTGTTGTCGTGTACGCAGTTGGTGCTCGTGACTCAGTCAGGATCCGATTAAGATTGGTCAGGCATCAATTATGCCGTGCCCCATATGCGTATAGAACACAGCACACCTCTTTCGCCGTCTTTCGACGCGACAACTGCCCCGTCAATCGATAATTCGCAGTGATACACGGGCCTACCGGGTTCGGTACCAGCGCTGGCCGATACAAAGGCCCACATATCCGGTCTAGCCAACCATAATTCATAGGTCCATGGCTTACCCGGAGCGAGATCGGCCTGAACATTAGGGGCGAACTCATACGGGTTGTGACTCCAGTCAGCGAAAACGGCAGGCTCTCGGTCAAGATAGTAGAGCTGAGTGTAGATTGCGCTGCTGGCTGTCACGGTGTATTGGACGTGATGCAGGACCGGATTGTCGTCGGCTTGTGCAGGCGGGGTGGTAAGCCGTGAGACCCCCAAGACCCCCGCCGCGGACAATATGATTGATAAAGCGCTAATCGCAGGAGTGATGCTGACGATCGCGTGCACCGCTCGCTTCAATTGTCCACGAACCCCGCGTGCTCTTCGGTCATTCCGAGGTCTGCACCGTCGGAGATTGGATAACGGCGCCAAGGCGTCACAATCTCGATGCGGAAAGCGGAGCAGCGAATCCAGCCGTCGGCCGTGTTGGCCCCCGACAGTGGTGCAGGCTTCGCGACGGGACGGCGGGCATGACGCGCGGTCGCGGTCGCAGATTAGTAGTGATTCCACCAAGTCCGGCTCCTCATTCAAGTCCGCCATACATTTGCCTCAGGCGATATCGGCAGTGCCGACACGAATATTAAGAATTTCGATCAGGGATAGCTCCATGCTTGCATTCTAGCTGGAAATCTTCCGAAATCTCATATGCACGGTGCGCCACTGCGGGGGAGGCTAGCCGCTGAAGCCGGCGCCGAAATACTTCTGGATGACTGCCACTGATTGATGCTGAGTGGTCCCCAACCTCATAACGTCCGGCGGAAATGATACAGTTGTGTTTTCTACGTTTTCTACTGACTTGCTGCAACTTGGGGAGCCATGCCGCGGAAGCGCATTTTCGGTGAATTCAGCCCTCGGCGCGACAGTCACCGAGACGCCACGAAAACCGACTCGCAGCCGGCACTATCCGGCGTCACTGCCCACGCGCCTGGCTCAGCAGAGGAAGCCGAGGCCCAAGCTGCGCGGGAGAAAGCTCGTGCGGACGATGCTCGCACACGCGCGCAGCGTTTGCGCCGGCGGGCGCAGACGCTTGCCGCGCAGGGGAAGGTGGCGGCCGGATCGCAGGGCGAGGATGGCGACCGGAGGGGCAAAGATAACGGGGACTTAATCGCGGTCGACTATCAGTTGACGGTTCTCCGGCGACATCGACGGTGGCGACTGTTTCCTAGACTGAAGACGGTCGCGGAAGCGACCTTTATCCTTTTCACCTGCGCACTGTTGGCCACGAGCGGATACATAGAGTGGCGCCACCGTGCCGTGTTAGAGGAACGTTACCGGAGTGCCGAGTTTTCGGCGGCAGCTCGGCAAAGCGTGGTGACACTCATGTCTATCGATGCGGCGAAGGCGAGTGGCGACGTCCAGCGAATACTCGATAACTCCACGGGCAAGTTCAAGGACCACCTGCAAGAGTCAGCCGACGGCCTGATCAAGGCGGTGGAGCGTTCGAAGGTGACCACGAAGGTCACCGTGAAAAGCGTGGCCGTCGAATCGATGACTGACGATTCGGCAGTTGTGTTGGTTGCCGCCACATCCGAGCTTCTCGGCGCCGGTAAACCGGACCCGCCACGGTCTTGGCGCGTCGATTTGACCCTCAAAAGGGTTGATGGTCGGCTGAAAATTTCGGATGTCGATTTCCTGCAGTGAAAGTTCGGTGGCCGATTGCACTTTGCCGAACCGGTGTTGAGGCAGAAACCATATTCCTGATAGGGAGTGCTATCTCAAATTCAAAATGGTATCCTCTTTTCGAGGGAATGCAGT
This sequence comes from Mycobacterium paraffinicum, assembly GCF_025822865.1. Classification (NCBI taxonomy): domain Bacteria; kingdom Bacillati; phylum Actinomycetota; class Actinomycetes; order Mycobacteriales; family Mycobacteriaceae; genus Mycobacterium; species Mycobacterium paraffinicum. The sequence continues at coordinate 780 of NZ_JACKUR010000015.1, read as the reverse complement.
GCTGGGCACGACCAAGCCCGGCAGTCATTCGCGTCATTAAATTTCGGGGAGCAGGTATGGCTTCGGTACACGCCTCGGCAACCGCCGCATTGGCGGTCGCCGCGATCGCTGGCAGTGTCGCTATTCCGCCCGCTGCGGCCGGACCCACCAAAGACTACGAGATCAACGGTACCTACCTCGCAACATCGATGGGCGAGTGGGCAAAAACCAACTATTCTTATCACAACGAGGCGACCGTCCGAAGTACCTGGAAAATCAAGTCCAGTTGCACCGATCCTTACGAATGCAGCGGTGAGGTGAGCAGCGATCAGGGGTGGACTGCGTCGATTCGCAAGACCAGTGTTTCCTGGATCCTTGACCGGGATGTTGCCGATTGGGAGCGGTGCGACGATGGCACCGCCTTCCCCGGCAAGCAGAAGTTCAGATTCTACCCCGTAGACGGGGACGGTCAGGTCAAAACCGGATCTCCTATACTGACTGGCGAGGACAAGACTATCGGACCATCCGGCGCCTGCGGAAAAAGCCAGCGGCTCATCATCGTGATGCCATTCAAACTCGTCAAAACTGATTAAGGCCTAATTAGGCTCTTAAATTTTAATGGACCAGTTGTAATTTCGCTCTCACTGAGTGAGTCACTGCAGTAGGAGGCCCTTGGCTGGCCGTGACAGTCTGATTTGGCCCCAGGAGGACGGCTTGATTTGGCCCCGCCTGGATGGCGGCGGGGCGTTGTTGTGACGGTCTGATTTGGCCCCACTTCGGTGACACGCCGTGTTGGTTATG
>NZ_JACKUR010000014.1:0-323736 GCF_025822865.1 Mycobacterium paraffinicum | reverse complement strand
GCCACCGAAGACCCGGTCTGCTCCGACGGCATGAACTTCTCCGCCCACAACACCTACGCCGACGACGGCGCCATGATCGACAAAGGCGTCGCCTTCGCCTCCAGCCACCTCGACGCGGGAACCGGCGGCCCCGCGGGGTCGCCGGTCAGGGGCTTTTCGGGCGGCTGAGCGACCGCTCGGCTAGCGTTGGCCGCCTTGGGTATTCAGGTAGGCGACGATCCCCTGGGTGACCGCGGCGGCGTACTTCGCCCGGCCGTCCGGGCTTTGCATCCGCGCGGCGTCGTCGGCGTTCTTCATGTTGCCGAGTTCGACGAGGATCGCCGGGTACTGGGCCAGGTTGAGCCCCGCGAGGTCATCCCGGCCGTACAGGCCGCCCGAGCCGATGTAGTTGGCCGGCTGGAATCCGGCCTGCACCAAGGCGTCCCGCATCGTGTTGGCCAGCTGGACGGCCGGGCCGGCCTGCACCTCGTTCATTGGCGGGCTCGAATAGTTCACGTGGAATCCGCTGCCGGACACGGGTCCGCCGTCGGCGTGGATGCTCACGATAGCGTCGGGCCGCATCGCGTTGGCCGCCGCCGCGCGCTGGTCCACGCAGGGGCCGACGGAGTTGTCGTCGCCTCGGGACAGCTGGGTGCGAACACCCATCTGGCTGAGCGACTCGTTGATCAGCGCGACGACCGCCCAGGTGAACGCGTGCTCGGGATAGCCGTCGTTGGTGGCGGCGCCGGACATCTGGCACGCCTTGGTTCCGCCCCGTCCGTTGGGCACCTGCTGGTTGATCGAGGCGTCGTTCACGGCGTTGTGGCCCGGGTCGAGGAAGACGGCCGAGCCCGCGACACCGGCGCCGGCGCGCGGGGCGGTCATGAGCCCGGCGCCGATCAGCACCGGCGCGAATTTCAGCACCTCGCGCCGTGAAACGGGTCCCGGCCGGCCGGGGTGGTCACGCATCGCGCGATGGTAGCAATCAGACGTCGGTCAGCGCCCGGGCCGCTTCGCGGAACATGGTCTGCTTGATCGCGCCGAGCGTGCCGGGGTCCTTGCCGCCCAGCGGGCGCAGCAGGTCGGTGGCCGCCGCGATCACCTCGCCTTCGGCCGCGGTCGCGTCGACGATGCCGAATTCGGCGGCCTCTTCACCGCCGAACCGCCGCCCGGTCGTCATCGAGGCCACCGCGGCGCGGGGCGTGAGCTTGGCCTGGATCAGGGCGGCCATGCCGTCGGTGAACGGAATCCGGATATCGACCTCGGGGAAGCAGAAGAACCCCCGGTCGGCGCGCATCACCCGCACGTCGTGGGCCATGGCGAGCATGGCGCCGGCGCCGAAGGCGTGCCCGGTCACCGCGGCGGCGGTCGGCATCGGGAAGGTGAGGACGCGAGCCAGCAGGGCCTGCACCCGCCCCACGTATGCCTGCGTCTGCTCGGCGTGGGCGCCCAGCCAGTCCAGGTCCAGCCCGTTGGTGTAGAACTTGCCGCTTGCGGTCGTGACCAGGCCCTGGGCGCCGGCCTGCTGGATCTCGTCGAGCTGCTCGTTGATCGCGTCCAGAAACTCCGGAGAGAACCGATTCTCGTCCTCGCCGAGGTGCAGCACCGCGATCTTGTCGTCCCAGCTGCATGTCGGTGTCATGTCGTGTCCTTCTCTCTCGTTGTGCGCCGGGGCTCACCGACGTCGAGCACGGCGCGGACCGCGGCGCGCAGCCGCTCCCGCGCCTCTGGATCTCTGATCCTGTTGCGGCGCAACAGGATAGCCGTCGGCAGATCGACGATGCAGGTCGTGATGACGCCGACGGCCGCGGCGTCCTTGCGGTCCCACAGGCCGCGGGCCAGCCGGATCATCGTCTCGACCAGCAGCCGGTCCAGGTCGTGCAGTTGGGTCGCGATCTCTGGCGGAGCCTCCGGGCCCAGCAGCTCGTCGCGGCGCACCGTCAGCAGCAGCTGCGACGACTCCGGGTAGCTTTCGGCGAAGACTGCCGGTGCCTCGGCCGCGGCCACCACGGCGGCAACACCATTCCCCTCGGGTGCGGCGTCGATCAATTCGCCTTGCGCGCTGAGGAATCGGTGCCCGGCCCGCAGCCAGGCACCCCCGACGAGGCCCGCCCGCGAACCGAACGTGTGGTACAGCGCGCCGTTAGAGACCCCGATCGCGTCGCCGACGGCTCGGATCGTGACCGACGCGGGCCCGGACCGCACCGCCAACCGTTCGACGGCATCCAGGATCTGGTCCTGGTCGTGAACACGGGGTCGCGGCATTCCGGCATAGTAACAGAGCAGACGCTCTGTTATAGCGTGCGGCCGGTTCACGCGATCGCAGCACCGCCTTAACGCGAAACCCGTTTGATCGCGAGGGCCGATCGGGAACCCCCTGCCCATGGGTAAGGTCACTCAGGTCAACGAAGAGATGCTGTTGGCGGATATCGAGCGGCAATTGGTCGACGAGTTCCCGCACGTCCCATCAAAGGTCGTCGACGCCCTCATCCGCGAAGAGCACGCCCGGTTCGCGCACAGCCGCGTCCGCGATTTTGTCCCGCCGTTCGTGGAGAAACACACCCGCGAGCAACTGCGGGCGCAGTCCAACTGAGGAAACGCCTACCGCCAAGATTCTCGGCTTTCCGACCCGGGCGAGCGGATCTGCGCCTACGCTCAGCAAATGGTCGGGCGTAAATGGGTCATGCTGAGCATCGGCGCGATGGCCGCGGCAGCCACCGCGGTGCCCGCGATCGCGCGTGCCGACACCCAGAGCTTTCAATCCCCGTCCGGGAACATCTACTGCGTTCTGGATAGCGCATTTGTCGCGTGCGACATCAGTGACTTCGATTACCAGCCACCGCCACCACCGGAGTGCGGCAAACACCTCGCCTGGGGAAATCGCTTCGTCCTGACCCAGGGTCAACCGGTCGCCATCCACTGTCACGGCGACACCCTGCGCGTCGCCGGCGAGCCGACACTCGACTACGGCCAGTCCAGGTCCGCCGGGACCATCACCTGCGACAGCCAGCCGTCGGGCATGACATGCACCGACAGCAGCACCGGGCATTACTTCCGGGTGTCGCGGGATTCCTACGATCTGGGCTGAGAGCCGTTCCGCTCCAACCGCTTACGCAACCGTACAAAATAGTATGGTACGGTCGTGCCATGTCCGCGGTCGACACTCGCCCGACGTATGGGATCACCGACGCGTTCGTTGCCCGGCTCGCTGAGCGCGCCGACGAGGCCGAGCGGCTGCGCCGGCTGCCCGCCGCGACGGTGAGCGAGTTCCGGGAGACCGAGCTGTTCCGGCTGTTGCTCCCGGCTCGCTTCGGGGGCATCCAGGCGCCGTTTCCCACACTCCTGGAACCGATTCGGCGGATGGCGCATGGGTGCGCGTCCAGCGCCTGGACGCTGGGTTTCTACGCCCTGCACAACTGGATGCTGTCGCTGTTCGACATGCGGGTGCAGGAAGAGGTGTTCGCCTCGGGACCGGTGCTGGCGCCCGCTCCCCTGGCCCCCACCGGCCGCGGCGTCCCGGCCGACGGTGGGGTGCGCCTGACGGGCCGGTGGGCGTGGGCCACGGGTTCGATGGACGCGGACTGGGTGATGGTCGGGGCGCTCATCGAGCGGCCCGATCGGATCGATCCGGCGCTGGTGCTGGTGCCCGCCGACCAGGTCGAGGTTGTCGACACCTGGCACACGGCGGGCATGCGGGGCACCGGGTCCCACGACGTCGTCGTCACCGACGTCTTCGTGCCGGAACATCGCATGGTCGCCGTGGCCGACATCTACGCCGGGACGGCGCCCGGCGCGCGGGCCCATGATGTGCCGACGTACCGGTGGCCGATGGTGCCCGCGCTGGCGCTGGTGGCGTCGATGCCGGTGCTCGGCGCCGCCGAGCGGGTGACCGAGCTGTTCGCCGAACGACTGGGCGGGCGCGTCTTGGCGTATAGCGGTGCGGCGCAGAAGGATCAACCGGCCGCGCAGATCCGGCTGGCGAGTGCGCGGGTGCGGTTGCGCGCTTTACGGGCGCTCGTCGACGAGACCGCCGACGGCATCGACCGGATGGTGGCCGCCGGCGAGCGGGTGCACCGATCGGTGCGGGCCGATGCGCGGCTGGCGGCCGCCCACACGGTGCACGAGAGCAAGGCCGTCATCGCCGATTTGCTGGACGCATCCGGCGCCAGCGCGCAATTCCTGTCGAATCCGCTGCAGCGCTTCAAGCGCGACGTGGACATCGCTGCCGGGCATGTCGTCTTCGACTACGATGTGAGCCGAGAGCTGGCCGGGGCGTTGGCGATTGGCGCCAAGATCTCCCCGATCGCGATGGTCTAGTCCTTGAGCATCAGCTCGAGGAACCGTTCCCGCTGCGCGATCTGTTGTGCCTGCTGCGCCGAACCGGCCAGGTGCAGCAGCCCGATCCCGGCGGCGAAGGTCAGCTCGGCGCGCAGCTTGGCGTCGTCCGGGCTGAAGCCGTAGTCGCTGTAGGCCTTGGTGACGGAGCGCAGCAGGCGCCGATCGGCCGCACGGATGTTGGCGGCGGCGGCCGGGTCGGTCCGGGCCCATTCGCGCATCGCCCGTTCGAGCGTCCAATGCCCCGGACTGGTCAGCGCGGTCATCATGGCGGACAGCCGCTCTCGCGGCGGCAGCGCGTCGAGCTCGGCCAGTGACTGCCGGTCCTTCTCGAGGAAGGTGTTCCACGATTCGACCAGCGCGGCCCGGTAGCTGTCCATGTCCTGGAAGTGCCAGTAGAAGCTGCCCCGGGTGACGCCCGCCTGCTGGCACAGGCGCTCGATCTTCAGGGCGCGCACCCCCTGCTCGGCGAGCAGCGTGTAGCCGGCCTGCAGCCAGTCCTCCACGGACAGACGCGGGGGCTTGCGCACGGTCACAGATGAAGGTTACGGGGGACGCTTCCGGGCGCGGATACGTCCGTCATCAGGGTCTCTGCGCGGGTCCGGGTGAACTCCTACCCAACACCTGGCAAAGCGGAGCGGTCGGCGCGGCACATGGGTGTAATGTCCGAGTTTGCTAGCCGACAAATTCCTGTTAACTCTTGGCACGCTTGCTGGGATGCCGAAGATCAGGAGGTGCCGTGAGCACAGCCGAGGTGCCCGACCTGTCGGCGACAATCGACAACGACGAGGTCGTGGTGTCGTTGCACGACGAGGCCCTGCTGCTGGGCGGTGACCCTGCCGCCGTCGAGTCCTATCTGACCCGGCTGCGCGCAACCGCCGGCCACGCCATGCGCGTCGCCGGCATCGACAGCGCCTCGCTCGCGAACGCGGCGATCGCCGGGCTGGCTACCTTGCTGGCCGACTCCGGCAAGTATGTGCAGTTGCACCGCGACACCGTGGAGGCGTTGAAGGAAGGCAACCTCGTCCCCCTCAGCGACGGCTTCTTCCGGCTGACCACCGGAGCCGATGCCGGCGAGCTCCTGGCGCAACTGCAATGGCGACCGGAACTGCTCGGCCCGGAGGTGATGCTGTCGGCGCAGATGATCGCGGTGCAGATGGCGCTGAAGTCGGCGGTCGCTGAGGTGGAGGACGCCGTCCGCCGCGTGGAGGACAAGGTCGAAGCGGTGCTTGACGTCGCCCGCGCGCAGCGCGCCGGTGATGTCCTGGGCACCAGCCTGACGATCTCGCGGATGGTCGACTCGTTGGACAAGTACGGGTCGCTGCCCGATGCGTACTGGGATTCGGTGGCCATGCTGGGGCCGGCCCTGAACGTCACCGTCGAGCAGCTGCGCAACCACGTGAGCCGGATCCTGACGTCGTTCGATCACGAGCTGGGTGTGCAGCAGCGCGCCGGGAAGCTGCGAAATGCCATCAGCGAGAACCGGCTTGGCGACACCCTGAGCCTGCTGGTCATCGCCGAAGAAGCGTTGCACAAGTGGCAGCGGCTGAACCTCGCCCGCATCGAGGCGAAGGAGCCCGAGCAGCTGTTGCGCGCGATCGACGAAGCTCGCGAGCTCGTCGACCACCACCTGCACGAAGACCTCGACATCTACCGGAGCGCGAAGGAAGTCCTCGACCGGTTCGGGAAGACGGCGGCCATCGACGGCTTCCGCTTCTGGGCGGTGCGCGAGCTGGCCAAGCAGCGCGGCGCCCTGCGCGACGAGCTCGACCGCTTCGCCGCGGCCCGTCAGCACCAGGTGGATACCTGGGAGGACTTCCACATCCCGAGCGTGCTCGACGCCGCCCTGGCCACCCTCGAAGCCGTCGGAAGCGTGACGGGCCGTGTGCTTGTGGCCGCCGGCCGGGGGGTCGTCTACCTGGGCGGGCAGGTAGCGGGCCCGTTCCGGGGCAAAGGTAGCGATGAATCCTCTGAGGCGAGCAGCTCTGAGCTCGAGGAACACCAGTCGGCGTCCTGACTGGGCACAGTGCGTCGTCATTGACTGTGGTCGGGGCTGCCTCGATACTCCACCAGTACCGCCGTCGACCATCAACGGCTCGCGGCTAAAGTGCTTGGCGCGCAGAGGAGGTCGACGTGATCGATTTGGGGCTATCCGGCAAGCGCGCGGTTGTGTCGGGTGCGGGCTACATCCCCGAGCGTGCAGGCCACGGCTGGTTCACGTCGTTGGCCCTGGCCGAAGCGGGCGCCTCGGTAGCTTGCATCGATATCGACGAGCAGCGCGCGGAGCACATTGCCGGCGAGATCGTCGGGCGCGGCGGCACTGCAGTCCCGATCGTCGCCGACATGACCGACCCCGTGCAGGTCGGCCGGGCGATCGATGACGCCGTCGCGGCGCTGGGCGGTGTCGACGTGTGCGTCGACATCATCGGTGGTGCGACCTGGTCGAAGGTCGAGGACTTCACCACCGAGCTGTGGGACGCGGCGATCCACTACAACCTGACCCAGGTGTTCTACCTCTTTCAGGCCGCGGCCAGGTACATGATCGGCCAAGGCAGCGGTGGATCATTGGTCGCGGTCGCCTCGGTCGACGGCATTGCGGCCGCGACCTACCACGCCGCCTACGGCGCCGCCAAGGCCGGCGTCATTTCTTTGGTCAAGACCTTCGCAGATGAACTGGGCCGCTACGGCATTCGCGCCAACGCGGTCGCTCCGGGCAATGTGGGCTCCGGCAACGAGGACCAGCCGCCGAACGAGTACAACGTCAACGGAATCAATCCGCTGGCGGCGCCCCGTGCGCATGACATCGCCAACGCCGCGCTGTTCCTGTCCTCCGAGCTGGCCGGCCGCATCACCGGTCAGACGCTGGTCGTCGACGGCGGTGCCACCATTCGGCAACTGTGGGGGCTGGGCGAGTCGATGATCCCGGCCAACCCGGACGGTGCGCGGCCCGACTTCATGAGGCCCGGGCCGTCCGGCGGCTAGCGCTGGTGCACCAGCGGCAGGCCGGACACCGAGCTTCTTCCCTTGAGTACGTACGGGGCCGCGATCGAGCCGATGTAGATGTCGCGCATGTCGTGCCCGCCCCAGGCGATGCTGGTCGGGCCGTTCAATAGCGCGCCGTCGGGGTCTTCGATGACGGTCGTCGCTCGGCCGTCCGGGCGGATCGCGACGATCTTGTTGGCCAAAACCAATGTGACCCATAGGTTTCCCTCGGCGTCGAACGCGCACCCGTCGGCCATGCCCCAGCGGCGACCAACCTCCGGGTCGGCCAGGAACCGGCCATATTCCGGGCCATACTCGTCCGGGCGCCGGCCGCCCAACGGCGGGCCGTATTGCTCCTGAGGACCAAGTGTTTCGCCTTCGATTCGAAACCGCACCACATCGGCGGTCAGCGTGCGGACTACATACAGGTAGTCCTCGTCGCGATCCAGTGCCATGCAGTTGGGGAAGTTGACCGCATCGGCGACCACCTCTGCCGACTGCCGATCCGGGGCGACGCGGAAGATGAACCCGTCGGCGGTGCCGCGTGCGATGGTATCGATGAGGTCGTCCGCAGTCGTGCTTACCGAACACCACAGCGCCCCAATGGAATCCACCAGGACGAAGTTCAACCACCGTAACGGGCGTCCGTCGAGTTCTTCACCCAGCACAACCCCGATCGCGCCGGTCTCCGGGTCGAGGTCCTGCAGCTCACCCAAGCCCCAATTGGCGATCAGGAAGTGGCCGTTGCGGTCGATCGCGATGCCGTTCGGCTCGCCGCCCGCCTGGCCGATGTGATGAACGGTGTTGTCGTCAATGAGTTCTGCGACCGCAGAGGCCTTGTCGGATGCGAACACTCGGGCATCACCGGCCACGACAACATGTTCGGGGCGATCTACGCCGCGCCCGACGGGGTGCAAACCGGTCACGGCGGGGGTTTCATCCATGCTGGGCAGTATCCGCTCGCTAAAAGGCGCTGCCCTCCGCGGGCCATGCCGGTGAGATTCATACATCAGGACGAGCGCTAGATACGAGATCAGCTCGCCGGATCTGATTCCCGTGATTTTCACGACCAGGTGGCGGAATCGGGCTAACCTCGCGGTGCTATGAGCATCGACGACGAACTCAACACAGAGTTGGGCCGCTACGGCTACAAACTCGACACGTCTGCCCTTCAGAGTGGCGCCTACCAGGTCACTCGCCTCGACGAGTACGCCGGCTACTCGGCGACGTTCAACGATGTCGAGGGCGTCCAGACATTTCTCCAGCGTCTTGCCGAGAGCGACAACCTCTGGTGCATCCATCTCGACCACGGCAATGTCGACGTGAATCGGTCGACGGGCGAGGTCACCCCTCGCGACGGGGGGCCGTTGTTCAACCTCAACGACTTACATCCCGATGAGTGGTCAGGCGCTTCCGATGAAGCTCCCCGGGCTATCAGCGCGGCCGCTCTAATGACAGGCATCAAATCTGTATCAAGTCCAATTCTCGACCGCCGTATGGGGGATTGTGGTTCAAGCGGGTCTAAGGGCGACAGCAAACCATCGTTCATGCGGTTGATCCGGGTCGCCCTTTCATTTATCAGACGTTAAAAGACCAGAAAGCGCCGTTTTGTGCATTCCAGCGCTGCCGTCCGAACCTTTATCGCATAAATCCAACTCATCCTGGGCAAACTGCTCTGTAACAGGAGTCAATTCGACGGACGCTGTTCGCAGCGAAGAGAAGGAAGTGTGCTGTGACGTCACTCCTAGGCGGGACTTTTGGGCGGTATGAGATCCGGCGGCTGCTCGGCCAGGGCGGAATGGGTGAGGTGTACGAGGCATACGACACCAAGAAAGACAGAACAGTCGCGCTCAAGTTACTCACGGACCGGTACGCCAAAGACGAGACATACCGTGCGCGGTTTCTGCGGGAGTCCCATGCCGCAGCAGTCCTGCAGGAACCGCATGTCATCCCCATCCACGACTGGGGAGAGATCAACGGCGTTCTCTACATCGACATGCGGTTGGTCCGCGGACAGACATTGCACGACATGCTCGAGAAGGGCCCCCTCGAACCGGAGCGAGCGACCGACATCATCCGCCAGATCGCGGCGGCGCTGGACGCTGCCCACGTTGAAGGACTAATCCATCGCGACGTCAAGCCCCAGAACATCATCGTCACGCGCGACGATTTCGCGTACTTGGTCGACTTCGGTATAGCCGAAGCCAAGGGCGACACGCACCTGACGATGGCGGGGTACCAGGTCGGCACCTTCGATTACATGGCCCCGGAACGATTCGGCGACGGGGAAGTAACGGCGTCGGTGGACATCTACTCGCTCGCCTGCGTCCTGTACGAGGCGCTGACCGGCGCGAAGCCGTTCCCGGCGCACAGCGCCCAGCAGGTCATTGGCGCGCATATCTCGTCGCCACCGCCACGACCGAGTGCCGTCAATCCACGGGTCCCCGCGGCCCTCGACGAGATCATTGCGCGCGGCATGGCAAAGGACCCCGACGATCGCTACGGGAGCGCTGGCGCCCTGGGACGCGCCGCCAAGCGCGCACTATCCGCAGAACCATCTGGCGCGCCACTCGCGGACACGCTGCTTGCGCCCCGATACATCGATGCGCCTACTAGCTATCCGCCGTTCAATGCCCAATACGCCTATCCTGCAACGGGTCCGATGCCGACAGCCAACGTTGACCGAGGACGCTCAAGGCAGTTCGTCGTGGGGGTCTCTATCGGGGTAGCGGTGGCCTTGGTGGGCGGCGTCGGTGTTGTCATCGGCCTTCTCGCGCACCGGGACTCCAACAACTCGGACTCGCCGCCGTCGTCACTGGTGCCTTACACCAATCCCGTGACGAGCTCATACCCTACTGAATCCTCCTCGGCGACGAACCCGGCCCAGGCTCCCACCAATACAGCGACATCCGCGCCGCAAGACCCCGTTCAGGAGCTCCGCCAGATCGCGAATGACGATCGACCTTGGGTAAGCGCGCAACTCGCGGACCATTGGGTGCCGCAACTGAGTTCCAAGCGTCCCGGGGTCTTTGACAACGGCCACGTGTGGGACAACGCAATGACCCTCCAAGAGCACCTTCAGCTGAGGCAGCGGTACTCGAACGTGCGGCTGCTGTGGTCCGGCGACTGGACGACGTTCTCAGCGACGGATTTCTGGGTCACCGTCGCCGGCGTTACTTTTGGCGACCCCGGCGGTGCGCTGGCGTGGTGTCGGTACCAGGGAATTGATCGGGACCACTGCGCAGCCAAGATCATCAGTACGACGCATCCCGTCGCAGGAAGCACGGCCTACAACTGATTCGGTGATTAAGTGCGATGTCGGCATGAGCAGGACGGCTCGAATCCGCGACATACGGATTATGGGCCCTTGGCCACCGCTGACTAGGCGACCAGGTCAAGCCTTTAGCCGCCGCCGGAACTCGACGAACCCGTCTGAGGGCGAGGCGGTAGCGCCGACAACCACCCCTCCGAAAGCAACTCCAGCAGCTGCCCATCCGGATCCCGGATCATCGCCATCGCCTCGGTCACCGTCCCGTCGACCACCGCTCCCCCGAACTCCGCGACCTTCTGCAACGCGCCAGGAAGATCGGATACCGAAAACGAAATATGCGTCAGCCCAACCTGATCCATGACGCGTTCCGACCCGGCGTGGACCCGACGCTTCGAGTAGTCCATGAGTTCGAGCACAAACCCGTCGCGCACCAAGTAGGTCGCATGCACCCCGAGCGGCTCGGGAAGCTGCACCAGCTTGGCGGTGGGCCCGTCGGGCGGATCAAGCTCCCACCAGAACTGAAACCCGAGCACGTTCTCGTAGAACCGCCGCGACCGCTCGCGATCCGAGATGCACAATCCGACATGGTTGAACGTCGTCCGGCGACTACTCATCGCGGCCTTTCTCCACAGAACCACGGGGCGTAATAATGCAAAGATAGTGTAGATAGCCGAGCTCACTCCGCGGTGGAGGACTTTCAGATGACAACCCGTCCCGACGTCACCGAAGACGCCGTCGTCGACTTCGACCACCACTCCGACGGGTTCAACCTCGACGAGCTGGCCATCAATGCCGAGCTCAGACAACGTTGCCCGGTCGCATGGAACGAGAACTACGGCGGCTTCTGGTTCCTCAGCAGCTACGAGGCCGTCAGCCGGACGGCGAGAGACGGCGACACCTTTGCCCACAAATATGAGCCCAACTCCGAAGACGGCGTCGACTACCAAGGCGAGATGGGCGTCCCCCGACCCGAGGGCCAACCGGCCCTGGGCATCGGCGAGGTCGACGGCCCCTACCACCTCGCCCTGCGGCACGCGCTAGCCCCGTTCCTCTCCCCCGGCGCCGTCCAAAAACTCAAGCCCTTCATGGAACAAAAGGCGCATGAGTTCCTCGACCAAAAAATCGAAGACGGGCAGATGGACCTCGTCCTCGACTACGCCAGCCCGGTCCCCGCCATCCTCACCATGAAGCTGATGGGCCTGCCGCACGACAACTGGCACCTCTACGCCAACCTCTTCCACTCCGTCATGGCCGTCCCCCAAGACAGCGCCGAGTACCTCGACGCCATCGCCAAAGTCCCCGCCATGATGCAAGAAGTCCTCGAGTACGCGGCCGGCAGGCGAGCCAGGCCGGAAGACGACCTCACCAGCTTCCTCATCCAGTTCGAGTTCGACGGCCAGCGCCTCACCGACGAACAGCTGCTCAACATCCTCTGGAACCTCATCGGCGGCGGCGTCGACACCACCACCTCGCAGACCGCGCTCACGCTCCAATACCTGGGCACCCACCCGGCCCTCAGACAACAACTCATCGACCACCCCGAGCTCTACCGCACCGCCACCGACGAATTCCTGCGCTACTTCTCGGTCAACCAAACCCTCAGCCGCACAGTCACTCACGACGTCGAACTCAACGGCCAATGCCTGAGGAAGAACGACAAAGTGGTCATCAGCTGGCTCTCCGCCAACCACGACGAAAAGGAATTCGAGCAGCCCGACGAGATCATCCTGGACCGCACACCCAACCGCCACCTCGCCTTCGGCCTCGGGCCGCACCGCTGCATCGGCTCACACTTGGCGCGGCTGATGGCCGAAGTGATGGTCAAGGCCGTCCTCGACCGCATCCCCGACTACCAAGTCGAGGTGCAAAACGTCCACCAATATCTCGGCAACCCGAGCATGACCGGCCTGGGCACGCTGCCGGTCACCTTTACCCCCGGAGCGAAGCGAGGGTAGATGCCCGCCAACCCGATGACGCAAGTGCTGGGCCCGTTCACCCGCACCGGCGGCTTCTACGCCCGCTCGTGGGGCACCTACCTGGATCGTCAGCCCGACGAGCTACCGGTGGCCCGGCCCACCATCGGGCTCGCGGCCCAGGCATTCCGCGACGAAATCCTGCTGGCCGGCTTCAGCCTGCTGCGCCGGGCTCCCGACGCCAAAACACTCGAGCGGATTGACAGCGAAGTGCTTGCCGCACAAGAGTTTTACGGTAGCAAGGGCTGGCTTGACGATCCCGAGGGGTTCTTTGCAGCTCCCCCACTCCCCACCGACGTGACGGTCAAGCGCGTCAGCAGCATGGGACGCAACTACGAGCGGCTGTCCTTCGACAGCGACTACGAACCCCATGAGGGCGAACCCGCCCGGGAACGGTGGCGCGGCCACACCGGCAACAACCGCGAATACGCCCTGATGTTTCGGCACCGCCGGCCGCGCCCGTGGCTGGTCTGCATCCACGGCGCCGAGATGGGACGCGCCGCACTCGACCCCATGCTGTTTCACGCCTGGCACCTGTACCGGGATCTCGGCCTCAACGTCGTGCTGCCGGTACTCCCCCTGCACGGCCCCCGGGCTAGCGGCGGACCAAAGTTCCCAAGTGAGGACGTGCTCGACGACGTCCACGGCGCCGCCCAGGCGGTCTGGGATATCAGGCGCCTCATCGCCTGGATCCGGGCGCAACAGCCCAACACCGCGATCGGGGTCAACGGCATCTCGCTCGGCGGGTTGATCTCGTCGCTGGTCGCCAGCCTCGACGACGGCCTCACCTGCGCCATCCTGGGCGTGCCGGCCGTCGACCTGGTGAACCTGGTCGGCCGCCACGCCGGCCTCAGCGGCCACACCGCCCTGCGCCACACGATGGACTCGGCCAAACCCCTCGGCCGGATGATCTCGCCGCTGGCACTGACCCCGCGCGTGCCGCAACAGGGCCGCTTCATCTACGCCGGCCTTGCCGACCGGCTGGTACACCCGCGCGACCAGGTCACCCGACTTTGGGAGCACTGGGACAAACCCGAAATCCAGTGGTACCCAGGCGGTCACACCGGGTTCTTCCGTTCGCGGCCGGTGCAGCGCTTCATCGACGACGCGCTCGTGCAGTCGGGGCTGGCCGACAACAGATGACTGCCTCCTACCTGCGATGGATAGCGACGAACGCGGCCAAGCCATTGGTCCATGCCTATCGGCGCACCGGTGCCGACGTGCCCTTCGGTGATCCCGTTCCTTCGCACGGGACAGAGATGGAGGGCTGGTTCTGGCGCCTTACCGATGCCGCCTCGGGTCGCGTCGTCGTCGCACTCTGCAGCGTGAACCGGAATCCAGACGGGGACTGGGCGACCGTCGCGGTCGCCCTGCATCCCGGCGACGTGGCGCGCTCCGCGGTCCTGGACCGCGCCCACGCCGAATCGTCCACGTTCTCCGTGCACGCGGGGACCGCTCCCGATTCCCGCCTGGCCGCGAGCACCGACCGGCTCCAGATCGACCTTGACGGCATCCACCTCGACCTGCATTTCACCGAACCCTTCAACTGGCCCAAGGCTTTTGGCGGTGGCGGCCTCTTCTCATCAGTCCCGTTCCTCAACCAATACTGGCACCCCTACCGGCTCGGCGGAAAGGCCAGCGGCACAGTCGAATTCCGCGACCGCACGTGGTCGTTCAGGGGCGCCCGGCTGTACACGGAACGCAACTGGGGCGCGGGCTTCCCCGAGCGCTGGTGGTGGGGTCAGGCCCACGATTTCGGCGACACCGACGTCTCGGTCGCCTTCTCCGGCGGCCTTCTTCAGCTCGGCCCGATCCGCAGGGACGTCACCGGGGTCGTCGTGCGACTCGGCGCCCAGGTCATCCGGGTAACCCCGCCGGCGACCGTACGATCGCACCTCGGCGACGGACACTGGACCGTGTCAGCACGCACACGCCGCTACCACATCGAGCTGGACGGAGACGGCACCCGCGCGGATCCGCACGTCTTACCGGTGCCGCTGCCCGCGCAGCGGCGCAACATCGACACCGACTTCGAGCACCTCGCCGGCCGATTGCATTGCAGTCTGCGGGAGTACGGCCGGGTGGTGTTCGACGGCACCTGCGAGCTGGCCGGCCTGGAGATCGGCAGCCGGCCGGCTTGATTACGACGCGGTCGCGTACTGCAACACCGGTTCCGACGAATCGACGTGGCTGCCACTGATGATCCTGAGCCGATTCGGGCGCACCTCGTAGACGACGCCGTCGACCGGGTTGGTCACATCGAACCCATCCCCCACCCGCTCCGCGTTCGACAGCTCGATGTGCGCGCCGTCGCGGATCCGCTCGCCGCGGTAGTAGTAACTGCCGCTGAGGTTTTGACAAACCACGGCCAGCGACTTGGCGGTGCGCACCACCGCGGCCGGCGGGTTCCCCGGGTCGCAGCGGGCCGTCTCCCCGACGAACCCAAGGCCGTCGGCGCCGCGCACCGGAGCCGACAGCGTCGGCGTCTTTGGCGGCGGCGGGCTCGACGGCGCGGGCGATGGCGCCTGAGCCGTCCGCGTAGGGGGCGAACCGCCTCTCGTCAACGCCGACGCAAGAGCCACCACGAGCCCGGCTATCACCAGCACCACCGCCGCCGCAGTGACCACGAACGCTCCTCGGCCGCCAACGGGCCGCCAACCGTCTGGCCGCGACGGCGAAGGCGCTTCGTCAACCGGATACGGGCTGTAGCCGGTGTCGTCGGGATTCGGATAGACCGCCTCGAACGGCCGGGTGCCAAGGGGCCCAGCGCCGACGCCCACCGACACCGGCTCGTATGCCGCGTTCACGGCCTCGCTGGCCGCCCGGGCGAGTTCACCCGCGGAAGCGAACCGCGCCGCACGCTGTTTGGCCATGCCGAGGGCGATGACGTCGTCGAAAGCCCGGCCCACGCCGCGGCGCATGATGCTGGGTCGCGGCGCCGGCGACAACATGTGCGCGCTCTTCAGCTCGGCGGGGTCCGTGGCCTCGAACGGCGGATGCCCGGTGAGGCACTCGTAGAGCAGGCAGGCCAGCGAGTACACGTCGGTCTCCGGTCCCACCCGGCCCGTGGTGAACCGCTCGGGCGCCATGTGCACGCGCGAAGGGTCGGCGTGCCCGATGCCGAAGTCGACGAGACTCGCGAAGTGATCGGGCGTCAGCAGCACGTGTTCCGGCCGGACACCCAGGTGCACCAGTCCGGCGGCATGCGCGGCGTCCAGCGCCCGCGCCACCTGCGCAACGATCGACGCGGCGCGCGGCGGCTCCAGCGGCCCCCGCTCGCGCAGCAGGTCCTTGAGGCTGCCGCCCTCGACCAGCTGCATGTCGACGTAGAAAACCCCGTTAATCGAACCGAAGTCGTGCACCGGGATGACGTGGGGCTCCTGCAACCGCGACGCGATCCCGCACTCCCGCCGAAAGCGTTGCTGGAAGCCGGGTTCCGCGGCCATCTCGGCAGGCAACAGCTTGACCGCGACCGTCCGGTCCCTAACCGTGTCGTGCGCCCGGTAGACCTCGCCCGTCGCGCCCGCGCCGATCAGCGATCGCAGCTCGTAGGGCCCGAACCGGGTGCCAAGCCGCGAGGTCAATGCGCAGTCCTTTCGCTAGGTCGTAAAGGTCCAGCCGTCCGGATTCCCGAATTGGGCGCCGACCTAACGTGCGGCGGCTCACGCGTGCGGCGGCACCGGGCACCAGAATAGGCCGCAATTGAAGTTGGGTGGTCCGGCCGGCGCGCGCGGGGTGGCGTTGATCGGGCCGCCAGGCCACCCGTAGACGGCGCCGGTATCAGCGTCGACGACGCCGCGGTAGTCGTAGTAATAGAGGTGGCACACACCCATGTCCCAGCTGATGAAGTTGTCCGGGACACGCTCGCCCGGGCACCACTGGCCGCAGGTGTGCCCGGCCGGGCAGTTCCCTCCGACATGGCCGTACGGGTCAGCCTGCGCCGCGCCCGCGGCCAGCCCCGCGCCGATGCCGGCCGTCAGCAACGCGCCGGCCATCCACTTCTTGTTCATGCCGTAAGCACACAACCGCCGGATGGCTACCGATCCCATATCGACGTCAGCCGCCGTGTCCGCCGGCTACGACAGGGACAGCGCTTAACGGTCGAACTACTGCCCGCCTTTCAGCGACTCGGCCAATCTTTCGCCGTCGGGTGTCAATTGGAGCCATACCGCCAGATCCCACAGCGTGGGTTCGTCGTAGTGGCCGACGAAAAGGTCGCGGAGGCGCTCCATGGCAGCATCGATCGAGAGATCCCAAGGAATCACTCGTTCATCGGAAGCGCCGAGTATGTCTCCGATCTTCATGAGGCCGTCGTCGAGCAGGGAGCGAATCGTGCGCAGCACCAAGTTTTGCTCGTCCTCGGCGGTATCGGCGAGGTGGTGACGTTTCGTGACAGAGGTGACCTGCGCCATCGGGACACACATTGCCAGCCCGTCGAGCAGCAGCTCGTTGCGCAGGAACTCCTCCGCGCTAATTCCCGCCTTGTTGTGCCCTAGATGTCGGTCATCGGGCTGAGTCATCATTTTCTCCTGTGTAAGAGTTCTTTAGGTTGTTAGCGTCGGTCGTCATTCTTATGGGCCTTCGAATTCTTCGGGAATCTCGCCGAGAAGCGGCCATTTGTGGTCCAAAGTATGCGGAATATGGATGGGATGCGGGCCTGTTGCAGGGGAGTTTGGGGGCAGGCCGCCGAAACCTGGCATTGCTCCCCCGCCCTCTGGGGCGCCAGGGGCGGGTTTGACAGGTGGCGGCGCTTCGACGGGCGCACGGACCGGTGTCTGCGAAGTAATAACAGGTTCCCCGCCCGCTGACGAGCCTGCGGGCCGCGGACCAGCAGGTGCCGGTATTTCGGGTACGCCACCTCTTGGGTTGATGTGAATTTTTGTATAGCCGCCTTGATCGGGGATCTTGATGTCAAGAACCGGTTTTCCGTTGGACTCGGCGACCCAGCGTTGTCCAATCGTCGTACCGTCAGGTAGCCGGTATCGAATCCCTTTGCTCGGGTCGCCGTACCCGTTCGGCATTTCAACCCCGTGCTCTTTGGCCCATTTCCACAGATTCTCAAGATCTTGCGCGGAACGCACTTCCCTGACGTCTGGTCGGTCGCCAACAGGCAGTTTGTCGAGTACCCCGCGGATATCGTCACCGCTGGCGGCGCCGGTAGGCCCGGGATTCGGTTCGCCGTTGCCACCATCTTGTTTCCAGACGCGATCGACGGCGGAGATATGGCCGTTTCGGGCTGGCGGAGGGGTGATAGAGGCGGGATGTTGCAAGAACGTGTCGCGGATTCCGGCCACGGCGGCCGTGATCTTGCCGGCGACTTGCTGATCCAGGCCAACCAGTTGCGCGGCGCTTTGACGGATTTCGCCGGCGAAGGCCTGTGCTGCAGCTTGCCTGGCGGCCCGCTGCGCGGCTGATCCCCCACCCATGCGGTCGGTGACCGAAAGGTCCTCGCCCACTTCGAATCCCGCTGAACGAGCGTCATCAACCGCGTAGCGGACTCGGGATCGGGCCGCGTACAGATCCGAGGCCCCGCTGCGAGCGACCCGGGTTGCCGCCTGTAGCTGGTCGACTGCTGCGCTCGTGGCTTGTAAGTCGGCATGCGTCGCGCAATGCAACGCGTCGGCGGCTTCGCCGCGCCAATCGACCGAGGCGGCGTCTCGCCAAACCTGATGGGCCACAACATAGCTACGCTCACCAACGGCCTCCCAGTGAGCGGCCGCCTCGGTGAGATGGTCGGTGGGCCAGGCTAACAGCGCCGACAGATTAGGAGCCCCTCCAACCGCCATCGCTACACGCTGGTCACCAAGGGAGCTACCGCAGCGAAGTCGGTGGCAGATTCAGCTTCGTTGGCAACGTAGCGCGTATCGGCTTGACCAACGCCAATGGCGCGTGCGCGCACCTGGGCGGCCAGCCTCGCGGTGAACGCCGCAACTTCAACGTGGGCACCGTTGACGGCGGCCGCGCTGGACTGACCCGACGACCCCAGCACCGTCGGCGCGGCCGTGCCGTCTAGACCGTCCACCAATGCACCCCAGCGGGCCACCATTGCCCTGACCTCGGCGCTGTCCACACGCATCGTTTGCCGCACGGTGCGAGCGTAGGCTGCACGTCACGCGCCTGCCAGTCACCCAGATGCCCCCTGGCACCCGGCAACATCAACCACCAAACGTCGCGGCTACCCGGCGGTTGGTGAAGAGCAAGCATCCACAACTCTTGTCTAGCAACGCGTGTTCCAAATCAGCCGCCGTGGCCGCCTTTGTGCTTAGGGCCCCCGTGACCGGGCGGACCCGGCGGGGGCGCCGGCTGCGGGGCGCTGCTGGGCGTGGTTGTCGCGGTGGTCGTCGGGGGCGGCGTCGGCGTGGTGGTCGTCGTGGTCGGCGTCGGAGGTGGCGCCGAGAACGGCGGATCGATGGCCAACAGGAGAAGCGCCAACAGGAACGCGCCAACGATCGCCGCGATCCACCACTTGCGCTGGGGTGCGTCCGGCTCCGGTGGCGCGCCGGCGGGCGTGTAGGTCAGCACGGCAGCCGGCGGCGCTTCCATCACCCGGGTGTGGGCGGGCATCGCTGCTGGCGGCGCGCCGGCCAGCGCGGCTCGCATCGCCCCGGCCTGGTCGAACCGCCACGCCGGGTCGCGCGCCATCGCGCGTTCGATCGCGCCGGCCAGGGGCGGCGGAACATCCGGGCGCAGCGCGGCCAGCGGCGGCGGTGACGTGTGCAGGATCGCGTGTGCCAGCGCGCCCAGATCCTCCTGCGGGAACGGCCGCCGCGCGGTCAGCGCCTCATAACCCACCACGCCCACGGCATACAGGTCGTCGAACACGGTGGCCGGCTTGGCCGTCAGCCGCTCGGGACTCAGATACGCCATGCTGCCGACGACTTCGCCCGCCCTGGTGTACGCGGCGCCGGACGTCTTGGCGATGCCGAAATCGGCGAGCTTGGGTTCACCGGCGGCGGTGAACAGGATGTTGCCCGGCTTGACGTCGCGGTGCAGGATCCCGGCGCTATGCGCCTCGGCAAGGGCGTCGAGGACACCGTCGAGCACGGCGTGCACGAACGCCGGTGGCAGCGGCCCGCGAGCGATGTGGTCGGCCAGCGACACACCCGGCAGCCGCTCCATGACGATGAACGGCAACCCGTCGTGCTCGCCGATGTCGTGGACCACCACGACGTGCCGGCCGGTCAACCGCGCCGCCGCGTGCGCCTCCGTTTCGAACCGCACCCGGCTGTCCGGCCGGTCGGCCACCCCGGGATAGAGCAGCTTGATGGCGACGGGCCGGTTCAGCTTCCGGTCCCATGCCTCGCGCACCTCGGCCATCGCGCCGCGGCCCAGGACGCCGCGCAGTTCGTACCGACCGTCGCCAAGAAGCCCGCCCGGCACCAGAGGCACTCCGTTACTGCCCTGGCCGCGGTGAGACTGGGTTCCTTGGAGGTCCGTGTCGATCTCCTGTCGGAAAGCTGGCTCCCTGCTGGTTCGGGATAACCACGCAATCCGAAATCGAAACCCGCTACTCGACAAGCGTTAAACAGCGGCGTTCCGCAGCGGTTTGTGGACCGCCCCCGCATACTCGCCGACGAAGCCGTTCCCCAACCACCACCTGGGCTCGGTGTGCTCGAAGATCTCCTCGCCGAGGGCCCGAGTGCGCACCGACCTCTTGACGGGAAAGGGATTCATCCCCGACTTGTACTCGACCCCGACCATGGCGGGGACGGCCGGGTGATCGCGCCGGGACAGCAGCTCGAAGCCGGCACCCTGGAGCATCGCGTTCAACTCGGCCGGGCGAGGGAATCGCCGAAAGTCGTGGTTCGGTTTGTGCAGGCCGAACACGAACAGCGGCCCGATCGTGACGAAACACAGCCACGTGCACAGGTTGCGATCCGGGGCGACATAGAACATGCGGCCGCCGGGCTTCAGCGCGCGAAAGACGCTGTCCATCAGGCGGCGGTGCTCGGTGCAGTGGTCAAGCACCCCGTGCAGGTAGACGAGGTCGAACCGATTGGTGCCCAACACCTCCGGGTTACGAGCGTCGCCGACGACGAAGGTCACGCCGGGCTTGCCGGCGAAGCGCTTGCGGGCAGCGTCGATCGACTTGTAGTCGACGTCGATGCCGACGATGTCCCATTCGCCCAGCTCGGGATATCGTTCGAGCAACCCCGCGATCGCCCCGCCGCCGCCGCAGCCGACGACGGCCATCGCCGGGCGTTGACCATTCGCCGCAGGAAGGTAGTCCCGGAGAAAGCCCCATGCGGCGTAGTCGATTTCGCCGACGAGACCGGCGGTGAAGCGCCACTGCTCGCTCACTTCGGCGTTGGAGAAGTAACGGACCCCGCGCTCGATCGTGCCGTTACTGATCCGCATGAGCACTCGGTCGATGAGCGAATAGTGGTATTCGGGCTCACCCGCCGCGTCGTTGGCCCGTTCACGATCGAGGAATTCGAAGTAGCTGCGCTCTTCGGGTTCGATTGGCGCTTGCCATGATTGGGTCTTGCCGAGCACACGCTGCCGAATCCACGAGTCGATCACGCGGCTGTAGACGCTGGTGTCGAACAACATGAGCTGATGGCCCCCACCGGGCATCACGAAGAAGTCCTTGGTCCCGCCGATCCGCTCGAAGCAGGCGCGGCAGTGCTCGACGCCGACGATCTCGTCGTGCTCGCCGCAGGCGATGAGGACGGGTTTCGTGTTGGCGGCGGCGGACTTTGGCGGCACGTAGTTGAACACCGAGTGGTAGCTCTTGAACCCGTACGACCAGACGTACAGCGGGTCCTTCTTCTTGGTGTCGAGCAGTCCGGGGTCTTCTTGGTAGGCGGCCTTGAAGTCGATGAACCGCCGCAACGGGACCCGCAGCCGATCGCCGACCTTGTTCGCCGCGTATTTCGCCGGCCGCGACCGGAAGAGCCGGATCGGCAGGCTCATTGGCGCCTCGTGGTTCAACAGGATGTTCATGCACACACCGGCCGTCACGGCCGGGCACGCGTCGAGCGCGTGGAATGCGACCTCCCCGCCTTGGCTAGCGCCGTGCACGACGACGGGCAGGGACGTGCGTCGCGCGGCGTAATCGGTGACCGCCCTGGTGTCTTCGAGGAACGCTTCGAAACTGAACACACCCGGCTTGCCTTCGGTGCGGCCGTGCCCGGTCAGGTCGAAGGAATACACCGCCGCGGGGTAGTGGCGGCGCATGTGCTCGGCAAACGCGTGGTAACTCTCGCTGTTGCCGGCGGTGCCGTGCACCAGCACCAAAACGTAGTCGGCCTTCTCGTTGTCGTAGCGGCGCACGAAGATTCGTTTGCCGCCGGATCCGGTCACTGCGTCTTCGACCATCGGCGGCACTGCCTGAATGGTGGTGTTCGGAGTCATCAGCCTTTCGAATCCAATCCTTCGGTGAAGCGGGCGGCGATCATCTCGGCGAAGGCGTCGAAGTCGGCGCGGAACCTTTCGGTGTCGGCGACGAACGGGCGCTGCATCGACATGCCGCGCAGCACGATTTCGCACAGACGCACCGCCTCGTCGATCGAATGCTGCGGCGCCTGGTCACCGGCAATGGTGCGCAGCAGCTCACCCAACTGCCGCCGCTGGGTATCGCGATAGTCGACATACGCGGTGCGCAAGAACTCGTTGTGGTTGGCCGCCGCCGCGAACTCGACCATGAAGGTGACGGCGTCGAGGTCGTCGATGAACAGCGTGTACAGCAGATCGGCGGCTTCCGCCAGGCCGTCGCGCACGGGCGCTCCCTGCGACAGCCGGGCCGCCGCCGCGGCGAACATGTTATTGGCCATGTCGTCGATGGCCGCCTGGAAGAGCTTTTCCTTGGTCTCGAAGTGGTAGTGCAGCAGCGTCTGCGAAACCCCGGCCTTCGCCGAGATCAGCTTCATCGAGGATTTTTCGTAGCCGTACGCGCAGAAGCAGCGCATCGTCGTCTGCAGGATGCGCTGCCGGGTGTCACCTGCGGTGTCCCTGGTCTTCGGAATCGCTTCGGTCACCATCGACTCATCTCGTTGCTTCGAATACGGTACTGCCTGATCGATCAGTCAGGCAAGGGGCGGCGCGATACCCTTTGAAGTGATGCGACCGAAAATCACCTTGACCTTCGACAACGGCCCGACCCCCGGTGTCACGGATCATGTTCTCGGTGCCCTCTCTCGGCGTCAGATGTCCGCCATCTTCTTCGTCGTCGGCGAGCAGGTTTCCTCACCGGCGGGACGCCGGCTGATCGAGCGCGCCGTGAGCGGGGGCCACCGGATCGGCAATCACTCCTTCACCCACGGCCAGCCCCTCGGCGAGCTCACCGCGGCCGAGACCATTCACGAAATCGGCAGCACGCAAGAGCTTTTGGATCAGTTCGACGATGCCGATCGTTACTTCAGACCGTGGGGAACGGAGGGCGCGCTCGAACGGCGCTGCCTGAATCAGACGGCGGTCGACTACCTCACCGCGGAGAAGTACACCTGCGTCCTGTGGAACAGCGTGCCGCGCGACTGGGCCGACCCCCGCGGATGGGTTGACCGGGCGCTCGCCGATACCAATAACCATCAGCACACCGTGGTCGTACTGCACGACCTACCCACCGGCGCGATGGAGCGGCTACCGAGGTTCTTCGATGAACTCGACGCTTCCGGTGTAGAGGTCACCACCGACCTCCCCGACGACTGCGTGCCGATCGTCCGCGGTCGGTTGCGAACACCGATCGATCACCTCATGGCGGCGATAAGGTAGCGACATGACGGCGCGGTTCTCCGAGATCGTCGGCGAGCACAACTTGCTCGCCGGCGACGCCATCCCCGACGACTACTGGCACGACGAGGTGTTGACGAAGCCGCCGCAACGGCCGGCATACGTCGCCAAACCCGCTTCAGCCGAAGAGGTTTCGCAGCTGCTGAAGGCCGCCTCGGACAACGGCGTTCCGGTGACGGCCCGCGGCTCGGGGACGGGCCTATCGGGCGCCGCGATCCCCCGCACCGACGGACTGGTGATCTCCTTCGAGCGCATGAACGCCGTCCTCGAGGTCGACACCACCAACCAGGTCGCCGTCGTCCAACCCGGCGTCACGCTCACCGAGCTGGACGCCGCGACCGCCGATACCGGCCTGCGCTACATGGTTCACCCGGGCGAGCTGTCGTCCAGCGTCGGCGGCAACGTTGGCACCAACGCCGGCGGCATGAACGCGGTCAAATACGGAATCGCCCGCCACAACGTGCTCGGGCTGCAGGCGGCGCTGCCGACCGGCGAACTCATCCGCACCGGCGGCAAGATCGCCAAGATCTCCACCGGCTACGACCTGACCCAGCTCATCGTCGGTTCCGAGGGCACCCTGGCCCTGGCCACCGAGGTGACCGTCAAGCTGCACCCGCGGCTCGACCACGCCGCCACCGTGCTCGCCCCGTTCGCCGACTTCGACCAGATCATGGCGGCGGTGCCCAAGGTGGTGGGCAGCGGCCTGGCGCCCTACATCCTGGAGTACATCGACAACGTGACGATGGCCGCGCTCGTCCACACCCAGAACCTGGAGCTGGGTGTCCCCGACAACGTCCGCGACAGCTGCGACGCCTATCTGGTTGTGGCGCTTGAGAACCGGACCGCCGACCGGCTGGACGAGGACGTCGAGCGGGCCGGCGAGCTGGTGGTCGAGCTGGGTGCCGTGGACGCCTATGTGCTGGAAGGGGTCTCGGCGCGCAAGCTGATCGAGGCGCGCGAGAAGGCGTTTTGGACGGCTAAGGCGATCGGCGCGGACGACATCATCGACACCGTGGTACCCCGCTCCGCGATGCCGAAGTTCCTGTCCACCGCGCGCGGCCTGGCCGCGGCCGCCGGTGGTGCCGCGGCGGGCTGCGGGCACGCCGGCGACGGCAACGTGCACCTGGCCATCTTCTGCAAGGACCCGGGCACGCGCAAGAAGCTCATGACCGACATCTTCGCGCTCGCAATGGAATTGGGTGGCGCCATCTCCGGCGAACACGGCCTGGGCCGCGCCAAGACCCCGTACTTCCTCGAACTGGAAGACCCGGTCAAAGTCGACCTGATGCGCCGCATCAAGCAAAGCTTCGACCCCGCCGGCATCCTCAACCCGGACGTGCTGTTCGCCACCTAGGCGCTCAGCCGACAACCGGGAAGTGGCGCTGAGCCGCAAGAGCTTTGAGCCCCTTCTGCATCACCCCGCGCACGTGCGCGTCGAGCCTTTTGATGTCTTCGGCGTCAGCGAATTTGGCGATGTCGATGGGCGGCAACAGCTCGGTGACGATCTTGGTGGGCAGCGGCATGTTGACCGGAGCGACGACGCTGAGCCCGAACGGGAAACCGATGGTGATCGGCAAGATGTCCGTGCGGAACAGCTTGCGCTCCAGCTTGGTGAGCCGAAGCGCTCGTACCAGCCATCTGCCACGGCTCACGAAGAACTGGCTTTCCTGTCCACCGATGGAGACGGCGGGCACGATCGGGACATTGGCCTCGAGAGCCGTGGTGATGTAGCCGGTTCGCCCATCGAAATCGATGGTGTTCTCCCGCAGCGTCGGCCGGTAGACGTCGAAGTCGCCGCCCGGATAGACGAGCACGACGGCACCGGCGGCCAGTGCCTCGGCGGCGTTCTCGCCCGTCGCCCGGATCACCCCGGTGCGCCGCAGAAAGTCACCGGCCGGTCCGGCGAAGATGGTGTCGAAGCCAAGCGAGTAGAGGGGCCGGTCGTAGCCGTACTTGTCGTAGTAGTCGACGGCGAACACCGGCAGATCGAACGTCGTGAGGCCGCCGGAATGGTTACCCACCACGAGCGCCGGTCCCGGTGGGATGTTGTCCAGGCCGCGCACCTCGGAACGGAAATACCGCT
Source organism: Mycobacterium paraffinicum (assembly GCF_025822865.1). Lineage (NCBI taxonomy): Bacteria > Bacillati > Actinomycetota > Actinomycetes > Mycobacteriales > Mycobacteriaceae > Mycobacterium > Mycobacterium paraffinicum. The sequence goes on along the minus strand of NZ_JACKUR010000014.1, from coordinate 298,382 downwards.
TGACGATCGGGCGGGTCAGCGCGACGACGTGCTCGGTCAGACCGCGGTCCCATTTATCGACGTCGGTCGAGGCATTGGGGTTGTGACTCATGTCTATGGCCTCAGATGAGCTGATCGTACGCTCGCCGATGTGAGACGAGATAGCCTCGCCGCCCGGGTTCCTGCCCTGCGATTTGCAGGGATACGCCGATGTGCCCGCCTCCGAGCGACACCGCAGTTGCGCGCCGGCCCCACCGCGAATTGTCGCTGTGAGGCGGGCACTTGGATGCCGCCTCGGCCAGGGACCCCTGTGGCCTATGTGACGCAACGGCCGCCGGCATCACATCCCGAAGTGGGTGCCCCGCACGGCCGCAACTGCCTCGGGCGGCCCGCTCAGGTCGACGTCGGCCGCGCCTTGCCTGCCGAAGAGATACAGCAGCAGCTCGCCCGGTTGGCCGCTGAGTAGTGCCGCGGGCGAGCCCGGTCGCAGCGTCACCCGCGAGCCGTCCCACTCGACGTCGAGCCCGCAACCGGCCAGCCGCCGACTCAGATAACGCCCGCCGCGGCATACGTTCCGCCACAACGCCGCATCCATGTCGGACGCCAAACAACGCTGCCCCAGTCCCTGCGCCCTGCGCACGTCCTCGTGGTGCACGAAGAACTCGTTGAGATTGGCCAGCTCGCGCACCCATCCGATGCGGAAGAACCCGACGGGCGGACCGGACCGGATCCGCGCGACGAGCCACCCGAAATCATGACGGGCCATCGCAACCCGGCGCCGCTCGGCGAACCGTTGGAAGGGGCCGGGCAGAACGAGACAAGGCCCCGCAACGACATCGCGCTCCCGCAACACCAAATGGGCGGCGAGATCGCGACAAGTCCAGCCCTCGATCAGCGTGGGCGCGGCGGGGCCGAGCTCGACGAAGAGGGCACACAGCGCGGCCCGCTCCCGCGCGTCCATCGTCGGCCCAGCCACCACCGCAGATTACGGCAATCACGCTGCGGCCCAACCAATAAACGTGAACCGGCGCACACAACCAACGGTTGTGCCCTCACAACAGCGCGACCTCTACTACCGCGCGCTCAACGCGGGCACTATGAAGCCATGAGACGTGGGCGCAACGGAGCGCCCGCGCTCACCTCTGACTGACAACATCATCGCGTCGATGCCGCGGCCAGCAGCCCTGCAGCCCCACGCACCGCGAAGGAGCACACCACATGACCACAACACGTCCCGCCAAGACCCGCAGCGAGGGCCAGTGGGCGCTGGGTGATCGCGAACCGCTCAACGACACCGAGAAGATCAAGAACGACGACGCGCCGCTGAACGTGCGCGACCGCATCGTCAACGTCTACGCCAACCAGGGCTTCGACAGCATCGACCACTCCGATCTGCGCGGGCGGTTCCGCTGGATGGGCCTGTACACGCAACGCGAACAGGGCTACGACGGCAGCTGGACCGGCGACGACAACACCGACAAGATCGAAGCCAAGTACTTCATGATGCGGGTCCGCACCGACGGCAAACCGCTGACGGCGCACTCGATGCGCACCCTGGGTCAGATCTCGACCGAATTCGCCCGCGACACCGCCGACATCAGCGACCGGGAAAACCTGCAACTGCACTGGATCCGCATCGAGGACGTCCCCGAGATCTGGCGCCGCCTGGACGAAGTGGGGCTGCAGACCACCGAGGCCTGCGGCGACTGCCCGCGCGGCATCCACGGTTCGCCGCTGGCCGGCGACTCGCTCGACGAGGTGCTCGACCCCTCCCCCGCGATCGACGAGATCGTCCGGCGCTCCATGGGTAATCCCGAGTACGCGAACCTGCCGCGCAAGTACAAGACCGCGGTCTCGGGGCTGCAGGACGTCTCCCACGAGACCCACGACGTCGCGTTCGTCGGCGTCGACCACCCCGAGCACGGCCCCGGCCTGGATCTGTGGGTGGGCGGCGGATTGTCCACCAACCCGATGCTGGCCCAGCGGGTCGGCGTGTGGATCCCGCTCGACGAGGTGCCCGACGTCTGGGAGGCCGTCACCCGGGTGTTCCGCGACTACGGCTACCGGCGGATGCGCGCCAAGGCGCGACTGAAGTTCCTGATCAAGGACTGGGGCGTCGAAAAGTTCCGCGAGGTCCTCGAAACCGAATACCTCAACCGCCGGCTGATCGACGGCCCGGCCCCCGCGCCGGTCAAGCAGACCATCGACCACGTCGGCGTGCAGAAGATCAAGAACGGGCTCAACGCGATTGGCGTCGCCCCGATCGCCGGACGCGTCTCGGGCGCCACGCTGTCGGCGGTGGCCGACCTGATGGAAAAGGTCGGCTCCGACCGGGCCCGGCTGACCCCGTTCCAGAAGCTGGTCATCCTCGATGTTCCCGACGCCTTGGTCGACGAGACCGTCGCCGCGCTCGACGCCCTGGGCCTGCCGTCGCGGCCGTCGGCGTGGCGCAAGAACACCATGGCCTGCACCGGCATCGAGTTCTGCAAGCTGTCCTTCGCCGAAACCCGGGTGCGCACACAGACTTTGGTGCCCGAGCTGGAACAGCGCCTGGCCGACGTCGATTCGAAGCTCGACGTGCCGATCAGCGTCCACCTCAACGGCTGCCCGAACTCGTGCGCGCGAATCCAGGTCGCCGACATCGGCTTCAAGGGCCAGTGGATCGACGACGGCGAGGGCATTTCCGTCGAGGGCTTCCAGGTCCACCTGGGCGGCGGCCTGGGCGAGGCCAGCGGCTTCGGCCGGAAACTGCGCCAGCACAAGGTGACCAGCGACCAGCTCGGCGACTACATCGACCGGGTGACCCGCAAATTCCTCGAAAGCCGCGACGGCAGCGAAACTTTCGCGTCCTGGGCGCTGCGCGCCGACGAGGCCGACCTGCGATAGGAGTTGAGGACCCCGCCATGGTGGCGATGAACTTCACCAAGGAGCAGCTGCGTGAGCTGGCCGGGCGCGGCGCTTCCGAGATGGAGGGCGCCGGCGCCGTCGACATCCTGCGCTGGACCGACCAGCAGTTCGGCGGCGACGACTCGGCCAACTGCAAGTACGTGGTGACCGCCAACATGCAAGACGCCGTGGTGGTTTCGCTCGCCTCCGACGTGCGGCCGGGGGTGCCGGTGCTGTTCCTGGACACCGGCTACCACTTCGCCGAAACCATCGGCACCCGCGACGCGGTCGAGTCCGTCTACGACATCCACCTGCTCAACGTCGAACCCGAACACACCGTGGCCGAGCAGGACGAGCTGCTGGGCAAGGACCTGTTCGCCCGTGACCCCAACGAATGCTGCCGGCTGCGCAAGGTGCTCCCCCTGCGCCGCGCGCTGCGCGGCTATGCGGCGTGGGTCAGCGGGCTGCGCCGGGTGGAGGCCGCCACCCGCGCCAACGCCCCGCTGATCAGCTTCGACGAGTCGTTCGAGCTGATCAAGGTCAACCCCATCGCAGCCTGGACCGACGACGACGTCCAGGACTACATCGAGCGCAACAACGTCCTAATCAACCCGCTCGTCGAGGAGGGCTACCCGTCCATCGGCTGCGCCCCCTGCACCGCCAAGCCGGCCGAGGGTGACGATCCTCGCAGCGGCCGCTGGCGGGGACGAAACAAGGTCGAATGCGGGTTGCACGCATCATGAGCACACTCGTACTCACCGCCCACGGCAGCCGGGACCCACGGTCGGGCGCCAACGCGCAGGCCGTCGCCGACCGACTGGCCGGCATGCGCCCCGACCTCGACGTGCGGCTGGCGTTCCTGGAGCTCAACGAACCGAACTTCGCCGACGTCCTGGCCGGGTTGCCGGACAGCCGCCGCGCGGTGGTCGCCCCCTTCCTGTTGGCCAGCGCCTACCACGCGCGCCTGGACATCCCCAAGCAGATCGCGAGAGCCGGGGCCCACGGCATCCGCCAGGCCGACGTGCTCGGCGAGGACGACCGGCTGGTGTCGGTACTGCGCGAACGCCTGGCCGAGGTCGGGGCGTCCCCGCACGACGACGACCTCGGCGTGATGGTGGTCGCGATCGGCTCGTCCAACGCCGCGGCGAACGCGCGCACGTCGAAGGTGGCGTCCCGGTTGGCCGTCGGAACGCGGTGGGCCGCTGCGACGACGGCGTTCGCCACCCGGCCCGAGGCCTCGGTGCAACGCGCCGCCGGCCACCTGCGCCGCCGCGGCGCGCGCCGACTCGTCATCGCGCCCTGGTTCCTGGCGCCCGGGCTGCTCACCGACGGCGTCTCAACGTACGCGCGGGACAACGGCATTCCGATGGCCGCGCCGCTGGGCGCCCACCCGCTGGTGGCCGAGACCCTGCTCGACCGCTACGACGAGGCGCTGGAAGCCGATGCGGCGGCCTAGCGGCTGTTGATGTGGCTCAACAGATCCCGAACCGCCCCGGCCGGCGGCGTGCGCCCGCCCACCCAGATCGCGCGAAACTTGCGCCGTAAGTCCAGCTTCGGAATGGTGACCGCGCTCAGCCGGCCGACCGCCAGGTCGTCGGCCACCGCCAGCTTGCTCATGGCCGCCGGTCCCGCGCCGGCCAGCACGGCCGCGCGCATCGCCGCCGCCGACGTCAGCTCCAACACCGGCGGCGCTTGCTCCATGTCGTCGCCCAGCACCTGACGCAACGCCACCGTCAGCGAATCGCGGATGCCCGAATGCGGTTCGCGGGCAACCAGTGGCGTCTCCGCGAGTTCGCGAGCGGTGACACCCCGCGCCCGTCGCGTCCACTTGTGGCCCGGCGGCACCACGATCACCAGTTCGTCCTGTCCCACCACGCAGGTTCCTAAACCCTTTGGTGTGCCCGGGTTTTCGACAAACCCGAGATCCGCACTACCGTCGCGGACCGCGGCGATCGCGTGCTCGCTGTTGGTCGCGGTCAAACTCACCTGCGGCGCAACGACGCCGCGCCGCGTCGCCTCGGTCTGCAGGGACAGCAGCCAATGCGGCATCAGCTGCTCGGAGATCGTCTGGCTGGCCGCGACCCGGATCCGCTCGCGGCCTTCCTTGCGCAGCGATCCCATGCCCGCGTCGAGCTCGGTGGCGACCTCGAGCAACCGCCTCGCCCAGTCCGCGACGATCAGGCCCGCCGGCGTCAGCTGCGAGCCGCGCGTCGTCCGCACCGCCAGCGTCACCCCGATCTGGGCCTCCATCGACGCGAGCCGCCGCGAGATGGCCTGCTGGGTCAGCCCGAGTTCGCGCGCGGCGCGGCCCAGGCTGCCGGTCTCGGCGATCGCCAGGAACACCTCGAACGAGGCGAGCTCGGGCATTCGCGGGCTGAGCGGCATGGCTGATCACATCACAATCAATTCGTGTGACACAACGATAGCTTGTGACTCCACAACGCCGGGACCTCTACTCGCCCCCCGTTGCGGCGAGAACCATGGGGTGATGGCCTACGTGATCGCCGAGCCCTGCGTCGACATCAAAGACAAGGCGTGCATCGAGGAATGTCCTGTCGACTGCATCTACGAGGGCGCGCGGATGCTCTACATCCACCCCGACGAGTGCGTCGACTGCGGCGCCTGTGAGCCGGTGTGCCCCGTCGAGTCCATCTACTACGAGGACGACCTGCCCGGCGAATACGGCGAGTACACCCAGATCAACGCCGACTTCTTCACCGAGCTGGGCTCGCCCGGCGGTGCGTCGAAGGTCGGGCTGACCGAGAACGATCCCGCCGCGGTCAAGAACCTCGAGAGCCGGGCAGAAGCCACGTAGGGCATTTCGTAAGGTGAGCGGATGCGGACAGCTCGAATCATCCATGTCATCCGGCAGATAGGGTCGCTGATCGTCACGGCGGTGACCGCGGTGTCCACGCTCAACGCGTACCGGCCGTTGGCGCGCAGCGGTTACCTATCGCTCTTCTCGTTCATGTTCGGGCTGGTCGTCACCGAGTTGCCGTTGCAGACCCTGGTCAGCCAGCTCGGCGGTCTGGCGTTGACCGCTCGGCGCCTGACGCCCCCGGTGCGCATCGCCGCGTGGGCGGTGGCAACCGTGTCGGCGATGGGCTTGCTGAACTTCAGCCGCGCCGGGCACAAGGCGAACGTGCCGCTGACCCGGGCGTTGGACGAGGGCCTGGGCGCGGCTCGTCGCACCGAGTCGGGCGACCTGTGGCGCCGGCCGGCCGGCGGCGGGACCGCCAAGACGCCCGGGCTGCTGCGGATGATGCGGATCTACCGCGATTACGCCCATGACTCCAACATCAGCTACGGCGAATTCGGCCGCGCCAACCACCTGGACATCTGGCGCCGTCCCGACCTCGACCCGAGCGGAAAGGCGCCGGTGCTCTTCCAGATCCCGGGTGGCGCCTGGACGACGGGAAACAAACGCGGACAAGCCCATCCGCTGATGAGCCACCTCGCGGAGTTGGGCTGGGTCTGCGTGGCGATCAACTACCGGCACAGCCCGCGCAACACCTGGCCCGACCACATCATCGACGTCAAGCGCGCCCTGGCGTGGGTCAAGGCGCACATCGCCGAGTACGGCGGCGACCCCGAATTCATCGCCATCACCGGCGGTTCGGCCGGCGGCCACCTGTCATCGCTGGCCGCTCTCACTCCCAATGACCCGCAATTCCAGCCCGGCTTCGAAGACGCCGACACCCGGGTGCAGGCGGCCGTGCCGTTCTACGGCGTCTACGACTTCACCCGGTTCAACGACGCGATGCACCCGATGATGCCGGCCCTGCTCGTCAAATCGGTTGTCAAGCAACGGCCTTCGACGAATATGCAGCCGTTCATCACCGCGTCGCCGGTCAACCACGTTTCGGCCGAGGCTCCCCCGTTCTTCGTCTTGCACGGCCGCAACGACTCGCTGGTGCCCGTCGAGCAGGCGCGTGGATTCGTCGAGCGGCTGCGGCAGGCGAGCAACCAGCCCGTCGTGTACGCCGAATTGCCGTTCACCCAGCACGCTTTCGACATCTTCGGTTCGGCGCGCGCGGTGCACAGCGCGGTAGCCGTCGAACAGTTCCTGGCGGAGGTCTATGCGACGCGGCGCCAGGCCAACGTGGCCTAACCGCCCAGCATCTGGGCCACCACGCCGGCGATGATGGCCTCGGGGTCCCGCTCGATGCCCACGCTGAGCAGCTCGCCACCGATTGCGAGCGACGCGACGCCGTGCACCAACGACCACAGCGGCGCGGCGAGTTCACGCGGGTCTTGACCGGCGACGATGCCCGCCTGTTGGCAAGTCACGATCGCGTCGAGCAAGTCGCCGAACGCCTGCTCGCCGGCGACGGCCAGGTCGGGGTGGTCGGCCTTGGAAAGCTCGGCGCCGAACATCACCCGGTAGTGATCCGGGTGGGCGACGGCCCAGCGCACGTACGCGCGGCCGAGTTCGACCACCCGGTCCTTCGGGTCGGGCGCGGCGTCGGCGGACGCGGCCAGTTCGGCGTGTAGGTCGCGAAAGCCCTGTTCGGCCACGGTCGCGAGCAGCGCGGCCTTGTCGGCGAAGTGCCGGTACGGGGCGGCGGCGCTGACGCCGGCGCGCCGTGCCGCCTCGGTCAGCGTGAAGCCTTTCGGCCCCTTCTCGGCCACCAGCGACAAAGCCGCGCTGCTCAGGGCGCGTTTGAGGTCGCCGTGGTGATAGCTGTCCCGACGCGCCGCTACTTTCCGCTCCCGTGCCATGTTGACGACATTAACATTAGGGACTATGTTAAAGCCATTCACATCTTTGGAAGGGGCTGAAATGGACCAGCAACTCATGACCCCCCGCGCCGGCGACCGCGACCGGGAGAGGGCGGCGAACCGCCTGGGCCAGGCATTCGCGCAGGGCTACCTGCAGCTGGATGAGTACGAGCAACGGCTGCAGGCCGTGTTCGGCACGCACACCACCGAGGAGCTCACCCAGCTCCTCGCCGACCTGCCGCTCGAGCGGATCCGGCGCGCGGACCCGCGCCGCCGCGCCGCCCGCGTCGAGGCCGCCCGCCGCGGCGTGCGCCTTCACCTCGCCGCCTACCTGGCCATGACTGTCATCGTGCTCACCGTGTGGGCGGCCGTCGCGGCCACCACCGACGCCACCTACTTCTGGCCGATCTGGCCCATCCTCGGCGCCGGTATCGGCCTCGTCAGCCACGCCCTGGGCATTCGCCCCGGCGTGAAAACTCTTGCGAAGTAAGGGGTCAGCCATGTCATGGGCAGTCATCACCGGCGCCAGCTCCGGGCTGGGCGCAATTTTCGCCGACCAGCTGGCGCAGCGGGGGATGTCGTTACTGCTCGCCGGGCGTGACGAAGCACGGCTGAGTGCGGTGGCCGAGCGGGTCAACCAGCGAGTCGAACTGGCAGTCGGCGATCTTGGCACACAGGCCGGCGTCGATGCCCTCGTCGCGCGCCTGGACGGGCGGGAGGTCGACGTGCTGGTCAACAACGCCGGCTTCGGCACCTACGGCCCGTTCGCCGAGCTCGACGCTGAGCGTGAGCGCGAGCTGGTCGCAGTCAACGTCGACGCGCTGGTGCGGCTGAGCCACGCGGTGCTTCCCGGCATGCTGGCCCGCGGCCGGGGCGGCATCCTGAATGTCGCGTCCACCATCGCGTTTCAGCCCGGGCCGTATCAGGCCACCTATGGCGCGTCCAAGGCGTTCGTGTTGTCGCTGAGCCAAGCGCTATGGGCGGAGACTCGCGGTTCGGGGGTCACCGTCACGGCGTTGTGCCCCGGACCCACCCGGACTGGGTTCGTCGATGCGCTGGGATCGGACGTCTCGCACACCGCGATCTATCGCCGCCTCGCGGCGCCCGAGCCCGTCGTGGCCGCCGGGCTGCGCGCCCTGGACCGGGGCCGCGCCGTCGTCGTGCCCGGGTGGCGCTATCGGCTGATGACGACGAGCACACGATTGATGCCCGGGTGGGTCTCGTCGCTCGTCACCGCACGGATGCTGCGGCCGGCCGCGTGACGGAAACCCTTGTGCTGCAGGCTATGTCTTGGGACGCACGCCGGCCGCGCGATACACGAAAACCGGCTGGACCGGATAGCGCAGCGTCGTCGTGGGCAGCGTCTCCAGCACACCGTCCGGGATGGCCTTCCTGTAGTTGAGCCTCATCGACCCGCTGAAGGCCGGGTCGACGCCGTGCAGGTCGATTTCCAGCTTCAGCCCTTTGCCGGTGATGGTGGCCCGGGCCGGCCCCTCGCCGCTGTCCCAGGCGCAGTCGATCGATCGCAGGTTGGCGTCCCCGCGCGCGGGAAGTGTGGCGACGATCCGGGCGGACGTGAACGCGAAGGCGCCCGTGTAGCGGGATACGCCGGAAGCCGAATAGACCCCCGGCACATGGCCGCCGAAGTGCCGGCTCACCCCGACTTTGCCGGCGCTGAAGATGACGCCCTCGGCCTCGAGCTCGTCGCGCAGCGCCGCGGGGAGTTTGCCGATTTCGGACAAATTACGGAGAAAGCCGAACACGCACCAGACCGTAGCGCGAGGTCCGGCCGGTGCGCACTCGTTTGCCGGAGAGCTTTACTGCACCGTGACGTCGGCCGTATAGGTGCACGCCGGTTTGGAATCCTTGTCGACGAAGCTGGTGTAAGACGTGCCAATGGTCGTGGTCCCCGGCTTCAGCGCGGTGAACTTCCACACCTCGGTGCCAGGCGCCCCCAACGCATCGGAACTCGGCGGCACGAACTCGTGACTGGTTTGCTTCAGGATCACCGGATCGCCGACCTTCATCTCCGGCGTCCACCGGTACGGCGTGGTGTAATTCGAGCCCAACTTCACGATCAGCGTGTTGCCGACGGCCAAGGTCATGCTCTGCTTGATGACGTCCTGGGTGAGCACGTCGTTCATGGGCACCTGCAGCGTCTTGGTTGACGGCGGGTTCCTGGATTGGAAGTGGCATGCCACCACCGTTGACGAAACGAGGATCGCGACGGTCACCAAGAGCCTGATCTTCCCGACAGTCATCGAGCCCATTATGGCCTGAAGCCCTGATCGCGCGCGGCCGGCCGACTCACCGCAGGTCGTTGCGGCGTCGTCCGGTCAGGATGAGTAGAGCAACCGGCAGCAGAGCAAGCGTCAGCGTTGTTGTTTGCTCCACTGCGGCCGCTGTCGCGAAGTTCTCCAGGTGGGTGGCGTGGAAGATCCAATGCGGCACCGCGAACAGAAGGTAGGCGCCCAAGGCAACCCGGACGAGGCGCCGATCCATCGTGGTGGCGGCGGCGACGAAGACGAGCGCAAGCCCGAGGTTCATCGCCCCGTAGTCGCGCATGAGATGTTCCGAGTACGGCGGTACGAGGTCGACCCAGGGCACGCAGTCGTAGAAGGTCCGAGGAAAGAACGTCGCGAGGAGTCCGACCACTGCCTCCACGAACGTCAGAAACCACAGCCCGGCCCGAAGGGCGGGGCTGGTCAGCCGGGCAGTCATCGCGACGCTTTGCGCGGAAGGCGCGGAAGGTAAGCGCGGATCGCGTCGTGGTAGGGCAGTTGGCCCGCGTCGACCTGCTCCTGGAGGTACTGCTCGAAGCTGATCGCACCGGCGGCGTGCTCCGGGGTTAGCAGGGCGCCGGCGCGCAATCCGCGAAACACCTTGCCGGGCAACCTGATCGGGACGACTCGTCGACGCTTACCCACAATCGCCAGGTAGCTGCGGGCGAGGTCTTCGAGTGCGCGCGCCTGCGGGCCGCCGAAATCCGGCGCACGTCCGATCGGCTCGCCGAGCGCCAACCGAGCCAACCGCTCGCCCAGGTCGCGCACGTCGACCGGTTGGAACTTCAGGCCCGACGGCAGGACCATGACCGGCGGTTTCGCGAGCATGCGCAGAATGACGGCGATCAGATCGTGAAACTGGGTCGCCCGCTGCACCGTCCACGGCAGGCCCGACTCAGCGATCATGCGTTCGTTGGCGAGCATCATGCGGTACAGAGCGAATGGGACGCGGTCGATTCCGACGATGGAGACGTACACCAGATGCGGTGAGCCCGCCCGTTTCGCCGCAGCGACCAAATGCTCGCAGGGATAGACGCAGTGCACGATCGTGTCGACGCCGTCAACGGCCGCATCGAGCCCGTCGCCGGTTCGCACGTCGCCCACCACATGCTCGACGTCCGTGCGCTGGTGCCGCCGACGTCCGCGGCTCAGAACGCGGACGTCCTTGCCGGCGGCCGTCAGCTGGTCGACGACGACGCGACCCACGGTGCCGGTGCCGCCTGTGATCAGTATTCGATTGGTCATACCCTTATGAACCGGGCAGACCCGCCGGATGTGACAACTGCTCGGCGAGGAACCGCAATTTGTCGGGATTGGCCATCGCCCGCAGGGCTGCGATTTGGTCGCCGATGATCTCGAAAGACAGCACGCCGGTCAGCGTTTCGCCGTCGAATGCCAGGATCGCCGGCTCGCCGTTGACCTCGGCGACATCGAGGCGCAGCCCCAGCCGCGGGATGTTCCTGCCGAACGCGCGGGCCATATAGGAGGCCACGCGGTCGCGGCCCGAGATCGGGCGCCGGGCGGCCGCCACCTTCCCGCCCCCGTCGGCCGTCGAGGTCACGTTGTCGGTCAGGATCTCGACGAGCCCGGCGACGTCGCCGGCGCGGGCGGCGCTGAAGAAGCGGTCGACCAGGCGTCGCCACTGCGCGCGATCGGGCTGGAAACGCTGCCGCGGTTCACCCAAGCGCTGCCGCGCTCGCCGGTACAGCTGGCGGGCGTTGGCCTCCGAGGTCTGCAGGATCTCGGCAATCTCGGAATGGCTGTAGGCGAATGCTTCTCGGAGTACGAACGCCGCGCGCTCCGTCGGGCTGAGGCGCTCCATCAGGCTCAGCAGCGCGATCGAAATCGACTCGCGTTGTTCGGCGGTATCCAAGGGGCCGAGTGCGCGGTCGTCGGTGAGGACCGGTTCCGGGAGCCACGGCCCCGGATAGACCTCCCGGCGGGCGCGCGCCGAAGTGAGCCGGTTGAGACACAGGTTTGTGACGGCCGTGGTGAGCCACGCCGGCAGCGACTCGATCGCCTCCGCATCCGCGGTGTGCAGTCGCAGGTAAGCATCCTGGACCGCGTCTTCGGCCTCGCTCGCCGAACCCAGCAGCCGATACGCCAACCAGAACAGGCGCGGCCGCTGCGACTCGAACGCCTCCGCGACGTCGCTCACGCCACCAACACTGCCACGTTTCGGGCGCGCGTTTGCTGCGGGTCCGGTAGCTTCTGTGCATGTTTGGCATCATCCGGCCCTGTCGTCATCGGCTCGGCGGCGAGTTGGCGGCGGCCTGGACAGCCCAGTTGTGCGGATTGTGTCTGGCGCTTCGGGACGACTACGGCCAGACCGCGCGCATCGCCACCAACTACGACGGGTTGGTGGTTTCGTTGCTGGTCGAGGCGCAGTCGGTGGGGCGGCCGGCCCGCCGCACGGCCGGCCGCTGCCCGTTGCGCGGGATGCGCCGCGCCGACGTCGCCGCCGGTGACTGCGTGCGGCTGGCGGCCGTCGTGTCGTTGGCGCTCGCCGCGGCGCGGGTGCGTGACCACGTCGACGACCGCGATGGCGTGGTCGGCGTGGCCGGCGTCCGGCCGGCGGCGCGCCGCATCGCCGAACGCTGGGTGCGTCAGGGCACCGACACCGGTCACACCCTGGGCTACGCCCAGGCCGGTTTCAGCGCACAAAGCGGAACGCCGCGCGGCCAGCAGGAGCCCATCAACTTCGGCGACCAGCCCGAACAACTCGGACCCGAAGGTGAAACCCCCGCTCCCGGACGCAAGAAGCGCGGCGGCGACACCGGATGGTGGTGCTGCTGCGATGGCTGCGATTGCTGCTGCGATTGCGACGACTGCTGCTGCGACTGCTCTTGAGGGGCCCGAACGCTCAGGCATTTCACGACTCTCGATTCTGATAGCGCGGGCCCTATCGAGTTTGAGGGTCGCACGATGCCCGGGACTCGGGGCTGAAGTGGCATCTGTGACGGCGCCCTCCGTCTAAGCCCCGATCGGCGCGAAGCCCGCAGGTCCGGCAGGATGGGCTGGTGTTTGGCCTCGTCCTGATCGTTGCGCTCGTCTCCACCGTTATCGTCGGGACGGTCCTCGGCCGGCGCTACCGCGTTGGCCCCCCGGTGCTGCTCATCGTGCTCGGCACGCTGCTGGGCCTGATCCCCAGCCTGGCTCACGTGCACGTCAACGGGGAGATCGTGCTGTTGCTCTTCCTGCCGGCGATTCTCTACTGGGAGGGCCTGAACACCAGCTTCCGGGAGATCCGAGCGAACGCGCGCATCATCGTGTTCCTCAGCGTCGCGCTGGTGATCGCGACGGCGGTGGCCGTGTCGTGGACGGCACGGGCGCTGGGCATGGACTCTCACGCGGCGGCCGTGTTGGGCGCCGTGCTGTCCCCCACCGACGCCGCCGCCGTGGCCGGCCTGGCCAAGAAGTTGCCACGGCGCTCGGTCACCGTGCTCAAGGCCGAGAGTCTCATCAACGACGGCACGGCGCTGGTCCTCTTTGCCGTCACGGTCCACGTCGCGATCGGCGGAGCCCAGATCACCCCGATCGACCTGGTTGGTCGTTTCGTCGGTTCGTACCTCGGCGGCATCGCCGCCGGACTTCTGGTCGGTGGAGCGGTCACGCTGTTGCGCAAAAGACTTGACGCGCCGCAGGAGGAAGGGGCGCTGAGCCTGCTGACGCCGTTTGCGGCGTTCTTGCTGGCGCAGAGCATGGATTGCAGCGGGGTGGTCGCGGTCATGGTCGCGGCATTGATGCTCGCCTACGCCGGGCCGGTGGTGATCCGCGCGCGATCCCGCCTGCAGGCCTACGCGTTCTGGGACAGCGCAACCTTCTTGCTCAACGGCTCGTTGTGGGTGTTCGTCGGTGTCCAGATACCGGGGGCGCTGCGCGGCATTGCCGGCGTGGACGGCGGGATTCGCCACGCCCTGTTCATCGCGCTCGCCGTCACCGCCGTCGTAATCCTGTCGCGCATCTTCTGGGGCGAAATCACCGTGCTGTTGATCCGGCTGATCGACCGCCGAGAAGCGCAGCGGGAACGTCGCGTCAACTGGCGTCAGCGTTTTGTCACCGCGTGGGCGGGATTCCGCGGGGCGGTGTCACTTGCCGCGGCGCTGGCCGTCCCGCTGACCACACTGAGCGGCGCGCCCTTCCCGGACCGCAGCCTGCTCATCTTCATCGTGGTCGTCGTCATCCTCGTGACGGTCCTCGTCCAGGGCACCACGCTGCCCGCGGTGGTGCGCTGGGCGAAGATGCCCGAAGACGTGGCCCATGCCGAGGAATTGCAGTTGGCTCGCACGCGTGGCGCTCGAGCCGCCCTCGACGCGTTGCCGACGGTTGCCGACGAGGTCGGCATCGGCGACGACCTCCGCCGGCGGCTGCAGAAGGAATACGAAGAAAAGGCCGCGCTGGCCCTCGCCACCGAAAACGACTCGACCAACAGCCACCTCGTCAAGAAGAAGGAGCTCGTCCGTCGGGTGCGGCTGGGCATGCTCGAGCGCAAGCGCCAGGAAATCACCGCGCTGCGCAATCAAAACCTCATCGACGACATCGTCCTGCGCGAGCTGCAGAACGAGATGGACCTCGAGGAAGTGCAACTGCTCGACGCCGCCGACAACGAGTAGGGCCCGTCGGTCGTCGACCGTACAGTCGGCTCCATGTTGCAGACGGTGGCGATTCGCGGCTATCGCTCGCTGCGTGAGGTGATAATGCCGTTGAGTCGGCTGTCGGTGGTCACCGGCGCCAACGGCGCCGGCAAGTCCTCGCTGTACCGCGCGTTGCGGTTGCTGGCCGATTGCGGACGCGGCGAGGTGATCGCCTCGCTCGCCCGCGAGGGCGGGCTGCAGTCCGCGCTATGGGCCGGACCCGAGGAGCTCAAGGGCGCCCGCCGGACCGGCAAGGTCGAGGGCACCGTGCGCACCCGGCCGGTATCCCTCGAATTGGGTTTTGCCTCGGACGATTTCAGCTATCTGGTCGACCTCGGCATGCCGCAGATGGCCGGGCCGAAATCGGCCTTCGGCCGCGATCCCGAGATCAAGCGGGAAGCGTTGTTCGCCGGGCCGGTGCTGCGGGCCAGCGCGACGCTCGTGCGCAGGACGCGCGAATTCGCCGAGGTGAGCGCGGATTCGGGCCGCGGGTTCGACGAGTTGTCCCGTTCGTTGCCGACGTACCGCAGCGTGCTGGCCGAGTACGCCCACCCGCACGCGCTGCCCGAGCTTGCGGCCGTGCGCGAGCGGCTGCGCGGGTGGCGGTTCTACGACGGCTTCCGCGTCGACGCGGGGGCACCGGCCCGGCACCCGCAGGTGGGTACCCGCACCCCGGTGCTCTCCGATGACGGCAGCGATTTGGCCGCCGCCATCCAGACGATCATCGAGGCGGGTTTCGACGACCTGAGCCGCGCCGTCGCCGACGCCTTCGACGGCGCCACGGTGTCGGTCGCCGTTCATGACGGCCTTTTCGACCTGCAGCTGCGGCAGCGCGGCATGCTGCGGCCGCTCCGTTCGGCCGAATTATCCGATGGCACACTGCGATTTCTGCTGTGGGCCGCCGCCTTGTTGAGCCCGCAGGCGCCGTCGCTGATGGTGCTCAACGAACCGGAGACCTCGCTGCACCCCGACCTGGTGCGTCCGCTCGCGGGCCTGATCCGCACCGCCGCCGCGAGGACGCAGGTCCTGGTGGTCACCCATTCCCGTGCGCTGCTCGAAGCCACCGGCGACGACGCCGTCGAGATCGAGCTCTATAAGGAGTGGGGCGAGACACGCATCGCCGGGCAGGATCTGCTGACGACGCCGCCGTGGGACTGGGGCAAGCGCTAGTTTTTGCGGGGCGCGCTCTTTTCTACGAATGCATCGCGGGCGCGTAAGAGATGCCGATGATCGTGCCCTCGATGGACTGCAGTCGAGCGACGGTTTGGCCCCACGGCTCGGTATGCGCGTCGTGCAGCAGCGTGAAGCCCTTCTGCGTCAACTCGTCTGCTGCGACCTGGACGGCGTCGGCGTCCGCGACCTCGAACTCGACGCTGGCCTGCGGCACCCGCCGCTCAGGTGGCCAGTCGGGCGCACCAAAGCAAGCTTGCGCAGCCTGAGTCAGCGGCCAGACGCCGAAGGACTTGCATCCGTCGATGCCTTCACTGTGGAGATAGCCGTCGGCTTCCGCGGTCAGGGGCAGGCCAAGCGCGTCCACGTACAGGCTTCGGCTGACCGCCGGAGCGGGAGTGATTACTGCAATGCTCGTGATGAATTGCACATCCATGGCTTCGCCTTCCAACGCGAATTCGGCTGACCCACCGATCGTGGCATCCGGTACCCACACTCCAGGCTAGAGCGCAGCCCTCAGATATTGCCCGGTAGGCAATCTTGCTCGCCGGGCAAGTTTTGCGTACCTTGGGGCCATGACCGAGCAGCCGCGCGGATTGCGGGAGCGCAAGAAGGCCGACACCCGCCGCGCCCTCAGCGACGCCGCGCTCAACCTGGCCGTCGAACGCGGGCTGGACAACGTAACGCGCGAGGACATCGCCAACGTGGCCGGAGTTTCGTTGCGCACCTTCAACAACTACTTCGGCGGTAAGTACGAGGCACTCGCCTACCGGCAGACCGAGCGCATGCGCCGCAGCGTGGTCGCGCTGCGGCAACGCCCGGCGGGCGAGCCGCTGTGGGGGTCGATCACGCATGTCGTGCTCGAAGCCTTGGAGGCCGACTTCGGCGACGTGTACGGAGAGGAAAACCTGGTGCCGAGCCGCCAGGAGCTCGTCGAGGTGCGCAAAATGCTGATGAACCCTCAGGTGCGTAATGCATTGCCGCAGGACCTATTCGATGAGTGGCTCGCGGTGATCGCCGAACGCACCGGCACGGACCCCGAGCATGACCTGTACCCGCAACTGGTGGTGGCGATCGTGCGTGCCGTCGGCGACGCCGCGGCCGATGCCTACGTGCGAGCCGACCCGCCCGTCCCGATCACCGACCTGATTCGCGAGGGCTTCGCCGCCGTGAGCGCCGGCCTGCCCGAACCCGTCGAGCGCACCGAGGAGACCCATGACTGACGAACACGCCGACATCGTCATCTCCGGCGCAGGCCCGAACGGGCTCCTGCTGGCGTGCGAGCTCGCGCTGGCCGGCATCCGGCCCGTCGTGCTGGATGCCCTGCCCGGGCCCAGCTCCGAGCCAAAGGCGAACGGCCTTGTGGGACAGGTGGTTCGGACACTCGACATGCGGGGCCTGTATCGGGAGTTCACCGGCGACCCCAACCCACCGCAGCCGGTCTACGGGTGGATCTTCGCAGCCATGACCTTGGACTTTTCCGGCCTGCCCGACAGCCCCATGTATGTACGCGCTGCCCATTCAACAGCCCCGAGTGGTGCGGCTACTGGAGAAGCGGGCCCGCGACCTTGGCGTGGATCTGCGCTGGGGGCACGAACTGACGGATTTGGATCAGGAGCCGGAATCCGTTGGGGTGCAGGTGTCTTCGCCCGAGCGTGAATATCGCATCGACGCCGACTACCTGGTGGGTGCCGATGGCGGACGCAGCCTGGTGCGCAAGACGGTGGGCATCGACTTCCCCGGCACCACCCTGGACATCGTGGGCCGGCTTGCCCACGTGCACGTCCCGGACGAGTACCGCCGCGCCGACGGCGGCCTCGACATTCCCGGGTTCGGCCGGCTCGCCTTCGGGCACACGCGGTTGGACCGGGGCGGACTGATTTACGCCGAGTTCGAACCCGGTCGATCGCTGTTCGGGACCTTCGAATTCGGGCCGCCGGTCGAGGACAAACCGATGAGCGTGGCCGAACTGCTCGCAAGCGCCCGCCGCGTCCTGGGCGTCGACGTCCCGTTCGAAGAGCCGAAAGGCCCTGCACCGCATGCTCTTCGGCGGATCAACGGCCAGAACACCCGCCACGCCGAGCACTATCGCGACGGGCGGGTCCTGTTGCTCGGCGACGCCGCCCACGTGCACAGCGCGATGGGCGGGCCCGGCCTGAACCTGGGCCTGCAAGACGCCATGAACCTGGGCTGGAAGCTGGCCGCCCACCTCAACGGCTGGGCGCCGGACAGGCTGCTCGACACCTATGAATCCGAGCGACATCCCGTCGGCGAGCGCGTCATGATGCATTCGCAGGCGCAGACCGCGCTCATGTTGCCGGGTCCCGAAGTCGCCGCGCTGCGCACACTGCTGGGCGAACTTTTCACCCTCCGCGACGTCGCCCAGCACATGGCCGCGCTGCTCGCCGGCACCGACGTGCGGTACGACGTGGGTGACGAGCACCCGTTGTCGGGTTGGCCCGTGCCCGAGTTGACCCTCGCGGACGGCCGACGGGTCACCGAGCTGCTCCACGACGCGCGCCCGGTGCTGCTCGACTTCGACGGCGGCGCCGGGGCCGCGGCGTCGGCCTGGGCCGATCGGGCCGACATCGTCACGGCGACGCTCGACGGTCCGTCCGCCGCGGCATTGTTGATCCGGCCCGACGGGTACGTCGCCTGGGCGGCGGGCGAATTCGGGCCGGCCGACGAAGCCGGCCTGCACGCGGCGCTGCGGCGCTGGTTTGGGCCCGAGTCCAGCGGTTAGGGTGAAAGCCGAACGTCTCCGACCGGCCGGAAATGGGTGATGGCGGGAGCGACCCACTGGCGCAGGTACTCTCGCAGCTCCGGGCCCGACCGCGGCGGTCGTCCGGGATCGACGATGAAGGATTGCAGAATCCGGAGCATGAACTCGACCAGCCCGTCACGCCTGTCGTCGGTGATGCCGGCGCTGTCCCAATCCACGTTGAACCGGTCGATGATTGAGCGCCCCAGCGCAAGCGCGACATCGGAGGTCACGCTCGCCGAGTACGACGCGGCCTTCTCTGAGGTCAGAAGCAGCCCGAGGTACTTGTCCTGAGGAAGCAATTCCAACGTGTGGGCGATGCCCTCGACCACCGCCTCGGCAGGGTCGTGAATGGGCTCCAGGTGGGCCGCCAACCGGTCGAGGGCGGGGCCCACTTCGGACAATGCCGTCGCGACCAGTAACGCGTCGGTACTCGGGAAGTAGCGGTACACGGTTTGGCGGGTGACCCCCAGATCGCGCGCGACGTCGCTGATCTTGATGTCCGGGCCTGATTGATCTATCGCGCGGCTCGCCGCGGAAATGATTCGCGCGATGGCTTCGTCGTCGCTCGATGGCAGCGCGCCTGCCCAGCCATGTCTGCGCATTTACCGTGCCCTCACGGTGAGTATGGTCGCACGAGCAGTCAACTCAACGCGACGCCTATTTCCTCGGCGAATACCTTGACCATGTGTTGCACGCCGATCTCGTTGCGGCCGATCACCATATGGTCGTGTTGGGCCTGGCGCACACCTTCGCCGCACTGCGGCAGCATCGCGAAATCCTCGTCCCGCACCGCCGCATGTACGGCGTCGTAGATCATGTCGTAGCCGGTTCGTTGGTCGTCGCTGGTCGCCGGGATGCGCGCCAACCAGCTGTGCCGCACGGTGCAGCGCGTGGGGGCGCCGGCGGGCAGGATGTCGATGACCTCCACGCCCACGTTGCTATTGGCCAGAATCAGGTTCGGGTAGATCCAATAGATCAGACCCATGTTGTCCCGTACGTCCCATGATCCGCTGGCATCGGTGTCGAGGTTGACGATCCAGTTGAACGGAAAGCCGAGCCGGTGATGCTTGCCGTACTCGTCGTAGATCGCCACGTTGGGCAGGGCGTTCTGGCCAATCAGGCTCTCGCCGTGCACAAACGGGAAGTGGTATCCCTCCGCGAACGCCTCCAGCGCGCCCTTCCACGACACCTCGGAGGTGAACTCGCGGTGCGCGTGATACCCGAAGGATTCGTAGTCGAGTTCGGCCAGCTGTGAACGCAGCGGACCCAGATGCCCGTCGACGTCGATGGAACCGTCGGCGCTGAGCACCGCCCAGATGAAGCCGTACGCTTCCTGGCTGGGCAACTCGACAAGCCCGTAATCGTCGGTGTCCACGCCCGTGAATCCGGATTTACCTGGGACGCTGAACAATTCGCCGGTGTTCTTGTACGTCCACGCGTGATACGGGCAGGTGAAGCGGGACGCGTTGCCCGCCCCGCATGCCGGCATCGCGCCGCGGTGGCGGCAATAGTTGAGGAAGACGTGGCTGGCTCCAGAGCGGTCCCGGGTCATCAGCAGCGAACTGCCCAACACCGAGCGGACTTCGAAGTCGTTCGGATTTGGGAGCTGCACACTCGGCAGGATCGCCAGCGGGGTCCGCCGCAGAATCTGCGACTCCTCGATGTCGGCGACTTTGGCATCCCGGTAGTAGTGCAGCGGCACCCGCAGAACGTCATCGGCCAGGTCGGTCGTCTTGTCCAATACCAGCCGCAAGGCTCGTCGCGTCAAATCCTCGTTGAGCTCAAGCGGCCGCACGCTTTCGATCGTCACAGCTCGGACCATACACTGGAGCACCTGTGGATGGTCAAGTGTCGGTGGTCGCAACCGCGACTGCGCTTAGACCGCTCGGCGGAATTCATGGACTGTTCAGACCAGCGCCAGGTCCACATTGTTGAATGCACACGCGCACCGCGTGTCCTCACGTTATGCGCGTTGTACAGGTCGCCAACTTCTATGGCCCTCGCTCCGGCGGCCTTCGCACCGCGGTGGACCGGCTGGGCGCCGAATATTGCGCCGGCGGCCATGAGGTGTTCCTGATCGTGCCCGGGCAGCGTGCCGAGCGCAGTCGGCTGCACACCGGGGTTGTGCGAATCACCCTGCCCGCCCGGCTGATTCCCCTCACCGGCGGCTACCGCGCCGTGCTGCCCGGACCGGTCAAGGCGCTGTTGGAGGCGTTGCGGCCCGACGCCCTGGAGGTCTCCGACCGGCTGACCCTGCGATCACTGGGCCGGTGGGGGCGCGACCATGGCGCCACGACGGTCATGATTTCCCATGAGCGGCTGGATCGGCTTGTGGGACAGATCCTTCCGCGCCGTGCCGCGGTGAAATTCGCCGATCTGGCCAACGCGCGCACCGCGGCCGATTACGACACGGTGGTGTGCACCACCGGTTTCGCGCGCGAGGAATTCGACCGCATCGGCGCGACGAACACCGTCACCGTCCCGCTGGGCGTGGATCTGCAGACCTTCCACCCGCGCCGGCACTCGTACCTGGTACGGCGGCGCTGGGCCACCCCGACCCAGCTGCTGGTGGTCCATTGCGGCCGGCTGTCGGTGGAAAAGCGGGTCGACCGCAGCATCGACGCGATCGGCGAGTTGCGCCACGCCGGGGTCGATGCCCGGCTCGTCGTCGTGGGCGAGGGGCCGTTGCGGGCCAGGCTGGAGCGGCAGGCCGCCCGCCTACCGGTGGACTTCACCGGCTTCGTCTCCGATCGCCACACGGTGGCCGGGCTGCTGGCCTCGGCCGACGTGACCCTGGCACCCGGGCCGCACGAGACTTTCGGGCTCGCGGCCCTGGAGTCGCTGGCCTGCGGGACGCCGGCCGTGGTCTCGCGCACCTCGGCGCTGACCGAAATCATCACCGCGGACAGCGGTGCCTCGGCCGACAACCACCCGGCCGCCATCGCGCGGGCGGTCAGCGCCGTCACCAGCCGTCCCGAGCACCACCGCCGCGTCTCCGCGCGGCGCCGTGCCGAGGACTTCACCTGGCACCGGGCGGCAACGGGCATGCTGGCCACGTTGGGGGCACCCGTACTGGACGAGGACCCCGGCGACGCCGAGCACACGGCTTAGTCGCTCCCGGAACGCTCCGGCTTCCAGCCGACGTACGTCAGATACAGCCCGGCGGCGGCGATGCACCCGAACAACACCCAGATCGCCACGGACATGCCCGAGGTGTAGATCGCATCACCGGCCGCATCGTAGGCCCGGGGCACCGTCAACAACAGCACCCCGCGTATCAGGAAAAACCAGCCCACAGCCGACACCATGACGGCCGCCAGACTGCGCCAATACTGGTGAAACGCGATGATGAAGATCCCGCTCATCAACAGGATCGCGCCATAAAGCCAGGGCCACATGGGATTTGCCTTGAACTCGGTGAACAGCTCCCGCATGTACGAGCCGCGCACCGCGACCGTGATCGGCACGATCGTGAGGTAGGGGCCCAGCACGCGGGCGAACATGCGGGTACGGGTCTGCGATTGCTCGGGGGTGCTCATTACCGCTGAAACTCCTTAAAAGTCGGAGGCTGCCCACGATCCGGGCGGATACGGCGGAACGACGCCGGCGAAGGCGCCATCGGTGAGCCTGCACAGGGTGTCGGAAATCGTTCCGGCGTTGGCCAATACCTTCGCGTCGCTGCCCGGTGCGACACGCACAACCACCGCCTGCCAGAAGTAGCCGACGCCGCCGTGTTCGTACCAGACGAACCAGTCGGTGTCGCGATTGCCGGCACGAATCAGCCGGCGGAACGGCAACGTCGGATCGCTGACCGAGTCGGTCGCGTTGAACCGCGCGCCGATGTCGGCGATGGGCGGCAGCAGCTTGGTCAGCTCCGGCGGCAGCTGGGACAAGTGCTGCACTTCCCGCACGGGTGTCGTCAACGCGCACTGGGTGTTTGGCATCGCTTCGGCGGGGACCGCCGTCACCAGAGCCGACGCGGCCGCGATACAACCGCTGAGTCCATAGCTGATGCGCGCCACGATTTGCTCCATCCGCTCTACCGCTACCAGGACGCTACGCCACCCCTTGGGAGAACGCCGCGACTTTTCGCGCGGCCGCTAGGCTCATTGCTGACGATCAGGGAGGCGAATCGGTGGGAGCACGAGACCAGGTGTTGATCACCGTCGCAGAGTTGGCAGGCCTCCTGGAGGCCGGCGATCCGGTAACCATCCTCGACGTGCGGTGGCGCCTCGACGAGCCCGACGGGCGGCCGGCCTATCTGGACGGCCACCTGCCGGGCGCGGTGTACGCATCCCTCGAAGACGAACTCAGCGATCACACGGTCGCCGGACGCGGCCGCCACCCGCTGCCGTCGGGACACGATCTGCAGGTCGCCGCCCGCCGGTGGGGAATCCGGGAGGACGTGCCGGTCGTGGTCTACGACGACTGGAATCGCGCCGGCTCGGCGCGCGCCTGGTGGGTGTTGACGGCGGCCGGCCTGCGCGACGTCCGCATCCTCGACGGCGGCCTGGCCGCCTGGCGATCGGCCGAGCGGAGCCTCGAAACGGGTCAGGTGATACCGCAGCCCGGGAATGTGACTGTGCCGCACGATGATCTGTACGCCGGTGGTCGGCCCACCCTGACCGCCGAGCAAGCAGGCAACGGCGCCGTGACGCTGCTCGACGCGCGGGCGCCCGAGCGCTTCCGCGGCGAAATCGAACCGCTCGACCCCGCCGCCGGGCACATCCCCGGCGCCACGAACCTGCCCAGCACCGCGGTCCTGGCGGCCGACGGCACGTTCGTCGGCGGCGACGCGCTCGGTCAAATTCTGGCCGAACACGGCGTCGATCGCGGCAGCCCGTTGGGCGCCTACTGCGGCTCGGGCGTGACTGCCAGCGTCACGATCGCCGCGCTCGCCGCGCTGGGCCGGAAAGCGGCGCTGTTTCCCGGGTCGTGGTCCGAATGGTGTTCGGACCCCGCCCGCGCCGTCGCCCGCGGTCCCGAGTAACGGTCACAACCCGCCCCAGCTCTGCAGGAAGGCGGCGGTCACCCGGGCGGCGTTATTCGCCGCGATCCGCTTGTAGCAAAAGAACTGGAACGGAAAGCCCGGCAGGTGGAGCGGATCGCCCGGCCCGTCCGTAATGGCCCGGATGCCCAGGAAGGGGACGCCGTGCGCATCGGCGACGGCCTGCGCCGCCGCGGTCTCCATGTCCGTCGCATCGTAGGCCGGGTCCGCCGTCGAGACGATGTTCAGGTTGCTGATGAGCGCGCTTCTGAGCCAGCGGCCGGCCGCCTGCCGGAAATTGCCCGTGTACTTCAGCGACCGATCGGGCGCGCGGCGGGGCTGGCAGCCGAAAACGTCGCCGCCGTTCGGGATGCAGGGAAACGCCACGCCGTTGTTGTTGTCCCAACTGCAACCGTCGCCGCCGACGACGATGCGCGGCCGGCGTCGCAGATCGATCCTGCCGGCGACGCTTTCCAGTGCGGCGGAGAGCTTCTCGGCCGTGGCCAGCATGGCGGGATCGACCGGGTGAAACGTCGTGCCGTGGTCCAATGTCCAGCGCGCCGGTACCGCCACGTCCGCGATGCTGGTGCGCGACGCCCCACCGGCGACCCCCGAAAACACAACCGCCCCAATCTCGTTGGACGATCCGCGAGCGAAGCGGGCCAACGCGGCCTCGGTGGTGTCGACGGCGTTCACCAAACCGATGCCGGTCATCGCCACGATCACCTTCTTGCCGGCGATCGCGCCCAGATAGAAGTGCCGCCGGTCGGCCACGACCACCGGGTCGGGTTCAAGCGTGGTGTGGGACCGCACCGCGTCGGCTTCGGCCGGAAAGGCGGACAGCACCAGCGTGCGCCGTTCACCGCGATCCGCACCAGCACGCATCGACCCAGTAAACGCCACCACAGGCGCGGACGGGGCCGACTTCGGCCGCGGCTTTACTGATTCCGGCCCTTCGCGGGCGGGCCACCGGTTAGTCTCAGCGGCGTTGCAGGCAACCCGGGCGCGCCACAGAGGAGCACGTTCATGCTCGAAGTGATCGACAGAACGCCGCGCCGCGAATCCCACAAGCCGCCGGTGCTATTCGTCCACGGCGCGTGGCATGGCGCCTGGTGCTGGGACGAGCATTTCCTGGACTTCTTCGCGGACAAGGGCCACCGAGCGGTGGCGCTGAGCCTTCGCGGTCACGGAAAGAGCCCGGCTCTCAAGTCGATGCGGTTGTGTTCGATCGCGGACTTCGTTGCCGACGTCGCCACGGTCGCCGACGGGTTGCCCCAACGACCCCTGATAGTCGGCCACTCCATGGGCGGCTTCGTCGTCCAGAAGTACCTGGAGTCACACGACGCTGCGGCCGCCGTGCTGCTGGCGTCGGTACCCCCGAACGGAATCCGCGGATTCTTGGCGCGCAGGTTCAAGCGACACCCGTGGTACACCGCCAGCGGCCTGGCCAGGACCAGGTCGTTGTGTGGTGTCGGCGCCACACCGGAATTGGCCCGCGAGACGTTCCTATCGCAGTCGAACTCCGAAGCCGACGTAGCGCGCTATGCCGCCGAACTCTGCGAGGAGTACGCGCTGAAGATCGCGATCGACATGTTGTGGCTCGACCGACCCAGGCCACACCTCGTCAGCACCCCGCTGTTGGTGTTGGGGGCCGAAGACGACGTGTGTTTCACCCAACGGGAAGTCCGGGCGACCGCGGCCGCCTATCACACCGACGCGGAAATCTTCCCTAAGATGAGCCACGACATGATGCTCGACCCCGGGTGGCG
Source organism: Mycobacterium paraffinicum (assembly GCF_025822865.1). Lineage (NCBI taxonomy): Bacteria > Bacillati > Actinomycetota > Actinomycetes > Mycobacteriales > Mycobacteriaceae > Mycobacterium > Mycobacterium paraffinicum. Next base: position 273,189 of record NZ_JACKUR010000014.1, on the reverse strand, counting down.
TGCCGTCGCCGAGAGAATCCACGCCTGGCTCGAAACATGCGTGCCCGCAAGTTGACTGCGCAATGAGCGGCCGGCTTGACGGCAGGGTCGCGATCGTCACCGGGGCCAGCACCGGCCTGGGGCCCGTGTTGGGCGCGCTGTTCGTCCGGGAGGGCGCCAAGGTGCTGCTGGCCGCGCGACGCGAGGAGCTGGTGCGCGAGGCCGCCCACGCCGCGGGGCCCGGAGCCATCGCGATGCGCGCGGATGTCACCGACGAGGCTGACGTCGCGGCCATGGTGGCGCGGGCCGTCGCCGAATTCGGCCAGGTCGACATTCTGTGCAACAACGCCGCCGCGCCCGGACAGGACCGCTGGATCTGGGAGCAAACCCTGGACAACTGGAACGCCACGATCGCCATCGACGTCACCGCGGCGATGCTGTGCACCCGGGAAGTGCTCAACCAGTCGATGCTGGCGCGCCGTCGCGGCGTCATCCTCAACTTCTCATCCACGGCAGGCTATTCCGGGATCGTCCGCAAGACCCACTACGTCACCGCCAAGGCATCCCTTCGGGCGTTCACCAAGACCGTCGCGCTGGAGGTCGGGCCCTACGGAATCCGGTGCAATTGCATCGTGCCCGGCGCCATCGATACCGAGCTGTGGCGGCGATGGGTGCAACGCACGGCCGACGAGCGGGAGACCGATTTCGCCACCCAGCGGGCCAGGGCCCTCAAAGGCGTTGCCCTGCAGGATATCTCCACGCCCGAAGACGTCGCCAACCTGGCGTTGTTTCTGGCCAGCGACGAAAGCCGCACCATCACCGGCCAATCCATCCCCGTCGACGCCGGAGGGTACATGCAGGGATGAGCGCCCCACGACTCTCGGTGGCTACACCCGTGGTGACGATGTTTCCGAAGACCAGCGGCGACTGGGAGAGACACGCCTCCATCGACGATCTGGCGCGGATCGCCGAGGCTGCGGATCGGCTCGGCTACCACCACCTGACCTGCAGCGAGCACATCGCGCTGCCCGCGGCCGAGACGCACCGCCGCGGTACCCGCTATTGGGATCCGCTGGCCACCTTCGGCTACCTGGCAGCACGCACCCAACGAATCCGGTTGGCCACCAACGTGCTGGTGCTCGGATACCACCATCCGCTCGAGATCGCCAAGCGCTACGGCACGCTGGACAAGGTGAGCGGCGGCCGGCTCATCCTCGGCGTCGGAGTCGGCAGCCTCAAAGAGGAGTTCGAGCTCATCGGCGCACCTCTCGACGACCGCGGACCGCGGGGTGACGACGCCCTCAAGGCGCTACGCGCCTCGCTGTCCGTGCCCGAACCCGCCTACCACGGCGAGTTTTACTCGTTCGACGGCATGGTCGTCGATCCGTGCGCGGTGCAGGACCGTATCCCGATCTGGATCGGCGGCCGCACGCTGCGGTCGCTGCGCCGCGCCGCGAACCTGGCCGACGGCTGGGCACCCTTCAACGTGACCCTGCCCCAGGCACGAGACTGGTTGAGCCGCTTCGATCTTCGATCCGATTTCGAGGTAGTCCTGCCACCATCGACGGCACTGGACCCGATCAACGAGCCGGAACAAACCCGCGACGCCATCGGCGAGGCCGCCGCGCACGGCGCCACCATCGTGCCCGCCGCCTTCCGCCACACCTCGCTGCAGCACTACCTGGACAACCTGCAGGCGCTCGCCGAGTTGCACTTCCCCGGCGGCGCCGCGTGATCCGCGTCAGGGCAGGCATATTCAGCCTCACCGCCGCCCCACCGGCCGACGACGACGGCAGCTACCTGCGTTGGCACCTGCTGGATCACATGCCGGAGCAGTATCAACTTCCCGGCATCGTGCACGGGCTGCGCTGGATCGCCGACGGCGACTATCCCCAGCACCGACTGGCGGCCCGCGGCCCGCTGGGCGAGATCGGCAACGCGGTGCACTATCTGGTGAGCGACCCCGTCGAGGAGACCTTCGACGACTTCGTCGCACTCGGCCGCGCGCTGCGCGAGAACGGCCGCTTTCCCGTCGTCAGGCCGTCCCTGCAAGTTGCCGGCCTACGCTTGCTGCAATGGCACAGCGCCCCGCACGCGCTCGTCTCCGCCGAGGTGGTGCCGTTCCGGCCGCACCGCGGCATCGTGCTGATCGTCGAAGAACCCGTTGACGGACGCCGCCCGGACGGGTGGCTGCAGTGGTTGCATGCCGAGCACCACCCGGTACTGCTCGGCGTGCCGGGCACCGCCGGCGCCTGGACATTCGGTTCCAGCGCCGGCTGGAGCCACTTACCGAGGGGCTGGCGAACTGAGCACCAATACATCACCGTCGTCTACCTCGACGACGACCCGCTGACCACGACCGATGCCCTGGCCCCCGTCATCGAAGAGCGGTGGCGATCGGGCGCGGTACGGCCCATCTTCGCCGGACCGCTGCGCAGCATGGTCAGTTGGGAAGCCTGGCGGTAAACCCCCCGGTTGACTGGTCGCCAGAGAAATGAGACCTTCCCGAAACGAAGGGAACCTATCGTCCTCGCTGACAACGGAGGTGAGATGACCAATCGGTGTGTCCTCGCGGCCGCCGCGATCGTGCTGGCGGCCGGTTTGTCCGGCTGTTCCGGCGAGGGCGGCCAGCCGGCGTCCGCCCCGAGTTCGAGCCGGGTTGCTGTGACCACGACCGTCATGATCGACGGGAACAAACACACCATGACCTCGGCGGTCAGCTGCGCCAGTTCGGCGGCGCAACCGAACGCGTCGCCACCGGAATCCGGGGACTTGACCACCCGCATCACCGTGCACGACGACACGGCGTCTGTGTCGCTGGCCCTGTCCGACGAGAAGCCGCCCATGGTGGACGGATTCGCGATTTCCCTGACGCTGGCCAACGGTCGGTACCAACTGCCCTACCAGTCGACCAAGTCGGCCACCCAGGTCCAGGCAACCAAGGAGGGCAAGAGCTACACGGTCACCGGAACCGGCGAGGCGACGACGCCCGGCCAAAGCGGCACGCGCCCGGTGACTTTCGGGGTGCACATCACCTGCCCGTAACTGCGGTGGCGCGGAAGTGGTTGTCTACCGTCGTCGCCTCTGCGATGCTGGCAGCTTGGACATCTTCGCGGAGTGGCAAACCGGCGGCACTGAACTGCGTTGGCGGTCAACGACCGCCGCCAACGATGCGCACGAAGTCGCGGTGTTCAGTCGCCGCTGCGGCACACCCGGCGCCCCCGCCCTGGTCCTCGTGCACGGCTTCCCGACGTCGAGCATCGACTATTTCGCCCTGGGCGCTGAATTGGGTTCCGAATTCGACATCTACCTGCTGGACTTCCCGGGTTACGGCCTGTCCGACAAGCCGGCCGAGCCGTACGTGTATTCGCTCTACGACGACGCGCGTCTGCTCGTCTACGCGATCACCCAGGTGTGGAATCTGACCGAATATCGCATGCTCACCCACGACCGCGGCAGCAGCGTCGGCATGATCGCACTGGAGATGCTGGCCGCCCTGGATCCGCCGGCCGCGCCCGTCGACCTCATCGTGACGAACGCCAACATCTACCTACCGCTGTCCAACCTCACCGCTTTCCAGACCGCGTTGCTCGACCCCGCGACCGGCAGGCCCACCGCGGAGGCGACGACGCCGGAGTTGCTGGCGGCGGGCCTGGGAGCCAGCACCTTCATGCCACGGCGCACAACCGACGACCCGGAGATCGTCGCGCTGGCCAAGTGCTTCGCCCACAACGACGGAATCCGCGTGCTGCCCGACACCATCCAATACCTGCACGAGCGTGCCGCGGACGAAACAGGTTGGCTGGAGGCACTTTCCAAGAGCCCGGTCAACACCACCGTGGTGTGGGGGCTGCATGACAACGTCGCGCCGCTACGCGTCCCCAATCACGTCTGGCAGACGTATCTGAAGAACAAGCCCGGCCGCAACCGCTATTGGGTGGTGCCCGGCGCCGACCACTACCTGCAATGCGACGCGCCCGGCCAACTGGCCGAGATCGTTCGGCTCACGGCCCAGGGCGGCGACATTCCGCTGCAGACACTCGGCAACCAGCCCGACGGCGCGGTACTCGTAGACCAAAGCGCCTCCTAGCCTTTCGCCGAGGGCGCGTCACACTGGTGTTCACCTCGCCGAGTGCCCGGCTGGCCGCACGTTCGAGCTCGAGTGCCCGGCTGGCCGGGCACTCGAGCTCGACGCGGCCCAGGGCCAGCAGCGTCAGCCGGTGACGACGGGCAGGCGCGCCCACCCCCGCACGCTCGCGGTGTGCGCGCGCTGGGCGTTGGCGTAGTCGACTTCCCAGTCGGGCCAGCGCTTGAGGACCTCTTCGAGGGCCACGCGACCTTCCATCCGGGCCAGCGCGGAGCCCAGGCAGAAGTGCAAGCCCTGCCCGAAACTCAGGTGGCTGCCAGCGCGGTGGATGTCATAACGGTCCGGATCCGTGAAGTGGCGCTCATCGCGGTTGGCAGAACCGTTGAGCAGCAACATGTATGAGCCCTCGGGCACGACCCGACCGTAGAGCTCGGCGTCCTGCGCCACGTAGCGGGCCTGCACCGGCGAGGGCGGCTCGTAGCGCAGCGTCTCCTCGACCGCGCCGGGAATCAGGGACGGGTCGGCGGCCAGCTCGCGGCGCTGATCCGGATGATCGGACAACAGCTGCCCCATGAAGCCGATCAAGCGGGCCGTGGTCTCGTTCCCGGCGCCGGCGATCATGGCGGTGTAGGCCAGCACCTCGGTCCGCGACAACGGCCGCCGGGTACCGTCCGGCTCCTCGATCTCGGCCCGCAGCAGGTCGGTCATCAGGTCATCGGAGGGGTGATCGGCCCGCCATTCGATGTACTCGGCGAACACCACGATGCTCTCCTCGAACAGCTTCGCGTTGACCGCGGCGGGGTCGCGCTCGTCGGACAACTCGATGTAGGCCCCGCCGCGATCGCGAATCTTGGCCTGATCCTGCTCGGGAATGCCCAAGAGGTAGCCGATGGTCCGCATCGGCATCATCGCCCCGAGGTCGGCGATGAAGTCGAAGCCGCCGGCACCGATCAGCGGATCCAGCTCCCGGACGCAGAAGTCGCGCACCAGGTTCTCCACGGCCAGCATGCGCCGCGGCGTGAAGACACGGGACAGCAGGCGGCGGTGCAGGTCGTGCAGCGGTGGGTCTTCGAACAACAGAATGCCCGGCGGCACTTCGATATTGGCGAACAAGATGTCGGCCGTGGTCCCGCGGCCGGATCGGTAGGTCTGCCAGTTCGGGAGCTCGCGCGCCACGTCGTCGTACCGGCTCAGCGCGAAGAAGTTGTACTTCTCGTTGTAGTACAGCGGCGCTTCGGCGCGCATGCGCTTCCACACCGGGTACGGGTTGTCGTCGATGTCGGAGTCGAACGGGTCGTAGTACAAGTCGATCGCGTTGGTGCCCGCCTTGTCCATGGTCAGTCAGTCCCCTCGCTCAGTCGTTTCGGTGTAGGAAGCCATGCAGGATCGCCTGGGTGAGTTCTTCGACGATGACCTCTCGAGATGGCGGCTTGGCGCCGAAGTACGTGGAGCGCAACGCGGCCATGCCGGCGATCATTGCCACCGTCGAGTGAGCGGGCAGGTCGGGATGGTCCGACCGCAGTCCCCGCAGATGCATGCCCTCCGCGCTGATCTCCCCGAGCGCCGTGATCGCCCGCCTGATATCGGCGATGCCGGCGTCGGCCTTCTCCTCCTCGCTGAGTGCCTCCGACGCCATCAGCGTCAGCAGCAGACCCTGGTGTTCGACGAAGACGTCGTAGAGCTGTCCGACGAAGTGCCGGGCCAACTCTTGCTCGTCGGTCTCCTCGGGGACCACCGATTGCCAGGTCCGGCCGAACTCGGCGACGAAGTCGGTAAACGGCTGGACGAGCGCCTCGCGGAACAGCGCCGCCTTCGAACCGAAGTGCCGGAACAACAGATGCTCGGTAACGCCTGCGGCCTGGGCGATTTCACGCGTGGTCGTGCTGCGGTAGTCCTGGCGGGCGAAGCGCGCCCGGGCGCTGTCGAGCAGCAGCTTGCGCGGAGCGCCACGCGGTCGGCGGTTCGCCGGGGCGGGCGCTTCCGCCGCGCCGGGTTTCGTGCTGGGTGGCCGCTGGGGCACAGTTCGCTCCTCGCCCGATGGTTGACTGCCTTTAGGATAGTGTGCACTATCTAATGAGTCGAGGGTAGGAAGGGGTGCGACCGTGGGCGCCGTCATCATGCTGGGCACGCTGTTCGGGCTGATCGTCCTCATATTCGGGCTGGTGTTGCGCTTCGACCCGCAGGCACGCCGGGCTCAAGGACACGATCGGTGAGCTCCCAGATGACGCCCGTGATGCAGGCGGCGAGTGACTTCGCGCTCGTCGGGGGCATCGGGTTCACCGCCCTCGGCGTCTACCTCAGCGTTCGGGGGCGCCGCCTGCACCCCCTCCTGCTGCTGTGCATCTCGGCGATGTCGTTTTCGTGGATCGAGGCCCCCTACGACTGGGCGATGTACGCGCAGTTCCCGCCGGCCATCCCCCGCATGCCCTCGTGGTGGCCGCTGAACGTGACGTGGGGTGGACTGCCGTTGTTCGTTCCCGTCGGTTACATCTCCTACTTCGTGCTGCCGGCCGTGACGGGCACGGCGATCGGGCGATGGTTGAGCGCTCGGTTCGGATGGCGAAGGCCCCCAACGCTCTTGGTGGTCGGCCTTGTCGTCGGATTCTGCTGGGCGCTGTTCTTCAATGGGTTCCTGGGCGCCAAACTCGGCGTGTTCTACTACGGCCGGGTCATTCCCGGGCTGGCGATCCGCGAGGGCACCGTGCATCAGTACCCGCTGTACGACTCCCTCGCGATGGCCATCCAGATGATGGCCTTCACCTACCTGCTCGGCCGCACCGACCCGCAGGGACGAAACGTCATCGAGATGTGGGCCGAGAACAGGGCGAAGAGCCGCCTGGGCTCGTCGCTGCTGTCCGTCGTCGCCGTGATCGTCGTCGGAAACGTGCTCTATGGCGCGGTTTTCGCGCCCCACCTCGTCACGAAGCTGGGCGGCTGGGTGACCGCGGGACCGACGGAGCAGTTGTTCCCGGGCGTGCCGAACCAACCCAAGTAACTACGAGTCCCGGCGGTCACCCAAGAGCCTCGGGCAGCACAACCTCGCCCACGCGCTTGAGATACGACCACGCGACGTCCGGCGGCAGCCCGCCGCACAGCGGCGACAGGTTGAGCACCTGGCCGGCGCGGACCCGCGAGATCGCCTCGGGGACAGAGATGATCACGTGCGATGTCCCCGTCGCACGCAGCTCGTCCACGGTGTTGACGTGGCTGAATCCCGCCGTCGTCTCGTCCCCGGGGTTCCACGCGGCATAGGTGCGCACATCGTGCAGCAGATGCTCGCCGATCTCTTTCCACGCTCGATCCACGTCGTCGGCGACGAAGACGACCGAGGGCGTGTCGCGGTCGGGGAAGAACGTGGGCCCCGGCTGATGGCCGTGCTCCCGGCAGGCCTCTTCGTAGGCCTCCTGCATGCCTGGTGCGTTGGCGTTGCCCAGCATGCCCAGGCCATACCTGCCGGCCCGGCGGGCCGCTGCCAGCGTTCCGCCGCCCCACATCAGTCCCGGCCCGCCGGGAGTCAACGGGCGCGGCGTCACGGTGATCCGCCTTCCGTCCTCGACGACGGTTTCACCGGCAAGCAGCCGCCGTAACAACCCGAGCTTCTCGTCACAGAGGCGGCCACGCGTCTTGATCGGCACGCCGAACTGCTCGAACTCCTCGGGCCGATAGCCCAACGCCAGGATGTAGGACGCCCGCCCGTTGCTGATGATGTCGAGGACCGCCATGTCCTCGGCAAGACGCACGGTCTCGTAGAACGGAAGAATCAGGATCAGGCTCAGCGCCAGACGCTGTGTCCGCCCGGCCACCGCCGAGGCCAGCAGAAGCGGCGACGGCAGATAGCCATCCTCCGACCCGTGATGCTCGCACAACACGGCGGCCAGACCGCCGTGTTCCTCGGCCCAGGCGCACATTTCGGGTGCCGCGGCGTACAGATCGGTTGGGGGCGCGGCCCATTCGGGATCGCGCATGTCGAAGCGCAGTGTGTACACGGCAAACTCCTAGGTGGCCTAATCTTGGTGATGCACGTTACACGCTCAGTCGAAGGCGTAAAGCGGCAGCGTCGTGGGAATGTCCAATGAGCTCACCAGGCCCGGGGGCGCGTCGACGACGTAGGGAATGGCATTGACCACCCGCATGGCCGTCGACGCCATCGCGGCGTGCCCGGCGCCGTGGCCTTCGGCATCGCCGAGAGTCATCACGCAGTGGATGTCGGGATCGCCTTCGATGTCGACCCGATAGGTCGCGTCGAACTCCGAGGCGGGCCAGTCGGGCGCGACGTCGCGGGCCATTCGGATCACGTGTTCGATCACGATCGCCTCCCGGCCGTTGACCACCCCGGCGGCCCGGGTCCGCACGGCACCGCAGGTGCCCGCCTCGATGGTGCCGAACGCCACCTCGATGTCGCGCTCGGTCAACCGGCGGTCGAGCGAACCGCGCACCTGCTCCACCTCGACGCGAAGACCCTGGGCGATCAGGTATATCGGTGCCTGCCATGCCATCTCGATGAAGCCGGGAGTCTTCAGCATCGGCTCGAAATCCAGCGGCCGGCCGAAGCCCATCCCGTCCATCATGACGTCGGCCACCGGGTAGTGATCGTTGAGCGCGACCTCGCTGGCCGTGATGGTGCGGATGTTCTTGGACTGCGTCGTCATCAGCAGGGCGAGCTGGTCGGAGGCGAACCCGGGAAAGATGCCTGAAACGTAGAACGAGGCGCCGCCGGCCTTGGCCGCCGCCTCGAGCTGGTCACGCCAGTCGGGGGCGAAATACGACGGCGGATGCACCAGGCTCGTCGAGGACGTCGACACGACGTTGATGCCGGCGCCCAGCAGCCGCAGGTAGTCCGGCACGGCCGCGCCGTCGCGTTCGGGACCGCTCGCCGCGTAGACCACGCAGTCGGGCGACAAAGCCATCAGCGCATCGGCGTCGTTGGTGGCCGCCACGCCCAGCGGCCCGCCTCCGGCCAATTCGCCCGCGTCCCTGCCTACCTTGTCGCTCGAATGTACCCACACGCCAACGAGTTCCAAGTCCGGTCGACGCCTGATGGCATCGATGGCGATCGAGCCGACGCCCCCAGTGGACCACACGACAACACGCATCAGCATTCTCCTTACTGGACGTGTGCCCGCGCGGCGGCGGCCGCCGCGCGCTCTAGGTACGGCCACGCCACGTCGGGCGCGACGCCACCGCACAGCGGGTGCAGTGGCAACGGCCGGCCGCCGCGCACGTAGTCGGTCGCCTCGTCGGAGGTCAATATGCGGTACGGGCCGCGCTCTTCGCGCAGCGCCGCGACGCTGTCGGCGCGGGTGATACTCGCAACGGAATCGTCCCGGGGCCGGTATGAGGCCGCCGTCACGGCGTCGTGCAGCAGGTGGGGTCCCAGCACATCCCACGCCTCATCCACGTCATCGGCGACGAAAACCGCGGTGGGCGTGCCCGGGACGGGGAACTGGACGATCCCCGGTTCATGTCCGTGCGCGCGGCACTGGGCTTCGTAGAACTCCTTCAGGCCCGGCCACGCCGTCTGGGAGACGAAACCGAGGCCGTAGCGCCCGGCCCGTCGCGCGGCCGCCTCGCTGCCGCCGGCGATCAGCATCATCGGACCACCGGGTGAACCGCACGCCGGCGTGACACGAATTGTGCGGCCGCGATATTCGGCGGGCTCCCCGCGCACCAGCGGTCCGAGCACCGCCAACATCTCGTCGGCCGCGCGGCCGCGGGTGGCCATGTCGATGCCGAAGTGGTCGTACTCCTCGCGTCGATGCCCGACGCCGAACGCATACGACACCCGTCCCCGGCTGATCAGGTCGAGCACGCACATCTCTTCGGCGAGCCGGACGGGGTCCCACAACGGAATCGGCACGGCGGCAAGCAGGATCGCCAACACGCGTGTCCTGGCCGCGATCGCCGCGGCCAACGTCAGCGGTGCGGGCAGGTGGCCGTCGTCAGTGCCGTGATGCTCGGAGAGCACGGCCAACACACCGCCGCGGGTTTCCGCCCACGCGCACATGTCGATGGCGGCGGCATAGAGATCGGCGGCGGGCCCGGCCCAATTCGGCGCCCGCATATCGAACCGGAGGGTGAACATCAGCGCGCGCCCGCGTCGCCTCTGAGGATCGGCCGCAATGCCCGCACAGCTGCAGACTAACCTAAGATTTGTTCTTTAAGATAGTGCGCGCTTTCTTAACCCTTGACCCCGCTGACGCGCGGCTGCTAGCTTCCGAAGCGAACGTTGGGTAACGGTCGGCGTAAAGGGCAACGGCCGCCTCAGTTTTCATCGCGCACGCACCTGAGGAGGAACAGGATGACGACTCATCGCGTGGCGGTGTGGGCGACCGGCGGCATCGGATCGATCGCGATCCGCACCATCCAGCATCGCCCCAATCTGGACTTGGTCGGGGTCTGGGTGCACTCGCCGGAGAAGGACGGCAAGGACGCCGGCGAACTCGCCAACGGCGAGCCGATCGGCCTGGCGGCCACCACCGATGCCGACGCGCTGATTGCGTTGAAGCCCGATTGCGTCATCTACGCGGCCAGCGGTCCGGAACGCGACGCGCTGGCCATCCCGGATTACGTCAGGCTGCTCGAGTCCGGCATCAACGTCGTCACGACCAGCACCACCCGACTGGTCAACCCGCACGCCTACGAACCCGCCGAGTGGCGCGACCAACTGGTCGCCGCGGCCAAGCAGGGCCAGGTGTCGCTGTACGCGTCGGGAATCGAACCCGGCTTCGCCGCCGACTACCTGCCGCTGGTGCTGTCGACCCAGTCGTCGTCCATCGACAAGATTCACGCGTTCGAGATCGGCCTGTACGACGACTACGGCGTGCCCGACATCATGAGCGACGCGCTCGGTTTCGGCAGGCCGCTCGACTACCAACCCTGGATCGGTTTCCCCGGCGCGATCGCCGGCGAATGGCAGGGGCAGATCCGATTGGTCGCCGACGCGCTCGGCGTCGAAGTCCAGGAAGTCCGTGAATATTTCGACCGCGCGGTCACCAACCGGGCGCTGGAGGTCGCCATGGGCACCGTCGAGGCCGGAACGTGCGGCGCGCTGCGGATGCGGGCGATCGGCGTCGTCGACGGCCGGGAGGCCATCGTCATCGAGCACGTCACCCGGCTCGCGCACGACGTCGCGCCGGAGTGGCCGACCGGGATCGGCGACCTGTCCTACCGCGTCATGATCAGCGGCGACCCCGACATCGATTGCACGCTGGCCGCGACGCTCAAGGACCCACGCAAGGCCGGAGTCGGAGGAATGACTTCGGGGGCCGGCGCTATGGTCGCCACCGCGATGCGGGTCGTGAACGCCGTGCCGTATGTCGTTGCGGCAGAACCGGGATTGATCAGTTCGGTGGACCTGCCGTTGACGATCCCGCAACACGCGTTTGTCGGCGGCTAGGTTGCGCCGGTTACTCTGCGGGCGTGACGTTTAACCCGCTCGAGGAGCTCACGCTGCAGCAACTGCAGCTCCGCACGAGCATGAAATGGCGCGCGCATCCGGCCGATGTCCTGCCGCTGTGGGTCGCCGAGATGGACGTCATGCTGGCACCCACCGTGGCCGGCGCGCTGCGGGCGGCCATCGACAACGGCGACACCGGATATCCGTGCGGCATGGCGCTGGCCGAAGCGGTCAGTCAATTCGCGTCTGAGCGCTGGCAGTGGCACGACCTGGACATCGGTCGCACGGCGATCGTCCCGGACGTCATGCTCGGCGCCGTGGAGCTGTTACGTCTGGTCACCGACCGCGGCGACGCCGTCATCGTCAACCCGCCGGTGTACGCCCCGTTCTACGCGTTCGTCACGCACGACGGCCGCCAGGTCGTCGAAGCGCCGCTCGACGCCGCAGGCCGAGTCGATCTGGACGCGTTGGCGGACGCCTTTGCGCGCGCCCGAGCCCGGGGTGGAAACGTCGCGTACCTGTTGTGCAACCCGCACAATCCCACCGGAACGGTGCATACGGCCGACGAGCTCGGGGCCATCGCCGAACTCGCCCGCCGGTTCGGCGTCCGGGTGGTGTCGGACGAGATTCACGCGCCCGTCGTATTGTCGGGCTCGCGGTTCACCCCGTACCTGACCGTGCCCGGCGCGGAGAACGCCTTCGCCCTGACGTCCGCGTCCAAGGCCTGGAACCTGTCCGGACTCAAGGCGGCACTGGCCATCGCCGGACCGGAGGCGGTCGCGGACCTGCACCGGATGCCGGAAGAGGTCAGCCACGGGCCAAGCCACCTCGGCGTCATCGCCCACGCCGAAGCCTTCCGCACCGGTGGCGACTGGCTCGACGACCTGCTGCGCGGCCTGGATCGGAACCGGACGCTGCTCGGCGATCTGGTCGCCGAGCACCTGCCGAAGGTGAAATACCAATGGCCACAAGGGACTTACCTCGCGTGGCTCGATTGCAGGGAACTCGGCTTCACCGAAGACGCCGTCGACGGGCTTGCGGTGGTGGCCGACTTGTCCGGGCCCGCCCGGTGGTTCCTCGACCACGCCCGGGTGGCGCTGAGTTCCGGCCACGTCTTCGGCACCGGCGGCGCGGGGCACGTCCGGCTGAACTTCGCGACCTCGTGGGCCATCCTCACCGAGGCCGTGTCCCGGATGGGCCGCGCCCTCGCCCACGCGGGCTAGGCCGGAATCTCCTCGGCGCCGCGGCCCAAGTTGCGGAAGCCCTCGGCGGGCCGCTTGAAGCCGAGCACGAACGGCAGCGAGTTCAACTCCAGCTTGGCCGTGGCCCCGAGCCGGCGCAGGAAGCTGGACTCGGCCGGGGCCAGGGAAACCTGCGACGTCGCGAGGTCGAGGTAATACGTCGACGTCTCCCCGATGTCGTCGAAGACGTGGATCAGCGGTTTGCACTGCGAGCGCACCGATTCGTCGAGGCACGCCGCGACGGGATCGGTCATCAGCACGTATTCGACCACGGGCACCAGGTTTTTCAGCATGCGATGCACCAGGATGACGTCGAAGCCCGCGAGCTCTGTGTGGCGCTTCACCCGCTGCTCGGCCACCTCACCCTGGTGGACGACGAACTTCACCGAGAGGTTGTCCAACTGCGCACAGCTCGCACACTCGCAGGCGAGATCCTTTTGAAAGCGCTCACGCCGCGCGATGAACGCCTCGCGCATCCGGGATAGCCGGTCGCACACCAGCACTTTGGCGTCGCCGTCGGGCGCCCAGAAGAAGGCGGCGTCACCCTCCAGCTTCGCCAGCTTCAGGCCTCTGCCGGCGTCGATCACCGACTCCAGCAGACCCGCCACCGTCAATTGCGCATGGGCCAGGTGGGTGCGGTTCCACTGCATGTAGCGGGTATAGCCGCTGATGTCGGCAATGATCAGGACCGCGCGCCGAATCGCCATGAACAAGCCAGTTTACTGTCCGCCCAACGCTTAGCCCAATCAAATCTCCCACTAGACGAACTCGCGTTGTCGCGGGAGGCTAGCAGAGGCGCCCGCCCACCGGAGGAGCTGAATATGCATGTGCTACGAACCCCGGACTCCCGATTCGAAAACCTGGAGGGCTATCCGTTCGTAGCGAACTACCTCGACGTGGCGGCGAGCGACACCCAGCCGCTGCGCATGCACTTCCTCGATGAGGGCCCGGGCGATGGACCGCCGATCGTGCTGCTGCATGGGGAACCCACCTGGAGCTACCTCTACCGGACGATGATCCAGCCGCTGGCCGACGCCGGAAACCGTGTGCTCGCGCCCGACCTGATCGGTTTTGGCCGCTCGGACAAACCCAGCCGGATGGAGGATTACACCTACCAGCGGCACGTCGAATGGGTGACCGCCTGGTTCGACCGCCTGAATCTCAAGGACGTGACACTGTTCGTGCAGGACTGGGGATCGCTGATCGGGCTGCGCATCGCCGCCGAGCAGGGCGACCGCATCGCCCGACTCGTGGTGGCCAATGGTTTCCTGCCCACCGCGGACCGACCCACTCCACCCGCCTTCCACGTCTGGCGGGCGTTCGCGCGCTACTCCCCCGTGCTGCCCGCCGGCCGCATCGTCTCCGTGGGGACCGTTCGCCGCGTTCCCGCAAGGGTGCGGGCCGGGTACGACGCGCCGTTTCCCGACAAGACGTATCAGGCCGGGGCCCGCGCCTTCCCGCAATTGGTGCCCACCTCCCCGGACGATCCGGCGGTCCCCGCCAATAGGGCCGCCTGGAAAGCGCTGGGCCAATGGGACAAGCCCTTCCTCGCCATCTTCGGGGCCCGGGATCCCATCCTCGGCCAGGCGGACCGTCCGCTGATCAAGCACATCCCCGGCGCCGCCGGTCAGCCGCACGCCCGCATCCGCGCCAGTCACTTCATCCAGGAAGACGCCGGACCCGAACTGGCCGAACGCATTCTGTCCTGGCAGCAGGCGGTGCGCTGACCGCGTCAGCGGGTGTTGACCCTCCCCTGTCGATCAATGGTCTGGGATGCCCACCCCTGCCAGTGCCGGCACCGCATCCTCATCGTGCAGCAACGACGCGGCGCCGGCCTTGAACTGGGCGAGTTTGTCGATGATCGTCTGTCCCTCTGGAGTGTGGCCCCAGATGCTGATGCCCTCGTGGGTCGTGGGTTCCCAGGTGGCCTCGTCGACGACGATCGGATTCCAGCCGACTTCCCATTCGAACCCCGACGGCGTGACGGCGTAGAAGGACAGCTCCTTGTCGTTGGTGTGCTGACCCACCCCGAGCGCCATCCGGAAACCCAGCTGCTTGACGCGCTGGTAGGCGGCGGTCATGTCGTCGAGTTCGGCGACCTGGACATTGACGTGCTGGACCCGGGTGCGGATCGGGTTCAGCCGCAGCCGGTTGACCGAAGCGATCGCCACGGTGTGGTGCCGCTCGTTGAACCGCAGGAACCGGATCTTGAACCTGAGGCCGCTGATCGTCTCGTCGATGTAGTCGGACAACCGCGCATCCAACACCGTGTCGTAGTAGCCACGCAGCTGATGAGGCTTCGTGGTGGCGACGGCCACGTGGCCCAAACCCGCTGCGCCCGTGACGAACCCGCTCGTCACCATGCGCAACGGCGCGATGCCGGACCGTGCGCGGGTGAACACCTCCTGGGTCAGGCCGTTCGGTCCGGGAAACCGGACGAGCCGCTCCACGCCGCGCAGCGCCGCCTCCTCGTCGGTGCCCTCGGCCACGGGCACACCATGCTGCGTCACGCGCGCGAGCACGGTGTCGAAGGCGTCGTGGTCGTCGAGCTGCCAGCCGATCGCGGTGACGTCTTCGGCAGGGCCGCGTTGCAGCAAAAACCGGCACTCGTTGTCGTCGAGGCGGAACCGCATGGCGTCGGTCGTCCCGTCGTCGCAGTGCATGCCGATGGCATCGCGGCTGAATCGTCGCCAGTCGCCGAACTTTTGCGTCTCGATCACCACGTAACCGAGGTGGACGCGGCCGAAAACCGACGGGCTCATCGCTCGTTCTCCAAGAAATCGATGACCAGCCGGTTGAACAGATCGGCGCGTTCCCATTGCATCCAGTGCCCGGTGTGCGAGGTCATCACCAGATCCGCATTCGGCAGCGCGTTGAGCAGCAGGGGGCCGCCCGATGGCCGGTTCACCTTGTCGTCGCGTCCCCACAAGACGAGGGTCGGTGTCGTCAGGGTCCGTAGCCGGCTGTCGCGGGTGAGGTCCATTCGCCACAGCGTGCGCAGGGCCGTTGGGCCGGAGGGCCGGCGCAGCGGCGGATCCGCGACCACCGCCGGGTCGATCGACGCGCGGTAGCGCAGATCTATCAAGTCCTCGGGCACCGAGGCGCCGTCGTACACCAGGTAGCTGCGGATGAACGTCGCGAGCTTGTCGCGGCTCGGGCCTTCGCCGCCGTAGTAGGACAGCAGGCTCCGCAATCCGGGCGTGGGCAGGCCCCTCGTCGTGCCAATCCCGCCCGGACCCATCAGCACCAGCTTGCCGACCCGGTGCGGGGTGCCCAGGGCCAGCCGCAGGGCCGCCGCGCCGCCGTACGAGTTGCCGACGAGATGGGCGGTATCGATGCCGAGCTCGTCGAGCAGGCCGCGCATCATGTCGGCGAGGTAACCGAACGGGTCGTCTTGGTCGACGCCCTTGACCGACCTGCCGTAGCCGGGCATGTCGGGAACGATGAGACGGAAATGCGTTGCGAGCGCGTCGATATTGCGCGAATAGTTCGACACGCCCGACGCACCGGGGCCACCGCCGTGCAGCATGACCACCGGCGGCCCGGTCCCGGTTTCGGCGACGAAGATCGGTTTCCCGGCGACGCTGACCGTGCGCTCGTTCAATTGCGTGGTGATCATGCGGTGACTCCGATCGGGGTGGCCGGGATGGGTGGCGTCAGGTCGGTGAAGTCCTTCGGCGGCGCCGGCAGCGGACGGCCCTCGCCGGCCGCGGCGAACACGAATCCGTCGGGGCGCAGCACCACCGCCGCCGCCTTCTTGCTCCGAAGCCACCGGGTCAGCGCGCCGTCATCGTCGCGGATCGCACCGGCCTGCGGCGCGCCGGCCTGGATGGCCAGGGTGCGGGCGCCCAGCCGCTCCCACCGATCGGCGTCCGGTGGCGCCGCTCCGAGGTGCAGGACGGCCCAGCCCCCGCCGAGGACGTCGTCCAGGCGTGACCTCTTTCCGCTCGGGTCGGTGACCCAGGGTTGGGGCAGCTGCCAACCGGCGGCGGCATGCGCCTCGGACGTGAAACATCCGTCGGGGTAGTGGGCCGGCGGAATCCAGATCATGCTCTGCCCCGCCTTGAGCACGCCGGGCAGCCGCGTCAGCGCGCGCAGCAAATGGTTTCTCAGGAATGCCAACGACTTTCGGCGCTCGGTGATGAGGCGTCCGTTGCGCACCGCCCGGCGGGTGACCTCCGTGACGTGGGGTTTGCGCTCGACCTGGTAGCTGTCGAGCAGTGCATCGGGCGCCTGCCCACGCGCCACCGCGGCGAGCTTCCAGCACAGGTTGGCCACGTCGCGCACCCCGGCCGACATCCCCTGGCCGATCCAGGGCGGCATGGCATGCGCCGCGTCACCTGCCAGGAAGACCCGCCCCACGCGCCAGCGGTCCGCGACGCGCACGTGGTGGCTGTAGATCACGGCACGCAGGATCTTCACCTGCTCCTCGGTGATGCCCTGCTCGTGCAAGACCTCCCACACGGCCTCATGGGTGATGAGTCGCTTCTCGTCCTCTGCGGCTCGGGCCGGGTACTCCCAGCGGTGATGCCCCAGCGGGGTCGGGCAGTCCACCGTCGGACGGGCGGGATTGCAGTGAAAGCGCAACCGGTCGTGACCGTCCCACTCGCGGATCACCTTGGTGTCGATGACAACCCAGCGTTCGGCATACGTGCGTCCTTCGTATCCGACTCCGAGTTGGGCGCGGGTCGGCGAGGCTCCGCCGTCGGCGGCGATCACGTACGAGGCCTTCACGCGTTTGAAGGCGTCGGTGCGCAGGTCGGCGAGCATAAGTTCGACGGTCGAGCCGCCGTTGGCCACGCGCAGGCATTCGTGTTGGAGCAACACCTCGACGTTGGGATACCGGGCGACGCCCTCCCGCAGCACGTGGTCGACCGCGGGCTGGTACAGGAACTGCTGCGGGGGATGCCCGCAGCCCCGGGACGTCATGGTGGTCTCGACGAACGGCACCCCGTCGGCGTCGACCCACGCCAACGGCCGGTCGGGCAGCATGTCCCGTTGCAACCGGTCCGCCAGGCCGACGGACTGCCAGATCCGCATCACCTCCTCGTCGGTCGAAATGGCCCGCGCGCGACCGTACACATCGGGGTCGCGCTCGATGACGACGACGTTAAGCCCCATGCGGCCAAGGAGATTCGCGGCGGTGGCGCCGGTGGGCCCATAGCCGATCACCGCTACGTCATAGGTCGGGTGCTCGTTCATTGCCCTCTCGCCTTCGTGTCGGGCTTGTTCTGTAGTGATCGTTACGGTAATGTAGCGATCACTAAAGAGTCAAGCGCCTGCCGGCAAGGAGGTCCAATGGTCACCAAGGACAAGCCGCAGCGGCGGCGGCGCCTCGACGGCGAGGCATCCCGGGCGCGCATCCTCGATGCGGCCACCGAGATCGCCAGCGAGCGCGGTTACGAGGGCACCAGCATCGGCCTGGTCAGCGCCAAGTGCGGCCTGCCGGCCAGTTCCATCTACTGGCACTTCAAGGACAAGGACGACCTCATCGCCGCGGTCATCGAACGCAGCTTCGCGCACTGGCTTTCGGCATGGGAAATGCCCGCCGAAGGCACCGCGCGCGAGCGGCTCGTCTCGATGGTTATGCAGATCGCCAAGGCGCTGCTCGACTCCCCCGACTTCCTGCGCCTCGGTCTGATGCTCGCGCTGGAGCGCCGGCCGGTTGAGCCGCGGGCGCGTTCCATGTTCCTCGCCGTTCGCGACCGGGCGTTCGAGACGCTCACGCTAGCCATCCGGGACCTCGTCCCGGGGCTGACCGACGCGCAGGTCCACCAGTTGGCCACCTACGCCCTCGCCGGTGGCGACGGCCTGTTCGTCGCCAAGGAGATCGGCGGTGATTCCGTCGACCTGCTGGCGCTGTTCGAGCTGCACGCGAACACCCTGTACGACAGCGCCCTGCGCATGGCCGCCGAGAACGCAAAGTGACCTCGAACCAAAAGTGGCCGGTGGCCATCATCGGCTCGGGCAACATCGGCACCGATCTGCTGCTCAAAATCGTGGGCAGCGACGGTCCGCTCACGGTGGCCGCCATGGTGGGTGTCGACCCACACTCGGACGGACTGGCCCGGGCGCGGCGAATGGGCGTGCCCGTCACCGCCGACGGGGCCGGCGGGTTGCTGAGCATGCCGGACTTTGCCGACATCAAGCTCGCCTTCGACGCCACCTCCGCCGACACGCACCGCGCCAACTGGGCGGCTTTGCGTGACAGCGGAATACGAATGCTCGACCTCACGCCCGCGTCGGTCGGCCCGATGTGCGTGCCCGTGGTCAACCTCAACGGCCACCTCGACGCACCCAATCTCAACATGGTGACCTGCGGCGGGCAGGCAACGGTGCCGATCGTTGCGGCCATCGCCAAGACGGGAATCGTCTCCTACGCCGAGATCGTCTCGTCGATCTCCGCGAAGTCCGCCGGCCCGGGCACCCGGGCCAACATTGACGAATTCATCGAAACCACCTCAGCCGCAATCCAAGTGGTGGGCGGCGCGCGGCGCGGCAAGGCCGTCATGATCGTCAACCCCGCGGACCCCCCGGTGCTTATGCGCAACACCGTGTACTGCCTTGTCGACGGGGACGTCGACCACCGCTCGATCGAGAACGAAATCCTCGACATGGTCGGTCAGGTCGCCGCGTACGTGCCCGGCTATCGGCTGAAGCAAGACGTGCAATTCGAGGTCTTCGGCCACGACGATCCGCTCTACATTCCTGAAACCGGCAAGTTCACGGGCACCCGCGTCACGGTGCTGCTCGAGGTGGCCGGCGCGGGCGACTACCTGCCCGCCTACGCCGGGAACCTCGACATCATGACCTCTGCCGCCAAGGCCACCGCAGAGCGCTTGGCCCTCCATGGCCTGCACCCCGCCGAAACTGTCGGTGCCACAACGTGACCCAACACATTTATGTCAGCGACGTGACCCTGCGCGACGGCATGCACGCGGTGCGCCACCAGTACAGCATCGAGCAGGCCACCATCATCGCGCGGGCACTCGACGACGCGGGGGTCGACTCGATAGAAGTCGCTCACGGTGACGGGTTGTCGGGTTCGAGCTGCGTGTACGGGTTCGGCGCGCACACGGACGCCGAATGGATCGAGGCCGTCGCCGCGGCCGTCGACCACGCGAAGATCGCGACGCTACTCCTGCCGGGCGTGGGCACTCTGCGAGACCTCAGGGAGGCGCACCGCGCGGGCGCAACCGTCGTGCGCGTCGGCACCCACTGCACCGAGGCGGACATCGCCGCGCCTTATCTCGCCGCCGCCCGCGGCCTGGGCATAGACGCCGTCGGCTTCTTGATGATGAGCCACATGACCAGTCCCGCCGGCCTGGCCGACCAAGCCAAGCTGATGGAGGGATACGGTGCAACCTGCGTCTACGTCGTGGACTCGGGCGGCGCGATGACGATGCGTGACGTCGGCGCCCGAGTCCACGCCTTGCGCCAAACCCTCTTACCGACAACGGAAATCGGCATCCACGCCCACCACAACCTGTCGCTGGGCGTCGCCAACTCGATCACCGCCGTCGAGCACGGCGCTTACCGCGTCGACGCCTCCCTGGCGGGCATGGGAGCGGGTGCCGGAAACGCGCCGCTGGAGGTTTTCATCGCCGCGGCCTCCCGCCTTGGCTGGCAACATGGCTGCGATCTCCATCGGTTGCAGGACGCGGCCGACGACGTGGTCCGGCCGCTGCAAGACCGGCCCGTGCGGGTGGACCGCGAGACTTTGACCCTCGGCTACGCGGGCGTGTATTCCAGCTTTCTACGGCACGCTGAGGCGGCCGCTGGCCGGTTCGGCATCGACGCCCGCACGCTGCTCGAAGAGGCCGGCCGGCGCGGGATGGTGGGCGGCCAAGAGGACATGCTCGTCGACATCGCCCTCGACCTCACCGGCGCTCATTGAATGCGAGATCCGTGCGTTCGCGCGCGTTGAGGAGCCTCAGCGCGTAACGGCCAGTACGGCTTCCGCCAGCTCGGGCCGGCAGACCACCAGATCCGGCAACTTCGGGTCCGATCGGTTGTAGGTCAGGGCGGACCCGTCGATGCGCGAGGTATGCAGACCGGCGGCGCGGGCCACCGCCACCGGTGCGGCCGAGTCCCATTCGAATTGACCGCCCGCATGCACGTACACGTCGGACAGCCCCTGGACGAGCGAAGCCACCTTGGCGCCGGCGGAACCCATTTCGACCAGCACCCCGTCCAGCGCGTCGCGCACGGCGAGGGCGATGGCGGGCGGCCGGGTGCGCGACACCACAATGCGCGGCTTGCCCGGCGCCGCGGGAGGTGAATCGACCTCGGGCGTGGCCAGGGTGATGCCCTGCGCCGGCAGTGCCACCGCACCGGCAACCAGCTCCCCGGCCTCCCACAGCGCGACGTGCACGGCCCAGTCGTCGCGTCCGAGCTCGGAGAATTCCCGCGTGCCGTCCAGCGGATCCACGATCCACACGCGCTGCGAGCGCAGTCGGACCGGGTTGTCGATGCCCTCCTCGGACAGCACCGCGTCGTGGGGCCGTTCGTCGGCGAGAGCCGCCATCAGAAAGTCGTGGGATCGCTTGTCTCCCGCGGCTTTCCGCTCGCTCGCTTCGGCGTCGGCGAACTCTTCCCGGACCGTGAGCAACAGCCGCCCGGCCTCGGTGGCCAACCGTGCGGCCAGTTCGTGGTCGTCCGTCAGTTGCAGGGCCATCACAATCCTTAACTTGGTAGCGTTGACCAACTTTACCCTGCGAGGACGAACTGCCGGGCGCCACCCCAGGAGGCAAGTTTCGGCCGTAATCTGGTGAATGTGAGCGGGGGCAACGTTCCTTTATTGAGCCGATTGCGACGCATTCCACGGGGGCGTCTGATCGTGGTCGGCATCGTCTCGGTGGTTGCGCTGGGAGGTGTCCTCGCCTTCGTGGGGGCGAAGCTGACCGAGGACAGCCACGGTGCCGGGCCACCGACCGCCCAGCCACCACCACCGCAGAGTTTCGCCATCCCGGGCTGCTACAACCTGTCCGCCCCGCCGCTCGAGCGCCCGAAGCGGCTCAACGTGCTGGGCTGCGCCAGCGTAGCCATTGCGCTGCAAGACATGTCGTGGAGTTCGTGGGGGCCGCAGGGCGCCGACGGGACCGGCACGGCCGTGTTCAAGGTCTGCGACCCGAATTGCGCAGCGGGGTATCAGCTGACGGAGCCGGTCGTCGTGCACGCGTGGAATCCGCAACCGCCGCGGCGCGAGGCCATCTGCCAGGTCGGCTTGGACATCTTCGCCGACATGATCCTGTCCTTCCCCAAAGGCGTCCCCCCGCCGAACGTGCAGAAGATGAACACCCAGTTCAACGGGCAGCCGGCGGTGCACTTCGCCAACTACTCGAGCGGCGACACGCGAGGCACCCAGTTCATCGGCTATACGTACTGCAACTAGCCGCTAGGCCTGATGGCGGCGACCCGCCGCCGGAACTCGCGACGCCGCTAGACCTCGATCACCACGGCGCCGCCCTGGCCGCCGCCCGCGCACATGGCCGCGACGCCGATGCCGCCGCCCCGGCGGGCCAGCTCGTAGGCCAGCGTGGTCACCATGCGCGCACCCGACGCCGCGATGGGATGGCCGAGGCTGCAGCCGCTGCCGGAGAAGTTGACCTTCTCCTCGTCGATGCCGTACTCCCGGCACGCCGCGATCGGCACCGAGGCGAACGCCTCGTTGATCTCCCACAGCGCCACGTCGTCGACCGACAGACCGGCCCGCTGCAGCACTTTGCCGATGACCTTGACGGCCCCCAGGCCGGTGTCCCTGGGGGCGACACCCGCGGCCGCCCACGCCCGGACCGTGCCCATGACGTTCAGGTTTTCGGCGGCCGCGTAGTCGCGGTCGACGAGGGCCACCGCCGCGGCGGCGTCGTTGGTGCCGCTGCTGTTACCCGCCGTGATCGAGAATCCCTCGATCTCGGGGTGCAGCACTTTCAGCGAGGCGAGCTTCTCGACGGTGGTGTCCCGGCGCGGATGCTCGTCAACGGAGAAGTCGGTGACCGAACCGTCGAACTGCGTGATCTTCAGCGGAAGGATCTCGTCGAGGAACTTTCCGGCGTCCATGGCCGCAATGGCGCGCTGATGGGAACGCGCGGCCCAGGCGTCCATCTCTTCGCGACTGATGCCTACCGCCTGTGCGGTGTTCCAGCCGACCGTGATCGACATGTCTTTGGCCGGCGCATCGGGGGTCTCGACGTGGGTCGGCGGCATCCAGCGCTCCTCGAACTTCAGCTCGGGGCCGGGGATGCGCCAGTTCGTCAGCGGCGTCATCGACAACGACTGCACCCCGCCGGCGATGAGCACGCGTTCCATCCCGGAGCCGATCTGGGCCGCGGCGTTGCCGATGGCGGTCAGGCTGCCCGCGCAGTGCCGGTTCACCGACTGGCCGGGAATGTCCTCCATGCCGGTCGCGGTAGCCGCATACCGTGCCAGATCGCCACCGCCATAATGCGATTCGGCGAAAATGATGTCGTCGATCGCGGAGGGGTCGACGCCGGACCTGCGCACCACCTCGGGAAGCACCGCGGTGATCAGCGTCTCGGGCGGTGTGTTCACGAGCGTGCCCTTGAAGGAGCGGCCGATCGCCGTCCGAACCGCTCCGACAATGACGGGTGTAGCCATGTTCTCAACCTCGAAGGGTCTGGCTGCGATGGGCAGCGCGGATGTCAGCAGATACGCGAATCGTAACAAATACCGTATGGCCAATAGTAAACGGCCTAAGTTCACCTGGGCCGGGTGGGCGAAGATAGCCGACCGGTCGTGACCCGCCGGTCTTCGGGCACAGGACACAATGGGCCCATGACAACCAGATCAGCCGCCGAGCGTGACACCACCCGGACGGCCGCTTACCGAGTCGCGGCGATGCTCCTCGGCGTGGGGACGCTTCACTTCGTCGCGCCCAAACCGTTCGACACCATCGTTCCCGCCGAGCTGCCCGGAAGTCCCCGGTTCTACACCTACGCGTCGGGTGCGGCGGAGGTGGGGGTCGGGGCTGCGTTACTGCCGCGACGCACCCGGCGATTGGCCGCGCTTGCGGCGGCCGTGTTGTTCATCGGGGTGTTCCCGGCCAACGTCAACATGTGCCGGTTGTGGTGGAACAAGCCCTGGCCGATGCGGATCGCCGCGCTGGCCCGGCTGCCCCTGCAGATCCCCATGATCACCACCGCGCTCAAGATCAGCCGCAACAGCTGACGCCCACAGCGGTCACACCTGCCAGAGCCGTCCCTGCCGGAGGGGATGCCCAGAGTGCCGGCCTCTCAGCGACAATGCGGCGGGTGGGCCAGCTCCAAATTCCGTCACCCGGCTTTGTCGCTGGGAGGCGGGCAACTCGTGCGTCTCCCGGTGCGGGGACTGGTGTGGCCGCTGCGACGGGTGCGCACAGTCCGCATTGGAGACTTGTTGTGCCGCAAGCGCAGTCACGTCCCGACGTCGACTGAGCGCCCGAGGAACGCCATCAGCCGGGCAGTCGGCGTCGCATCCGCCGGCGCGGCTTGGGCCGGACCGAAGCCACCCGGGCGCCGCAACATCTGTTCCGGCGCCGATTCCACCAGCCCACGGCCCAGCGCCAGCAGGTCCTCGGGCAGCTCGATCATTCGCCCTTGTGAGCGATGGATGTCCCAGGCGTGCATGGCCAAGTCCGAGACGGGATAGGCCAGGGCCCGATGCAACGCAACCTCGCCTTCCGGCGATGTCCGCATCCCGTCGAACTCGGCGCCCGGCAAGGCGTCTCGTAGCCGCGTCGCCAGCTCACGAAGGCGCGCCGCCGGGTTGTCGCATATCCACTCGGAAGGCTGCGAGGGACCTCCCCAGATCTCGCCGTCCTCCACGAGCGTCACGACTTTCGCTGCGCTGCCGGTGACGTGACCCACCAGCTCGCGCAGACTCCACCCCTCGAGGTTGGATGGCCGGTCCCAGCTGTCGGGTGAAATGCGGTCGACGGCATCGATGAGCAGATCGAGCGCCTCGGCAGCCATCACGCCGATCCCGGAGGTCGTGTTGTCCATTCCTTGTATCTCCTTCCCAGAAGGCAGCTTCGGCGGATCACTTTGCGACCGCGGCGACTCAGCGCGATGCAGCCACACAAACTTGTTCTGTCCCGCGGCGCCCGCCAGGAAAGGCCGCACCAGGCGCGGGTAGGCCCTCATCGCTTCCGCGCGGGGGATCAATTCGGGCCTTTCGAGCGCGTACTCGTTGCCATTCCATGCCAACCCGCATTTGCCGGCGTCCAGCACATTCTCCAGCCAGTCAACATGGGGTACGCCGCCGCCAGCACGAAACCATCGCCGAGCGGATAAGCGCTCAGCGGCGTCACATACGTTCGGCCACTGCGCCGGCCGACGTGCCGCAGTGCGCTCAGGTTGAAGTAGAACATTCCCAGCCGGGTCCCGGCGACGGCGCGCAGATAGGGATTCCCCCGCTTGGCGGGCAGCACCACGAGCCCACGCCTCAGGCTTCGGCTGGTCATGCGGCAGCCTCCTAAAGTTCTAGAGGACAACTTCCGCTACCGTCGGCCGCGTACCGTCCAGAAGTCTAGGGTCGCAAGTCCTTGGACCGGCAGGCGCAAGACTTGACGTCGGCCAATCGCACAGGAGGGCCGCTTGGGCAAGACAGATATCGCAGCGGTTCTCGCGGTCGCGGCCGCCCTGATGGTTGGTATCGGAGACGTCATCCAGCAGCGATCCGCCCAGCAGGTCACCGACAAACCGGTTGGCACCCTCGCGCTGTTTCGCCGATTGCTGCGCGATCGCCAATGGTGGACGGGCAGCCTGGTGGCCGGCGCGGGGTTCGGGTTTCAGGCCGCCGCGCTGGGCCTGGGTTCGGTGGTGCTCGTGCAGGCCCTGTTGGTAACCTCGCTGCTGTTCGCGCTGCTCATCAGCGCGCGGGCGAACCACCGGAGAATCACCGTGCAGCAAGGGATTTGGGCCGTATTGCTGGCAGCCGCGGTTGCGGTGGTGGTGACCGTCGGTGACCCGCAGGAGGGAACGCCGCGAGGGTCGGTGCAGACGTGGACCATCGTGGCGTTGGTCATGGGCCCGGCGCTGATCCTGTGCGTGGTCGGCGCGCGCATGTTCCCGGGCGGGGTCGGCGCCCTGTTGCTGGGCCTGATGTCCGGCTCGCTGTGGGGGTTGTTTTCGGTGTTGACAAAGGGCGTGGTCGACCAACTCGACCACGGCATCCCGGCGTTGCTGCGCATACCCGAGCTATACGTGTGGGTGGTGGTGGCGATCGCGGCCACGGCATGGGAACAATCGGCGTTTCGGGCCGGCCCGCTCACCGCATCGCTTCCTGCGGTCACCGTCGCCGAGCCCGTCGTCGGATCGGTGCTCGGTGTCACCGTGCTGGGCGAGACGCTGCGAACCAACGACGTCGGCCTAGTCGCGCTCGGGGTATCGGTCACCGTCATGGCCGCAGCGGTGATCGCGCTGGCCCACAGCCAGGCCACCGGCGCCCGGCCGGCCGGCGAAAAGCCCGCGGTGTCCGCCTGATCGGCTGCGCGAGCCGACTCGGTGCGCCGTGCCGTCCGGATCGACGTAGGCGAATTCACGCAGACCATAGGGCGTGTCCTGTGGTGGGATCAGGCGGCCATCGAGGCCTTCCAGTGCCGCCCACTCCGCGTAGAGGGCATCGTCGTCGCTGACGTAGAGGTACACGCTGGCGGCGGTGCGCAGCGGGTCGTGCTCGTCCCATTCGGTGAGGTGGATCGACACGGGTCCCCGTTCGACGAAGCCGTAACGACCCGGTCCCTCGTATCGGCGCGCATCGAAGCCGAGTCGCCGATAGCGATCCAGGGCGGCGTCCAGATTCAGGACCGGGACGATCGGCGCTACCGATGTGAAGTCGACTGCGGCCATACCGCGAAACATATCGTTCGGCACCGAACTTGCCCAAGACAACCGGCCGCTGTCGTACGCTTCATTCGCGAAATAATTTCTGAATAGGACGACGCGCGGGGGGTGCGCGAATGCTTGATAGCCGAATCAAGTAGGAAGGCACTCGATATGCGCCGGCTGACAACGGCTTTTGCTACCGCGGCCATCGGAATGCTGGTCGCGGGTTGCGGCAACAATGACGGAGGCGGCGCGGCCTCGTCATCCACCACCACCAGCACCATGGCGTTGTCGTCCAATGCCGCCCTGACGAAGGCCCAGCTGCCCGACCTGATGCTCAGCCCGAGCGAAATCGATACCGCGCTGGGCGTCACCGGAACGTCGAGTGACCCACCGAAAACCGCGCTGGAAGAAGACAGCGTCAAGCGCACCAATTACACCCTTCCCGCCGAATGCAAGTACGCCATCCACGCGGCACTGGAACCCGTTTATGCGAACAGCGGTTACACGGCGGTTTACGGCTACCACGATCTTGCACCCGCTCCCCCGGGCGCAAATGACCTGGAAAGCCCTGACGTGTATCAGTTTGTCGTGTTGTTCCCGTCGCCCGACCAAGCGAACGCGTTTTTCACCACCTCGTCGCAGCAATGGCCCGCCTGCGCCAACCGGGTGGACACCGTACCCGCCGATGACACCCACCCCGAACTTCAGTGGAAGGTGGGACCGGTCGCCAACGCCAACGGGGTTCTGAGCGCAACCGTGACCCTGACCGTCAACCGAAACGGCGTGAACGTAACCATGCCCTGCCAGCGGGCGCTGACCGTCCGCAACAACGTCGTCATCGACGTCGACGCGTGCCGTAAGGACGCGGGAGACCTTGGCGTCGGCATCGCCAATCAGATCGCCGGGAAAGTCGGCAAACAATAAGACTCAATGGCCGCCTGTCGTTTACCTCTTGGTGGTCGCTACTCGCCCGGACCCCGGCGTACGATCTTGCGGCCGGTCAACCGACGCCACTTGCGCCACCACCGATCCTGCCGGTAAGCCGTAGCTGCACACGATGTCGCGGTCCGGTTTCGTGCAGTCTGCTCGAAGGGTCGGTCGCGGGGTGTCGAGGAGGAACGAATGAGCGCATCGGAGACGGCGGCCGAACGCAGCGGGGAGCGGCCGGTGATTCACCTTTCGCAGTTGCTGCGCGCGCCGGTACTCGCCCGCGCCGGAGAAACCGTCGGCCGGGTCGAGGACGTGATCGTCCGGCTGCGGGGTGCCGACGAGTATCCACTGGTGACCGGGATCGTTGCGGGGGTCGGCGGTCGGCGCGTGTTCATCGGCGACAAGTCCATCGACGAGTACAACGCGGACCGAGTCCTGTTGACCAAGAACAAGGTTGACCTTCGCGGCTTCGAGCGCCGCAACGGCGAGGTGCTGTTGCGCGCCGACGTGTTGGGCCACCGGTTGATCGACGTGGCCAACGTGGAGCTGATACGCGCCTACGACGTGGAGCTGGAAGATATCGGCGGCGGATGGATGCTGACGCGCGTGGACACCCGACGGCCACCACGATTGTTCGGGCTGATCAAGCAGTCCGGTGGGCACGCCGCTCGGGACTGGAAGGCGTTCGAACCGCTGATCGGCGACGCTCGCTCCGACGCGGTGCGGCGCCTGTCGGACCGGTTCGGCGAGTTCAAAGCCGCCGAGATCGCCGACCTTCTCGAGGAGGCGGACAAGGCCGAGGGCGGCGAGATCCTCGACCGCGTGCGCAGCGATCCCGAACTCGAAGCCGACGTGTTCGAAGAACTGGAGCCGGAAAAGGCCAGCCGACTCCTCGATGGCATGCCCGATACCGAGGTTGCCGCGCTGCTGGGCCGGATGCGCGCCGACGATGCCGCCGACGCGATCGCCGACCTGCGCCAGTCGCGCCGCCGGCGGGTGCTGGACCTGATGCCGGGCCCGCAGCGCACCAAGGTCATCACCCTGATGGGCTTCAATCCCGAAAGCGCCGGAGGGCTGATGAACGTCGACTTCGTATCGGCCGCCGCCACCACGACGGCGGCCGACGCGTTGGGCCTGATCACCACCGCCGGCACCATACAGCCGGAGGCGCTCATCAAAGTGCATGTTCTCGACGGGGACGGACGGCTCGACGGCGTGGTCTCGGTGATC
Source organism: Mycobacterium paraffinicum (assembly GCF_025822865.1). Taxonomy (NCBI): domain Bacteria; kingdom Bacillati; phylum Actinomycetota; class Actinomycetes; order Mycobacteriales; family Mycobacteriaceae; genus Mycobacterium; species Mycobacterium paraffinicum. Next base: position 244,500 of record NZ_JACKUR010000014.1, on the reverse strand, counting down.
ACGCTGCTACAGGCCCCGGCCGGCGAAACCCTTGAGCGGCTCATGGATTCGGATCCGGTGCGGGTCACCGCCGACGCCGACCTGACTGACGTCGCGCTGTTGATGGCCGACTTCAACCTCTACTCCATCCCGGTGGTGGACGAACAAGACCGCGTGCTCGGCGTGGTCACCGTCGACGACGTGCTCGAGGCGACCATCCCCGAAGACTGGCGTCGGCGTGAGCCCGCGCCGCGTCCCGTCCGCGAGCTCGCCCAACCCGGTGACCCCAACGCACGCGTGCCGGGAGGTAACGCGCCGTGACGGCCGGTCGCGAAGAGACGGCCCACAGCGCGGTGCTCGACACCGCGCACCTCGGCGATATCGAAGGCGCCTTCGGACGGATCAGCGTCGGCGAAACCGAGCACGCACGCACGTGGAAGACGCGGTTGCTGACCCTGCTGGCGATCGTGGGTCCGGGAATCATCGTGATGGTCGGCGACAACGATGCCGGCGGCGTGGCCACCTACGCCCAGGCCGGGCAGAACTACGGCTACTCCCTGCTATGGGTGCTACTGCTGTTGATCCCCGTGCTGATCGTCAACCAGGAAATGGTGGTACGGCTCGGGGCGGTAACGGGCGTCGGACACGCGAGGTTGATCAACGAACGCTTCGGCCGCGGCTGGGGCTGGTTCTCGGTGGGCGACCTGTTCTTGCTGAACTTCTTGACGATCGTCACCGAGTTCATCGGTATCAGCCTGGCCGCCGAATACATCGGCGTCTCCAAATACGTGGTGGTGCCGGTCTCGGCGGTGGCACTGGTCGCGATCATGGCGAGCGGAAGCTTCCGGCGCTGGGAGCGCGCCATGTTCGTCTTCATCGCCGTCACCCTGCTGCAGATCCCGATGCTGCTGATGTCCCACCCGCAGTGGGGTCAGGCGGCGAAATCCCTCGTGATACCGCGCATTTCGGGTGGCGTGAGCTCGGATGCGGTGCTGCTCATCATCGCCATCGTCGGCACCACCGTGGCGCCCTGGCAGTTGTTTTTCCAGCAGTCCAACGTCGTCGACAAGCGCATCACCCCGCGCTTCATCGGCTATGAACGCGCCGATACCGTGCTGGGCGCCTTCGTCGTCGTCATCGGCGCGGCGGCGCTGGTGATGACCGGCGAATGGGCGGCACGTTCCACCAACACCATCGGCGGTTTCACCGACGCCGGCGCCACCGCACACCTGCTCGGGGAACATCGGGGGACGCTCGGCTGGATCTTTGCGATCGTCCTGATGGACGCCTCGATCATCGGCGCCGCCGCGGTGACCCTGGCCACCAGTTACGCCTTCGGTGACGTGTTCGGCCTGAAGCACTCGCTGCACCGCGGGTTCGCCGATGCCAAACAGTTTTACCTCTCCTACACCGCCATGGTGGTGTTGGCCGCGGCCATCGTCCTCATACCGGGCGCTCCGCTCGGTCTGATCACCACCGCCGTTCAGGCCCTTGCCGGCCTACTGCTGCCCAGCGCAAGCGTCTTTCTGCTGCTGCTGTGCAACGACCGGGAAGTGTTGGGGCCGTGGGTCAATCGCCCCTGGCTCAACGGGGTCGCCGGGCTGATCGTCGGCACGCTGCTCCTGCTGTCCGGAATCCTGATGGCCACCACCCTGTTCCCCAAACTCGATGTCGTCGCGGTGGCCGGCTATCTGGCCCTGGTCCTGATCGTCCTCGCGGCTGCGGCCGCACCCGCGCTGCGCTGGATGGCCCGCCGGCAACCCGCAGCGCCCCCGGCACCCCTCCCCGCACGCGGAGTGGACCGCAATAGCTGGCGCATGCCACCCCTGACCCTGCTGGAGCCGGTCACCTGGTCACCGGGCACCCGTCTCGGCATGATCGCGCTGCGCGGCTACCTGATCCTCGGCGCATTGCTTTTGGTGGTCAAAGCAATACAGCTCAGTCACTGATAGTTTGTCGCATCCGACGGGCTACCTCGCCGTACCGCTCGAAACGCTCCGGATCACCCACGGCGTTGTAAAGCACGAGCCGCGTGGCCATTCCGGCATATTTGTCCGTCAGCGCGCCGGCCAACCCGTCCCACGTCGACTCGGTGGCAAAGACCGCGATGTGGTCGTCGCTGACCTGGGCCGCCATTCCCGCGAAGTCCCCGGCCTTCTGCTTCTCCCGAATCCGGGCGGTCGTGCCCTCGAACCCGGCCTGGTCCCAGATGAACGCGTAATTCGGTGTGCTGCCGTAGAAGGCCATGCTGGCCCGCACCACTTCGCGCTGCTTGTGGAGCTCTTCGTCGCTGTCGCCGACGATCGTCATCACCGGTACGATCACTGCGAGGTCCGACGGTGAGCGTCCCGCCTTCGCCGCTCCGTCGGCGATGTTCGGCAGGACGTGACGGGCGATGTAACCCGGCTCGCCGATCGGATGCACATGCACCCCGTCGGCCACTTCGCCCGCCATCCGCAGCATCCACGGATTGACCGCTGCGATATCGACTTTCGGATCGGGCGCCTCGATCGGACCCGGGCTCCACTGCGGAGTGATGAAGTCGAGGTCGTAGAAGTCGCCGTGGTGCTCGAGCGTCCCGGATCTAAACGCCGCGAAGCAGGCCTTGACTGCGAACAGGTAATCGCGCAACCGGGGGCCGGGCCGCTCGAACGCCACGCCGTAGCGCCGGACGACGTGGGTGCGCACCTGGGTGCCCAAGCCGAGCCGGAAGTTTCCGCCGGTCGCTTCCTGAAGCTCCCACGCCGTGGCTGCCGTGACGAAGGGGCTGCGCGGGAACGCCACCGCCACGCCCGTGGACAGCTCAAGGCCCGGAGCGGCCTGCGACGCCACGGCGGCATTGAGGTAGGCCGTCCGGCCAGTCTCGGTGAACAACAGGCCGGAGAAACCGGCGGATTGCGTTCGCCGGGCCAGGTCGCCTATCCGGCGTAGCGGCTGAGGGACCGTCATCGCGTCGACGTGCATTCCTCGGAGCCTACGTGGGGCCGAGCGCCGTTCGGCCGCGGGACAACCGCGCCGACGATATCCGCCTCTTGCTCGGCGGCCGGTGCACAGTGTTAGCTCTGTAGACAGCAGCAACCACAGCCATTTCGCTAATGGGAGGATTTCGAACATGCTTCGTGGATTGGTCATCGCCGGAGCAATGGCATTGGGAATTGCCCTGGCTCCCCCGGCCCCGGCCCCGGCCGCGCCGTCGACGACGACGACCACGACAACGACGACCTCACCGACGGCGGGTGGCAGCGTTTACTACCCGAACTGCAAGGCGGCGTGCGCCGCCGGCGCCGCCCCGATATACGCAGGGCAGCCGGGATACCGGGCACCGCTCGATCGCGATGGCGACGGCATCGCGTGCGAAGTCTGCCATTGACGCCGGGGCGCTCGATGTCCGTGCCCATGGTGCGAAGGCTCGCCGTCATCTCGATGGCCTGTGCCGGTCTCATCGCGTGCGGGTCGCAGCACGTCGCACCGCCCAACGCCTCCAGTTCGAGCGCGACGAAGTCGACGACGCGTCCGAGCTCGAGCGCACCTAGCTCAGTCGCCTCGCCCGCCACCACCAGCACGCCGGCTTGCGTCGGTTTGTCGATATGCCCGCCACCGCCGCCGGATGCCGAAGGAAATCCGGCGTGCTACTACGCCGACGGGTGGCGCGCCGATTCCTCAGGCGCCGGGATCGAGGTGTGGTACTTCCGTGACCCCCAGAACCCGTCCCAGCCGGCCAAAATCACGGCGCTGGTGCGCAAGAAGGATGGGACCAACGAATCCCAGGACGCCGACATCGCCGCCGACCAACAAGTGCACCGGTTCGGATTCCCCAGCGTCGCGCCGTCAGCGGTGCAAGAAGTCTTGCTCACCAGCGTCAGCGGACGCTGCTTCGTCATCGGCGGCTGACGCCCGCGTGCTCAGCGTCGAGGGGGACGGTGGCTCACCGGAGCGGTGAAGCCTTGGGTGTCGTCGAAGTGGGCCCACTGCCCGTCGTCGTTGACCTCCATGCGCCAACCCAGCTCGGTACTGCCGCCGATCGAATGGGTGAACCAGGCGTGCGCGGACTCCGCGCTGGCAAAATCCTTCGTCGCGACGACCCGACCACGTGGGTCGATGACGCGAAACTCAGCCATGGGATGTGATTATCCCTGCCAGCTGCTTTTCAATCGAGCTAAATCGCCCATTTGACGACAAAGCCGACAGCGAACGGTGTTCTCGCGGATCTGGCAAATCCCGGACTACACGGTGCGGGTCAAGCGGTCGGCGAGCAGCTCGGCGAACCTGGCCGGATCGTCGAGCGCGCCACCCTCGGCGAGGAGCGCTGTGCCATATAGCAATTCGGCGGTCTCGGCGACCTCAGCAAGCGCGGCGTCGCCATCCGCCTTCTTCTGCGCCTCGCGCAGCCCGGTGACCAGCGGATGGTTGGGGTTGAGTTCGAGGATCCGCTTACCGACCGGGATGTCCTGCCCGGACGCACGGTAGAGCCGGGCGAGCGCGGGGGTGATTCCGAAGGCGTCGGTGATCAGGCAGGCCGGCGAGTCCGTCAGGCGGCTGGACAGCCGTACCTCCTTGACGTGTTCGCTCAACGTCTCCTTCATCCAGGTCAGCAGGTCGGCGAATTCCTTCTGCTGCTCCTCGCGCTCGGCCTCGCTCTCGTCGCCTTCGGAGCTCAGGTCCACCTCGCCCTTGGCGACCGACTGCAGCGGTTTGCCGTCGAACTCGGTCACGGTGCCCACCCAGACTTCGTCGACCGGGTCGGTGAGCAGTAGGACCTCGTAACCCTTGGCTTTGAACGCCTCCAGGTGCGGCGATTTCAGGATCTGTTGCCGCGTCTCCCCCGTGGCGAAGAAGATCTGCTCCTGGCCGTCCTTCATGCGCTCCACATACTCGGCGAGAGTGGTGGCCTCCTCCTCGCTGTGCGTCGAGGCGAACGAGGATATCTGCAGCAGGGTGTCCCGGTTGTCGAAGTCCGATAGCAGCCCCTCTTTGACGACTCTGCCGAACTGGGTCCAGAAGCTGCGGTAGTCGTCCGGCCGCTCGGACTGCAGTTCCTTGATGGTGGAGAGGACCTTCTTGGTGAGGCGCCGGCGAATCGCCTTGATCTGGCGGTCCTGCTGCAGGATTTCGCGCGACACGTTGAGCGACATGTCCTGTGCATCGACGACGCCCTTGACGAAGCGCAGGTATTCGGGCATGAGCTGGTCGCAGTCGCCCATGATGAACACCCGCTTGACGTACAGCTGAATCCCGGTCTGGGCATCGCGGTTGAACAGGTCGAACGGCGCGTGGGACGGGATGAAGAGCAACGCCTGGTATTCGAAGGTGCCCTCGGCCTTCATCGCGATGACTTCGAGCGGGTCATCCCAGGCATGCGCGATGTGCTTGTAGAACTCCTTGTACTCCTCCTCGGAGACCTCTTCCTTGGGTCGCGCCCAAAGCGCCTTCATCGAGTTGAGGGTCTCGGTATCGATGACGACCTCTTCGCGGGTCTCTTCGGAGCCTTCCTCCACAGGAACCTGGATCCGCCGTTCGATCTCCATGCGGATCGGCCAGGCGATGAAGTCGGAGTACTTCTTCACCAGGCCCCGGATCTTCCACTCCGAGGTGTAGTCGTGCAGCTCATCCTCGGCGTCTTCGGGCTTGAGGTGCAGCGTGACCGATGTTCCCTGCGGAGCGCTCTCGACGGCTTCGATTGTGTAGGTGCCCTCGCCGCTCGACTCCCACCGGGTCGCTTCGCTCTCGCCGGCCTTGCGGGTGAGCAGTTCGACCTTGTCGGCGACCATGAAGCTCGAATAGAAACCGATGCCGAACTGACCGATCAGTTCCTCCGAGGCGGCCGCGTTCTTGGCGTCCTTTGCCTCTCTTAACTGCTGGCGCAGTTCGGCGGTCCCCGACTTGGCCAGGGTGCCGATCAGACCGACGACTTCGTCCCGCGTCATACCGATGCCGTTGTCACGGATGGTCAGCGTGCGTGCGTCCTTATCGACCTCGACCTCGATGTGCAGGTCGGAGGTGTCCAAGTCGAGGTCCTTGTTCCGGAAGGCTTCCAGCCGGAGTTTGTCCAATGCGTCGGAGGCGTTCGAGATCAACTCCCGCAGAAACGAATCCTTATTGGAGTAGACGGAGTGGACCATCAGGTCCAGCAACTGTCGGGCCTCTGCCTGAAACTCCAACTGCTCGACACGCGCGTTCATCGACATTCCCTACATTTCTCCCAAGACATGACGTTTCAAATTTACCGAGGTGCGAAGCGCTCGTGTCCGGGGGTTCGCCCGTAGCGATCACGCCGGGCCTACGCTGAACAGATGTCTGTTGCCCAACGCGAACGAGCGGCCCTTGTCGACACCCTGCGCGGCGTGGGACCCGATGCGCCCACCCTCTGCGAAGGGTGGAAGACGCGCGACCTCGCCGCCCACCTCGTCATCCGGGAGTACCGGCCCGACGCCGCTCCGGGCATCGTCATCCCGTTCTTCGCCCCGCACACCGAGAAGGTGCAGGACCAGACGGCCGAGACCGAGTGGGGCGAGCTGGTGGACAAGGTCGCGTCCGGCCCACCGGTGTACTCACCGTTCAAGCTGCTCGACGCGGTGGCCAACGTCGCCGAGATGTTCATCCACCACGAGGACGTGCGCCGCGCCCAGCCGGGCTGGAACCCGCGCGAGCTCGACCCTGCCCTGGCCGCCAGGCTCCGCCGCACCCTGCCCCTGATGGCCCGGGTAACGCTCGCCAAGGCGCCGGGCCGGGTGGCGTTGCGTACCCCGGAGGGCAAGACGTTGCTGACCGCGGGCCGCGGCCCGGCGGTCACGGTGACCGGTGCGCCCGAGGAGCTGCTGCTGTTCGCGGTCGGGCGCGCCGCGCGAGTCGACTTCGACGGCGACGCATCGGCGGTACAGGCCGTCCGGGATGCGCCCAAAAGGCTGTAGCCCGGCTTCATCCGAAGGCTTCGCGGAGCTCTTTCTTGATCACCTTGCCGAATTGATTGCGCGGCAGCACATCGACGATCACGAGGCGCTCGGGATGTTTGTAGCGGCTCAGCCCGCGTGAACGGCAGTGCCGCAACAGCGATTCCAACGACGGGCCCTCGGCCGACGCCGGCACCACCACCGCGCATACCCGCTCACCGGTGCGCGGGTCGGGGATGCCGATGACCGCCACGTCGGCGACCGCGGGATGAGTGGCCAGCACATTCTCGACTTCGAGGGCCGACACGTTCTCCGCGTTGCGGATGATCGCATCCTTGATGCGGCCGGTGACGCGCACGTTGCCGTCCTCGTCGACCAGCCCGAGATCGCCGGTGCGGAGCCAGCCGTCCTCGTCGAACGCGTCGGCGTCGAGCGTGGCGTCCGCGTACCCGAGAAAGCACTGGGGCCCCTTGAGCCGCAGCTCACCCTCCTGTCCGACGTGCAGTTCGGCTTCGTCGCCGCCGACCACCCGGACGCTGACTCCTGCCGTCGGCGCGCCGACGGTGTGGTCGAGCGACTCGGGCGCGTCGCTGAGCGATGGTGAGGCCGCCACGGGGAATTCGGTGAGTCCCCACGCGTTGGCGATGCCGGGCAGGCCGAAGACCTCGCGGATTTGGCGACCCAGTTCGGCCGTGATCGGCGCGCCGCCGGCCAGGCAGCCGCGCAGGAACGGGAATAGCGGCTGGTCGCCATGGGCTCGTTGGGCCTCAAGGAAGCCGACGAAGAACGGGGTTGCCGTGCCGAGGAAGGTGGGGTTGTGCGCCGCGATGGAAAACGGCGTCGTCGCCGGGTCGAAAACCTCAAAGAGCGCCAGCCGCATGCCGGTTCGCAGCGCGGCGGCCAGCATCACCGCCCCGCCGATGTGCGCGACCGGAAAGGCGATGGGATCGACGTCGCTGCTGGTGATGCCGATCGCGCTGACCAGTCCGGTTGCGCCGGCGATCACCGATGCGTCGGTATGGCGGATTCCTTTGGGCGCCGCGGTCGTTCCCGACGAGTAGTAGACCCAGCGGGCGTCGCGGGCGGACGCCGGCGGCGGCCCGAGCGCGTCGGTGGCCGCGCTTGGCAGCCGAAGCTTGCCGTCGTCCGGCGGCGTCGCCAAGTCAACGGTGATGACTTCGAAGCCCCGCGTCGCGGCCAGGTTCCGTGCCAGCGCCCCGTGCTCGAATCCGCGCCAAAGTTCGGGCACGACAAGGTATTCCGAGGACAGCTGCTCTGTGATGAAACCGACCTCGTGCTCTCGCAATATCGGGATGATGGGATTTTGCACCGCGCCGATCCGGGCCAGCGCCGCCATGACGACCATGGTCTCGAGCGTGGTCGGCAGCTGCCAGGACACGACGGTTCCCGCGCGTATCCCCCGTTCGGTGAATGCGGCGGCGGTCGCGCAGGCGGCATCGTGGAACCCACGGGTGCTCAGGCTGCGCCCCTTGTCGTCGGCGAGCAGCGGCCGCGGCGAGGCCTGCGCCGCGTCGGCGATCAACGTCCAGTAGGTGGCGTCGCTTCCGATGCTCATTCGTTCGTCGGATTGACCAGGGTCGGGCGGAATCCGGAGTGGGCTATCGCTACCGACACACCACTGCCGATCGGCCCCTTGCGGTCGACGAGCACGGCCGAGCCGGTGGCCACACCCTCATGGCTGTAATGAGTCAGCGAGCCCATACCGATGTGGGGCCCTTCGGGCAGCCGGCTCAACGTGAGGGTGTAGTCGGCGTTGATGAATTGCAGACCGTTCGTGCCCCAATTGGCAAGGGAAGCCGTGATATCGGCCGCCATGGCGGCGCGGGTGAAGGCAGTGAGCGGTTCGCCGTCGATGAGCGAGCGTGTTTCATGGAGCCACGTGTATTTCGGGCCGGAGGTGTCGACCCATTCGGGATCGCGATTCTGCAATTCGGTGCCCCAGCCGTAGGTGCGCATGAAAAGCGTGGGTTGCGCGCCGTCCTCGATGGGCAGCGGCGGCATTTGCGGATTCGGCGACCACACCTGCCCCTCTGGCTGAGGGCCGCGCCGCAGAAACAAGGCGCTCCCCCGCGCGACGGGGACACCACGCTGGGTGAGGACAGCCTCGACGAGGCGCAGCCGCCGACGATCGTGGTGCACGGTGGTCTGCACCTCGATGGGTTCCAGCGCCGCCGGTGCGGGAAGGTCGACGGTCAGCCGGGCGGGTTGTAGTTGCGGGTCGTCGACCGCGCGTTCAACGGCCCAGCCCAGCAGTCCGCCGACCACGTGTCCGCTGAGCGAGGGTCCCCACCCGCCGCGCGCGATCGGATTTGGCACGAAACGACTTTCGTCGCGCAGGAAGTACGGCGTCTGCGCCGCTGAATCAACGTCATCCGGCCCGAAATTCGCTTCGATCAATGCGCGACGCTCCGCCCAGAGTTGGGGTCCCCCGTGTGGGGATGGCAACAGTTGATATTACTGTTTGAGTTCCAGTCCCCCGGGGCCGACCTGTCTCAGGTCAATCCCCTAACCGAGCAAGGGTGTTGGCACCCTCAGGCGATCGCCGCACCGACCAAGTGGCCGATCAGGTAGGTGATCGACAATGCGAGACCGCCTCCGATGACATTGCGGAGGACCGCCCGGCTCTTGGGCGCCCCACCCAAACCGGCCGATACCGCCCCGGTGAGCACCAGCGCGGCGAGTACCGCGACCACGGTGACCGGGATTCTCCACGTCGCGGGCGGCGCCAAGATCGCGACCAACGGCAGGAGCGCGCCGACTGCGAACGACAGCGCCGAGGACGACGCGGCCTGCCACGGGTTGGTCAGCTCTTCGGGATTGATACCGAGTTCGACTTCGGCATGGGCGAGGAGCGGATTGTGGTCGGTGAGTTCCTCGGCCACGGTGCGCGCGGTCGCGGCGTTCAGGCCTTTGGCTTCGTACAGGGCGGCAAGCTCGTCCAGCTCGGCGGCCGGATCGTCACGCAGCTCCTGGCGCTCCTTGTGCAACAGCGCCTTCTCGGTGTCCCGCTGGGTGCTCACCGACACGTATTCGCCCAGCGCCATCGACACGGCCCCGGCGACCAGTCCGGCGGTGCCGGCGGTCAATACCGGAGCGCGTTCCACCGTCGCCGCCGCGACTCCCACCACGATGCCCGCCGTCGAGACGATTCCGTCGTTGGCGCCCAGGACTCCGGCGCGCAACCAATTCAATTTCGATGACACCGAACCCGAATGCGGTTCGGAAGGATGGGGATGCGACGGACTCGACACGGCCGCAACGATATACATCAATACCCCGCTCGACTAGGAAACATAGCCTTTCCAAAGCGGCTAGGGGCTCTCGGCCTCGTCGGGTCTCCTGAAGGCGGCCGTGCCAGGCCGGCGTCGATCCGCGACACATAGACGTCTGCGGCGACACGCCGTCGCGGGTCGCAGTGGTTTATGTTTCGCGGTTCCCCGCGCGGGCCGTCCATCTTCCGCTATGTCAACACGCAGGTCGGCACGCCCCAGAAGTTCTGCTTGGGCCACGCACAGCCGATGCATAGGGAGGCTATCTATGGTCGGTTTGTGTAAGGGGGGATTCCGAGGAATTCACTAGTAGTTAGACAGGTGAAGGACTATGAAATTTAAGCAATACTTGGGGGGGATAACCGTCGCCGGTGCCCTGAGCGCCGCCGCATTCGGTATGGGTGCCGGTGTCGCGAACGCCGCGCCGGGAGCACCGCCGGGTCCGGCCGGCAACCATGGTGGGCCAGCTCCGGGCGGTATCCATCCGCCGAACGCACCCGGTGACCCTGGCGGGCCCGGCGGCCCGGGCGGACCCGGTGGTCCCGGCGGCCCGGGCGGACCTCCCGGTGGTCCCGGCGGCCCGGGCGGACCTCCCGGTGGGCCGGGTGGACCAGGCGGACCCGGTCACCCGGGCGGACCTCCGGGTGGACCCGGCGGGCCCGATCATCCGGGCGGTCCGGGCGGTCCGGGTGGACCTGGTGGACCTGGTGGCCCTGGTGGCCCTGGTGGCCCCGGTGGACCCGATCATCCGGGCGGGCCCTGGCACGGAGATGCCCAGCGCGGCTACTTCCGCGGTGCTCCGTGGGGTGACGGGCCGGCACCTTGGGGGCCCGGCGAGCCGCCGCGGCCCGCGTGGGATCGGCCGCTCCCCCCGCCCGGCGCGCAGTGGGGGTATGGCCCGATCAACTACTGGGGCTACCAGGAGACTCCCGTGTGGGATCCCGGATTCAATCAGTGGGGCTTCTGGTTCTTTGGAGTCTGGATTCCGCTGTAAACAGCGTTGAACACAACGCCCGCTTCGCCATTCGGCGAGGCGGGCGTTGTGCTGTCACATGACAGCTCCGCCCGGTCAGGACATCGGCGGATCATTTTGCGGCCCAACCGTTTATCCGCGAACCACGAACAACCGACAGTCGCCGCCCTCGCTTGGGTGGGACTTTCGGCCTTTTGGTGGGGGCCGTACGCCATGCCACAGATGCCGTATGGCCCTCGTTTGACGGGTCTCGGTAACGAAACATTGAGGTCACGGCTGTGTTTCAGCACGTCCCAGGCCTGAGCGATCGACTGAAAGAGGAGGCGCGATGACCACGCCTGACTTCAAGCCCGCTGTCCGGCGGCAAGCGCAAGATCCGCGCGTAACCCTCCTCTACGCCGCCACACTCGTCGTCGCCGTGGTGTCGGGCATCCTCGCATTGGCGGCCCTCGCAGCCGGCTCGCCACTCCAGTTCGGTGTCACGGCGGCGGTATTCGGCGCCGGGTGGATCGCGACCGACTTCATTGAACGGACGGCTGAGCGCGGGCAGGAGCGTTTCGCCCGGCAATGCGTCGTCGCAAGGCCGGTCCCCGGCTATCGGCCCTCCCGCGTCGTCTACGGCGTTGACTGCGAGCATCTCTCGCGACCGGCTCCACGCGTTCTGAACAGGCTAGCCGCCTGACGATCGCTCAGCTCTTAGTGCCGACGGTGATCAGGTCGGAGATGATCCGCGTCCAGGCCGGACGCGGGATGCGGTGCTGATCGCTGATGACGAACCCGGCGCCTTCGAACAAAGCCTTCATCTCCGCCGGCGACGCATTGTGTTGTGGCTTCCACCTATTCGCCGAGGGCGCCTGCAGCCGCGGTTGCCGCGTGCTCAGGGCCGCGACGGCCACCAACCCGCCGGGCGCCAGCACGCGGTGGAATTCGCGCAACGCCGCCGGCTGGTCGAAGAAGTGGAACGCCGACGTGGTCACCACGGCGTCGAGCGCGCCGTCGTCGAAGGGCAGCTGCTCAGCCGGGCCGCGCAACCACTGCACCCGGTCGGTTCTGGCACGCGCCTGGGCGAGCATGCCATCCGACATGTCGATACCGTAGATCTCGTCGGGCTGCAGCTCGCGGGCGATCCGATCGCTGAGAATGCCGGTGCCGCAGGCGATATCGGCGATCTTGCGGGCATGGTGGGCGCGTAGCTGCGCAATCACCTCGTCGTGCGGCGGACGGTAAACCCACTGCTGCAGGACCGGCAGATCGTAGGCCGGAGCGAGAAAGCTCCAGAGCCGAGTGACCGCATCGTTGAGTCCGCGCCGGCTCGGTGCCGTCATTCGCTCAGCACCGAGCTGTAATAGACGGTGTCGGCGACGGACACCGAGTCGTTCGTCTGCGGAATCGCCGTCAGCCCACTGTCCGCCAGCAGCTCACTCATCTGGGTGCCGACCGTCTGCCACCCCAATTTCTTCAGGTAGTCGGCGACGTCGTTGCGCTCACCCTCGAAACCCAGCTCCTCCCAATCCAGCTCGAAGCCGTGGTCACGCCATTTGGCGGTGGCCCTGCGCATCATTTCCCGCGCTTTTTCGACGTCCTGCTGCGGCCGGTCCGGAATGGCTTCGACGGCTAGCCTGCTGCCCTCGGCGCTCAGCGCGGAGATGTTGTCCAGCAAGCGGTCCTGAGCCTCTGGCGGCAGGTATCCGAAGAGCCCTTCCGCGATCCATGCGGTCGGGCGGCCCTTGTCAAAACCGTTGTCCACCAACGCTTTCGGCCAGTCACGTCGCAAGTCGATGGCGACCGTGTGCAGGTCCGCCTGGGGGCGGCGCCCAGCTTCGCCAAGGTGGTGGTCTTGAACTCGATCACCTCCGGCTGGTCGATTTCGAACACCGTCATGTCGACGGGCCAGTCCAGCCGGTAGGCGAGACCGGACGCCAGGATCACCGCCTGACGGATCCCGGCTTGCGCCGCCTCCTGAAAGAAGGTGTCGAAGAACCGGGTCCGGGCGGCCATCGCCACGGGCATGTGCTCGAGTTTCCAACCGGATTCGTGATCGTCGACGTCGGCCGCGACAAGGTCGCCGTCGACCCATCGCGTGAAGAAGTCCACGCCCACGGCGCGAACCAATGGTTCGGCGAACCGGTCCTCGATCAGCGGCTTGTCGGCCTTGGTCGCGATCGCGCGGGCCGCAGCCACCATCGTGGCCGTCGCGCCCACACTGGTGGCCAAATCCCAAGTGTCGTTGTCCGTGCGTGGCATGCGTTTGGTCCCCTCGGTCTAAGCGATACTTAGCCAGTATAACGACCGCGAGGGGGGATAAGTTCCCGAGCATTTGCGGCAGGTTGCCGCACGGCTCAGCGTCCGGCTACCGAGCCCTAACCCGGACCGGGACCACCCGGGCCGCCGGGACCACCGGGACCACCGGGACCACCGGGCCCGCCCGGTCCGCCGGGACCACCCGGGCCGCCAGGACCACCGGGACCGCCCGGCCCGTTCACGGCGGGGACCCAGGGCACGCATTGATGCAAATCCACGCTCCACACAAACCCCGCAGCACAATTGGGGTCGGCCCGCCCGATCGCCGGCGCCGTGACTGCCGCCAACATCGCCAGTGCGAGGGCGAATGCGCCGAACGCCCAGACCCGTACCAACTGCTTGATGGTCATACCGGTCTCCTCCCGAGCCCGACACTCATTTTGCGGCACGCAACCCATCGGCGGTGCTGTTATTCGGTAACCAATTCGAAGACCGGGATGACCCGGTCGGTGCGCTCCTGATATTCGCCAAACCCGGGCGCCCGTTCGACGACGATCCGATAAACGGAATCGCGCTCGCCGCGGGGTAATTCGCGCACAGTCGCGCGCTTGGGGGCCTGCGAGCCGATCTCCACAGTCACCCGCGGGTGGGCGCGGATGTTATGCACCCATGCGGGGTTGTTGTCCCGGCCGGCGGCGGATCCGACGACATAGATTTTGCCGTCGACGTCGAAATAGGCGACGGGGTTCACCCGCTGCGCACCGCTACGCGCACCGGTCGACGTCAACAGCAGCAACGGGAAGCCCTCGAACTGTCCACCCACCTTGCCCCCGTTGCGGCGGAATTCCTCGATATTGCGCTCGTTGAAATCGCGCTCCGACTCCATCGCATCATCGACCATCACCCCATCCTGGCATGGGCATCCGGACACCGAGCGACCCACGATTGATCGCCGCGGAATCCGGGTATCAAGTGGGACATCCCATCGGGGGGGTATCCGCTTCCGTAGCAACGAAGTGAGCACGAGATGGTCGGCTGGCTGGACAGGCTGCAACGCCGAAACCGCGTCGCGGGTGTGGTGATCGGCGTCATTTACAAATACCTCGACGATCAAGGCGGCTACCTGTCCGCCCTGATCACCTACTACGGGTTCGTGTCGCTGTTCCCGCTGCTGCTGCTGTTGACGACCGGCCTCGGGGTCATCCTGGCCGGACGCCCCGACCTGCAGGGACAAGTGCTGCACAGCACCTTGAGCCAATTCCCGGTCATCGGCAGTCAGCTACATGAGCCCGCCGGGCTCAGCGGAGGAACCGTCGCCGTGGTCGTCGGCGTCCTCGGCGCGCTTTACGGCGGTCTGGGCGTCGGGCAGGCGGTGCAGAACGCGATGGACTCGGTGTGGGCCGTCCCGAGGAACAAGCGTCCTGACCCGATTCGCTCACGCCTGCGCAGCTTGATGCTGTTGTTGGTCCTCGGCTCGGCGGCGCTCGCCGCGACCGCCCTGTCCGCCGCCGGCCAGGCCACCGGGGCGCTGGGCGTATTCGGAAAGATCGGCGTCGCACTGGTCGCCGTGGTGATCAACGCGTTGATCTGCCTGGTGGCATTTCGCGTGACGACCGCGCGAGACCTCACCTATCGTCAAGTCTTGCCGGGAGCGCTTGCGGCAGCCGTGATCTGGCAGATATTGCAGTGGGGCGGTGCCGGATACATTCGCCACACGGTGAAGACGGCCAGCGCTACCAACAGCGTCTTCGCATTGGTGCTGGGATTGCTGGCCTTTCTTTTCCTGATCTCGTCCACACTGGTCGTGTGCGCCGAGATCAATGTCGTTCTGGTGGAAGGGCTTTACCCGCGAGCCCTGCTCACTCCCTTCACTGATGACGCGGAACTCACACCGGCTGACCGCAAGACCTACACCAAGAAGGCAAAAGCCGAGCGCGTCAAGGGCTTTCAACGCGTGAGCGTCAGGTTCGGCGACCTCCGCCGCAACGCGACCGCTCCCCCGACGCCGACCATCCCCAGCCGGCCTACCGGGTAGTCAGCTACCACGTCCGGTTTGTTGCTGCAGTTCGTCGATGAGCTCCGACGCTTGCGCCTTCGTCAAATCTTCGGGAACGTCGCGCCCTGCTTCCTGAGCCAAGGTGTGCGCGTAGCTGCGCTGCGGACCGGTCATCGGTTCGTCGCCGGTCACCCATTCGGACGTCTCCTTCTCGGGATTTTCGCTCGGCGCCTGCCGGCTGTCTGTCATGTTCTTCACCTCCGCGACGAGGGATAACCATCGCACGTACGTTCGAAACATGGGGCTTTGGAAGAATCGTTGCCATGTCGCGTTCCTTCGACATCCTGATCGAATCGCCCGCCAGCGTCGAACAGATCCATACGACGTTCGGCCGCGAGGACTACTGGCTGGCCCGGCTGAAGGCCAGCAACGCTCCCACGACGCTCGATTCGCTGGTCGTTGAGCCCGACGGCACCGTGACAGTCCGCGCCACCCAGCACGTGGCCCGCCAGGTCATGCCCACGCTCATCGCCAAAGCCGTCCCCGGCGAGCTGAAGATCGTCCACAGTGAGACATGGCGACCGGCCGGCGACGGCGAGGTCCGCGGGCAAATCAGCGTCGTCAGCTCCGGCGGCATCGGATCGGGCCGTGCGGAAGCGTGGATGGCGCCCGCGGGCAACGGCGCGCGGCTGCGCTTCGCCTTGGAGGTGGCGGTCAAAATTCCGTTGGTGGGCCGCAGATTCGAGAAATCGATGGAAGCCGACCTGACCAAGAGCATCCCCGCGTTACAGCACTTCACCAGCACTTGGATCGCCGAAAACCCCTGACGCAGCGCCGGAAGTTCGTCAGTTTTCCGATGTCGGCGACGCGGGCTCGACGGCAACCAGTTCGGTGAGGCCGCTGATGGTGAGGATCGGCATCAAGATCGGATGGGCGATCAAGTGGATGTGGTTGGCGTGGGTGAACAGCGCGTTGATGGCGGCGCTGTCGAGGTATTCGACGCCACTGAGATCGACAGTGAGCGGGCCGCCGCCGGGGGACTCCCCGCTCGCGCTGGTAAGGGCCTGGACGAAGACGTCGATGTTGCTCAAATCGATCTCCCCCGCGGCGACCAGCATCAGTCTCCCGTCGTCGCGGCGCTCGGTGTCGAGGGTGAGCAACGTGGGCATCATGTGATCCTCGCGGATAGGTGAACCGTGGTCCCGGCGGCGTCGGGGCTGATGGTGACGTCGTGCATGAGCCCTCGCATGAGAGCGATGCCCCGGCCCCGATGGGGATAGCTGGCCGGTTGCGGAACCTTCCACGAGCCGGTGTCGGTGATGGTCAGCTGCACCTGGTCGACCAGTGCGGTTGCGCCCAGGCTGATCGTGCCTTCCGGCTTGTCGCGGTGACCATGCTCGATGGCATTGGCGACAGCCTCCCCGGCAGCGACGAGCACGTTCATCGCCTGCTCCGGGTCCAACCGGGTCCGCGTCAACCAGGTGCGCAACGCGGTTCGCGCCGGGGCGAGGTGGCTGACGTCGGCGGGGAACGTCAGCTCCAACGGCGCGGGATGGCGATAGAGCATTAGGACGACATCATCCTGGTAGCCGCCATCGGGGGCCAGGCCGGACATGATGTCGTTCGCCAGGTCGTCGAGCGTGGACGCGCGGCCGTCCTGCACCAGCCCCGCTGCGCGGGAGATCCCCTGTCCGAGTGCGGTGCGGCGGCGTTCGACCAGCCCGTCCGTGTAGAACAACAGGGTCGCGCGCGCCGGCAAGGTCACCCGGGCCTCCGGGCGGGACCAGCCGGCTCGTACGCCCAGCGCGATGGTGTGGCCGTCGTCGAGGATCTGCGTGGTGCCGTCCGCATGGACCAGGATGGGCGGCGGGTGCCCGGCGCTCGAATAAACCAGCTCACCGGTCTCGGGGTTGAGCACCGCGCAGACGGCGGTGGTGCACTGGGCACCGGGCAGCCGCGCGGCGAAGCGATCCATCCCGGCAAGAGCGGCGCCGGGGCTCGGGTTCTCGAACAGCAAAGCGCGGCAGGCGCTGCGTACCTGACCCATGACGGTGGCGGCGGCGAGGCCATGCCCCACACAGTCGCCGACGACCATCGCGATGCGCCCGTCCTCCAGGTCGACGATGTCGTACCAATCACCGCCCACCTGCAGGGGCCGGCTGGCGGCCTGATAGCGGACCGTGAAACCGTGCGGCAGATCGGCCGGGCCGAGGATCGCATGTTGTAGCGCCAGGGCGGTCTCGCGCTGCTGATCGACCTGATGGACCCGCTGCAGGCCCTGCCCGAGCCGGCCTGCCAACACCGTGAGCAAGGTCTGGTCCTCGAGGGTGAACGCGCGTCGCTCGGCCAGATCGATCCAGACGACGAGCACGCCCTCGGGGTGCTGCAACGCGATGCCCGCCGTTCCGGCTTCCCCTGTGCTGGTGGTGAGCAAGTCACCATCGCGCAACGCGCTGAGCATCTTTTGGGTGGGGGACGGCAGGTCGCCCCACTGCGCGGGCTCGCCGACCGACACGACCTGCGGCGCGCCAAAGGCGGTTCCCGTGGCGGAACTGTGGGTCGGAAAGGTGACGGCCAGGACGCGGCGGGCCCGCCACAGTCGGCGCAATTCCTCGGCGGCGGCGTTCACCGCGGCATCGACGGTGTCGGCCTGGGCGAGTTCCTGGTTGAGCGCGTGTTCACGACCCGCCGCCAACGCCAGGGCGATAGCCGCGTGCCGGGCGAAGTCGCTGACCAGCTCGAGATAGTTGTCGCCGAATGGCGACTGCTGAGGGTCGCGGGCGACCGCGATGACGCCGAGCACCGCGCCGTCCGCGATCAGCGGCATGACGATCGCCGAGCGTTCACCGACGTCGGTGAACCCCTCGATCGGATATTGAAACGATTCGGTGATCAGCGGTTGACCGCGTCGCGCGACACCGCCCGTGGTCGAGCCGTCCATCGGCACCTGGCGACCGATCACCTCCGAGGAGTACCGCCCCGCCGTCGCGGCCACCACCAGGGTGTCAACCTCGTCGGCAGGCAGATCGGGCTCCTTCGGAACCAGCAAAATCGCCTGTTCGGCGCCGGCCAACTCCAGCGCCCGGTTGACGATGAGCTGCAACGGCCCGGTTTGGGGGTCACCCGACAGCAGCGCGGTGGTGATCTCGCGGCTGGCCTTAGTCCATCTCGCCGTCTCCCGTTCTCGCTCGAACAGGCGCGCGTTGTCGATGGCGGCCGCCGCGGCCGTCGCCAAGGCCCGCACCGCGGCCGCCTGGGAGTCGGAGAAAACTCGGCCGGTCCGGTCGTCGGCGAGGTAGAGGCTCCCAAAGTCCGCGCCCCGCACGGTGATCGGTAATCCGAGGAGGGCCCGCAAGGGCGGATCTTGGGCCTGCAGCTTGGCGGCCTGCGGATGAGCGCTCACATCTTCGAGGCGGAGGCCCTCACCGACCGGCAGATCGCCGAGCCGCCGGGCCGTGTCGTCATCGATTCCCGCGCGGACGAAAGTGGCCAGGGCGCCGTCGGCACCGCGGATACCCAGGGCAGCGTAGCGGGAGCCGGTCAGCTCCATCGCCCCCGTCACGATCCGGCGCAACGTCACGTCCAGGTCCAGGTCAGAACCGATTTCGCTGATGACCCGCACCAGTTGTTCCATCTGGTCGCGGGCCTCGACCAGCTCGTCGAGCTGCTCATGAATCTGGCTGACCAGCTCACGCCGGCCCTGCCAGGTGAACGCCGATCCACCCCCTTCGTTGCCCATGGATACAAACCTAACTGCTCACGGTCGTGAGCATTCCAGTGGCGGTGTCTTCGCGCAGGTACGCGACGGCTTTACTCGATCTTGACCATGCATTGAATCCCCCCACCGACGATGGCTGATGTGAGTACGCTTCCATCGGTGGAACTGGGGGTTTTGGGACCTCTCCAGGTCCGGCTAGACGGGGCGCCCGTCGCTATCCCGGGCGCCAAACCGCGCGCGATCCTTTCCATGCTCGGGCTGCACGGCGGCTCGGTCGTGGCGGCCGACACGCTCGTCGAGCTGCTCTGGGGCGAGGATCCGCCACGCACCGCGGCCAAGGCCCTGCAAACCCACATCTCCTCGTTACGCCGCACTCTGGGTGACGGCTTCGTTCTGACGACGGGCGCCGGCTGGACTTTGGCCGAGACCCAGGTTGACGCGGCGCGCTACAAATCGGCCGCCCGACTGGGACGCGACGCCGCGGCGGCCGGCGACACCAGCCAGGCGGTGGCGCGCTTCGAGGAGGCGCTCGCCCTCTGGCGCGGAATCCCCGAGCTGCCCGACGGTAGGCGGGGAACCTCCGAAAAAACGCGATGGATCGAGGGCCACGCCGCGCTGGTGGAGGATCGGGCCGATGCGCTGCTCGCGACGGGCCGGGCCGCGGAGATCATCGGCGAGCTCGAGGCCGCAGTGGCCGATGCGCCGCTGCGCGAGCGGCGCTGGGGCCAGCTGATGCTCGCGCTGTATCGCGCCGGCAGGCAGGGCGAGGCGCTTGGCGCGTACCAGCGTGCGCGTGCGCTGCTCGCCGATGAATTGGGAGTTGACCCGGGACCGGACCTTCGCCGGCTGGAGGCCGCGATCGTCGCGCAGGACTCTGCGCTGGAAACGCCTGCCGCACAGCAGCTCCCGTCCGTGACTCGCGCCGTGACGTTTCTGTTGACCGACATCGAAGGGTCGACGGTCGCATGGGAGGCAGACGCCGGGGCCATGGCGGTGGCGCTGGCGCGACACGACGAGCTCGTCGAACAGGTCGTGACGTCCCGCGGCGGTCGGCTGATCAAGACGCGCGGCGAGGGCGACGCCACATTCTCGGTTTTCGATCGGCCGTCGGCGGCCGCCGCCGCGGCTATCGAGCTTCAAGATGCGATCGTCCAAGAGCCTTGGGCGCTGCGGGAGCCCATGCGTATTCGCGTGGCTTTGCACACCGGGGAGGTCGAGCTTCGCGACGGCGACTACTTCGGCCGCGCGGTCAACCGCGCCGCCCGCCTCCGGTCGCTGGCTATCGGTGGCCAGATCCTGTGCTCGGGTGCGACGGCGGAACTCGTCATCGACTCTCTGCCCGATGACGTCGTGCTCGCCGACCTGGGCACGCGCCAGCTGCGCAATCTTGCGCGCCCGGAACACGTTTTCGAACTCCAACTGCAGACCACCCTGCTCGACCATTCCGCGGATTCGACCGACGTGCCTCTGGAACGCCCGAGCTTGCCCCCCGTGCTTGCCGGCCCAGGGCCGTTCGTAGGGCGCGGCCACGAGCTCGAGCGACTGTCGTCGGCGTGGCAGACCGCACTCGCCGGCGGCACCAACGCGATGCTGATCGCGGGCGAACCAGGCGTCGGTAAGACGCGTCTCGCCGGCGAATGGTCGCGACAGGCTTATGACCAAGGCGCTCTGGTCATCTACGGCCGATGCGACGAGGACCTCGGCGCGCCATACCAGCCGTTCGCGGAAGCCCTGCGTTCGCTGGTGCCGTGCCTGGGTGCGGGTGGGCTCCGTGGGCTGCGCGGCGTGGAGGCGCTCCTCACACTCGTGCCCGGACTGGCCGACCTGCTTCCCGACCTGGCTGCGCCGACCCGTGCCGACCCGGACACCGAACGCTACGCACTTTTCGACGCCGTCGTCGCGCTGTTGGCCATGGCCTCGGCGAGCGCGCCGGTCGTCCTGATCCTCGACGACCTGCACTGGGCGGCCAAGCCCACGCTGCTGTTGTTGCGGCATCTCCTGCGTTTCGGCGAACACGCCCGCATGCAGATCATCGGCACCTATCGCAGCACGGACCTCGACCGCTCCCACCCCTTGGCGGCGATGCTCGCCGACCTCCACCGCGACGGCACGGCCAATCGGCTCAGCTTGAGCGGCCTCGACGAGGACGACGTGACCGCCTACGTCGCCGAGGCGGGATACAACGACGAAGAGCTCGCCCGGGCATTGGCGTCGGTCACGGGTGGCAATCCGTTCTTCCTCATCGAGGCCCTGCGGCACGTGGATGAAAGCGGTGGACGCTGGGACCAGAGCACGCTGCCACAAGGGGTGCGCGAGGCGGTGAGTCGCCGACTTTCGCGGCTTCCAGCGGAGGCGAACAAGGCGCTTGCCGCAGCCGCCGTCGTCGGCAGCAGGTTCGCCGTGGATCTGGTGGAACGCGTGGTCGAGGACGACCTGGTCGACGCGTTCGACGGGGCGTGCAAGGCCGGCATCGTCATCGAAGAGCCCGGCGGTCGCTACCGGTTCAACCATGCGATCGTCCGGCAGTCGCTGCTGGCCGAGTTGCCGTCGGTGCGGCGCATGCGGCTGCATCAGCGCATCGCCACAACGTTGGAAAGCGAGCCCGGCGCCGACGACGAACTGCTCGCCGAACTGGCGTACCACTACTTCGAATGCGCGTGGGCGGGGAACGCGGCGAAGGCGGTCGAATACTGCCGGCGCGCCGCGGATCAGGCGATGGCACGGCTCGCCTACGAAGGCGCGGCCGACCTGTACGACCGGGCCCTGCACGCACTCGAGGAGATCGACGAGGAGTTGCCCGATCGCGACGACCAGACGGCTGCGTTGTTGATGGCGCGTTGCGAGGCCCTGCTGGCCGCGGGAGACGTGGCCTCGGCGGCGAGCGCGGTGGCCCAATTGCAGAGCGCCACCGCCGATTCGGCGCAACTAGCCGCGTGGGCCACCTGCTTCGACGGCCAACTCTCGATGCTGACCCACCCGGAGCGACTGGACGACGTCGCGACCGCGGTCGGCGCGGCCGCCGAAGAGCTGGCCCAACTCGGCGACCCCGCCGGAGAAGCCATGGCACACACCGTTCGTGCCGGCTGCCTCGCACGGCTGGGAAGAATCGGCGCCGGCGAAATCGCTCTGGACGACGCTCTTTCCGCGGCGCGGCGCGCGCGTGAACACCGCCGGGTGAACGCGGTTCTGGCGAACGCACCGCTTGCGGCGCTGTGGGGCCCGAACCCCGTTCCGCGCGCGGGCGGGCGATGCCTGGACGTGGTGCGGCTGCTCCGAATCACTACGGACTCACCGGCGGTCGAAGCGACATCGACGCGGTGCCAAGCGGTGTTGGAGGCTTTCCGCGGTCGGGCGGCGGCGGCGCGACGGATGATCGACGCGGCCCGGCGCACGGCCATCGAGCTCGGCCTGCGCCATTCGCTTATGGAGGTCGAGCAATTCGCCGGGATCGTCGAGCTGGTGGTCGACGAACCCGCGGCGGCCGAGCCGCACTTGCGTAAGGCCTACAACGGCTTTCGCCGTATGGGCCTCGACGCCGATACCGCCGAAACCGCGGCGTTGCTGGGCCGCGCCTGCCTCGCGCTCGACCGGGACGCCGAGGCGGATGAATTGTGTGCCGAGAGTGAGCGGCTCGCCGGTCACGCGCTGAAGGCGTCGATCGCCTGGCGCACGCTTCGGGCGCGGCTGTTGTCGCGGCGCGGTGATCACGACGAGGCTCGGCGGGTCGCCGAGGAAGCCGTCGGGCTCGCTGAGCGCACCGACGCGCTGGTGGATCACGGCGATGCGTGCCTGACCCTGGCGACGGTTTTGGGTGCAGCCGGCGACGTCGCGGACGCGCGGGTCGCCGGAGAACGAGCTTTCGAGTTGTACGAGCGGAAAGGCGCTGTCGCGCTCGCCGAAAAGGCGCGCGGCGTTCTCGGTGCGGAACGACCGCCCGCTTCCGCTCCGCCCGAAGCGCCGGTTCTTGAACCCGAAAATGCTTGCGTACGAGCGGGGCAACGCGTGGTGGCCGCTATGAATAGCGGGGAATGGGATGAGTTCGAGCAGCTCTTTGCGCCCGGAGTCCTCGTCGAGAGCCGCCGGAAGATCGTCGGCTTCACCCAGGCTGACCTGCCATCGGCCGACTGGGCAGGTGAGAATAGGCGGGTTCTTGAGGCGGGCGGCGTGCGTATCACTTCAGTCGTTACCGCCGTGCGGGGCGAGCGGCTGGCACTCGCTCGATTAGCGGTGGGCACTGCGGACGCGAGCCCCGGGGCGCCGAAGGACGAATTCTTCTGTATCTACGGCATTGATGAGGACGGCCGAATCGCGCTGCAGATGTGGTTCGACATCGACGACATCGACGCCGCTATGGCCGAGCTCGACGTCCGATTCGAGGCGGAACACCCGATTCAGCGGCGATTGGAAAACACGGCGGCGCGCGTATTCGAGGAGGAGTGGTCACACTTCGCGGCGCGCGACTGGGACGCATTGGCCGATACCGTGGCCGATGACTATGTCGGCATCGATCACCGGCGGGTCGTGAGTGCCGAGACACAACGTAGTCGCGACGATGTGGTCAGAGACTTGCAGGCGGCGGCCGACGTCGGCTTCACGATCTCGATGGTCAGCGCCGTGGCGATCCGCGGGGAGCGTCTCGTCCTGGCACGTGTTCGTGCCGCCGGCCGGGACCCCGAGGCGATTCAAAACGACGCGCTCAACGTCGTCGAGATCGACGGCAACGGCCGGATCGCCGACGTCTTCACGTACGACGTCGAAGACATCGGCGCCGCCTTCGGCCAGCTCGATGCCCGTTACCTCGCGGGCGAAGGCGCGCCGTATGCCGCCACATTGCAGGTCGTCGCGGAAGCCTTCGCCTCGATGGGCCGACACGAGTTCCCCGCTCTGGCCCCCGACTGCGCGACGATAGACCATCGCCACGTGGCAGCGTTCGCGCCCGGCGAGCTGGCCGCTTACATTCGCGCCGGGTGGGAGATCGGCCAAAACATCGCCACGTACGTCACTGGCGTACATCGATTGAATGACCTAGGTGCGGTCGTCTCCTACGTGGCGTACGGAAATTCGCACGAAGGCTTCGGCGGTGAGTGGCACGAAGTCGCCCTGGTCACGGTCGAAGGGAGCTTGGTCAACCGCTGCGAGTTATTCAATGAGGCGGACTTGCAAACCGCGATAGCCAAACTCGACCAGTTGAGCCGCCCGGCATCGCGTCTCGAAAATGCGGCCAGTCAAGTGACCGAGCGCTTCCTGGCCAACTTCGCGGCGGACGACTGGAATGCAGTAGCGGAGACGTTGGCCGAAGACTTCTCCCAAAACGATCGTCGGCGTGTGGTGGGCGCGGGAACGCGACACGGTCGAGACGCCGAGATCACAGACTTGCAGGCTATCTCCCACCTGGGGATCGTCAATGTGACGTCGACAGTCATAGCGACCCGCGGGGAGCGCCTCGTCCTTATGCAAGTCGGCTTCTCGTTCCGCGATAGAGGGCCCGAGGCATTTGTCGGAGAGATGCTTGGCATCAGCGAGATCAACGCCGACGAACGCATCGTCGCCGCCGTCTCGTTTGATCTCGACGACCTGGACGCTGCCTTTGAAGAACTCGACAGGCGTTACCTCGCCGGCGAAGGCGCCGCCCACGCGCACACCTGGACGGTGGTCACTCGGGCCTACGCCGCGCTCAACAGATACGAGATGCCGGCGATCACGAGGGGCTTCGTGAGCATCGACCATCGGCGAGGGGCAGCATTCGCACCCGGCGACCTGATCGCCTATGTCCGTGCCGCTTGGAATCTCGCAGAAGACGGCGCGACCCACATCGAGACTGTGCATCGAGTGACCGACCTCGGAGCGATCGTCACCCATGTAACGCGTGGAACGTCGCAACAAGGATTCGAAGCCGAGTGGCGGGAACTCTTCCTTCTGACTGTCGAAGGTGACGTGATCAGCCGCTGCGAGTTATTCGACGAGGAAGACCTGGATCGCGCGGTCGCGCGTTTCCACCAGCTGAGCCAACCGACAGTCCGTCTGGAAAACGCGGCAAGCCGAACCCACAAGCTCCTGGAAACGTACTTTGCGGCACGCGACTGGGATGGCATATCCGGCGTCCTGGCCGACGACATCTCCAACGACGATCGTCGTCGGACGGTGAATTCCGGTATGCGAGAAGGCCGTCAGGCCACTCTAGAAGAGATGTCGGCAACGGTCCAGATCGGCGTCAAGAGCATGACGTCTGATGTCGTCGCCACCAGAGGCGAACGCTTGGCGCTCTGCCGTAGTCAAACCTGGGGTCGCGACACGGGGCCCGAGGCGTTCCACACCGATGTTTTCGACGTTTTCGAACTCAACGCCGACGGTAAGGTGTCGGCACGGGTCGTGTTCGACCTCGACGACTTTGACGCCGCGATGGCGGAGCTCGACGCACGCTACCTCGCCGGCGAAGCGGCGCCTTACGCGCCCACGTTGACAGTAATGACCGGAGCCTACGCAGCGCTCAATCGGCGCGAGCATCCAGCGACGACACCAGATTGGGTCAATATCGACCACCGGCGCGGCATTTCATTTGCGCCGGGCCATGTGTCTGCATTACTCACTAACTGGCTCACCACCCCTGACCTAAACAACTACATCGCGGCGGTGCACAACCTTGATGACCGCGGGGGTGTGGTCACCTCTGTGACGAACGAAACCTCGCGAGAAGGCTTCGAAGTCGAGTGGCGCAATAACTGCATCCTCACGATCAAAGGTGAGTTGATCGACCGCTTAGAAGTTTTCGACGAGGCTGACTTGGACACGGCGCTCGCCCGCTTTGAGGAGCTGCGCGGCCAGGCGCGGCGGCTGGAAAACGGGGCGAGCCGGGCGTACGACCGCGTGGCCGCGTACTTCGCGGCCCGGGACTGGAACGCGATGGCAAACGCCATGGCGCAAAACATGGTCGACGACGATCGTCGACGCATGGTGAACGCCGGGATCCGACGTGGCCGGGATGTCGAAGTTGCGAACAGCAAAGCCACGGCGGAGATCGGCGCCGAAACGATCGAGTCAACCGTCATCGCCACCCGCGGCGAGCGCCTGGCGCTCTGTCGTTCGTCGATCATCGGGCGTAACAAGCAATCTGGGCCATTCCGCATCGAATTCCTCAGCGTTCTCGAGAGTGACGCTCAGGAGCGCTTGGCAGCCCATGTCGCACTCGACCTCGACGACTTTGACACCGCAATGGCCGAACTCGATGCTCGATACCTAGCCGGCGAAGCGGCCGCTTATTCACAGTCATGGTCGGTTGTGACACGAACTTACGCGGCAACAAACAGGCAAGAACTCCAATTGGCACCGGAGTGCGTGAATGTCGATCACAGACGCGCGAGAGCCTTCGCGGACGGGGACCTGACCGCATACATGTACGCAACGTGGGCCCTCGCGCCCAACGTGAAGGGCTACGTCGAGGCCGTGCATCGGCTGAGCAACCTTGGTGCCATCGTCACCCACGTGGTTCATGGGACATCGCGTGAGGGCTTCGACGCAGAATGGCGGGAAGTCATTCTCGTTACTCTCGAAGGAGACCTGGTCAACCGTGGTGAGCTGTTCGACGAGGCTGACTTGGACACGGCGCTCACCCGCTTTGAGGAGCTGCGCGGCCAGGCGCGGCGGCGGGATAATGCCGCAAGCCGGCTATACGAGCGATTCAAGGTGTGCTACGCGGCGCGCGATTGGTCCGCGATAAGGGAACTATTGGCTGACACCGTTTTGAGCGACGACCGTCGCCACCCGATTAACTCCGGTGTCCGGCGCGGGCCAGATGCCCTGATCGCCGAGATATCGGCGCTGGCCGAGGTCGGCATCGAACTCACGACGGAGGTCATCGCAACCCGTGGCGAGCATCTGGTACTCAGTTGTATTCGCACTTTTGGCCGAGATCAGGGTGCCGGTGGATTCCAGTCAGTCGATCTCGATGTCCTCGAACTCGGGCCGGACGGGCGGTTCGTGGCGCGCATCGTGTTCAATGACAACGACTTCGAATCCGCCATCGCCGAACTCGATGCGCGGTACCTCGCAGGTGAAGCAGCCGCCCATGCGCGCACGTGGTCCGTCATCGCAACGGGCCATGCAGCGCTCAACCGGCGCGAGATCCCGCCGATGGCACCAAATTGCGTGAGTATCGACCACCGCCGGGGTGCGACCTTCGCCCCCGGTGACTTGATTGAATACTTCCGCGCCGGGTGGGACCTCGACCAACACATCCGGACCTACGTCGAGGTCGTGCATCGGCTGACCGACCTCGGTGCGGTCTGCACCCATGTAGGAGGCGGTGTTTCGCGCGAGGGATTCGACGCCGAGTGGCGGGGAATCGACCTCTTGACGGTCGAGGGCGACATGTTCAACCGCTGCGAGGTCTTCGATGAGGCAGACCTGGATTCGGCGATCACAGCGTTCGACCAACTCGTCCCCCCGGCACCGCGGCTGGAGAACGCGGCAAGCCAAGTGGGTAGGCGGTATCTAGCGCGTTTTGCCGCCAGCGACTGGGACGCCATGGCAGAGATGCTGGATGCCAACTTCGTGAATGACGATCGCCGCCGCGTAGTGGGCGCCGGCCCACGACATGGTCGAGACGCCCAGAACGCCGACATGCGGACCGTCGCCGATCTGTGGACCGCAACCGTGGATACAACGGTCGTGGCGACTCGCGGCAAGCGCATTGCCCTCATGCGCCTGCGCTTCGCTGACCGCGATCAAGGGCCCGATGCCTTTCTCACAGACGTGTTCGGCGTGCTCGAAATCAACGCCGACGAACGGATTGTCGCGGTTGTGTTCTTCGACCTCGACGACGCCGGCGTCGCGTTCGAAGAACTTGATTCCCGTTATCTCAAAGGCGAAGCGGCGACGCACTCGCGGGCTTGGTCAGTCATCGTGGATGGCTATGCCGCACTGAACCGGCATGAGCTACCGCCGACTACACCGACTTTCGCAAACGTCGACCACCGCCGAGGGACGGCTCACGCCCCGGGTGAGCTGATTGACTACGTCCGTGCCGGGTGGGAACTCGACCAGAGAATTCGAACCTACCCTGAGGCGGTGCATCGGCTGACCGACATGGGAGCCGTCTACACGCACGTCGCGCAGGGGACTTCGCGCGAGGGTTTCGAAGCCGAATGGCGAGGGATCAGCCTGGTGACGGTCGACGGCGATCTCGTCAGCCGCTCCGAAGTCTTCGATGAAGCAGACATTGATGCCGCGGTAGCGAGATTCGAGGAACTCAGCCAGCCAGTACCCCAGCTGGAAAACGCGGCAAGCAGAGTAGCCGACCGCTTCTCGGCGTGCTACGCGGCAGACGACTGGCGGGCCTTGGCCGAGGTGGTAGCCGACAACTATTCCAGTGACGACCGCCGACGGGTGGTCGGCTCCGGAGTCCGACATGGTCGAGACGCCCACCTCGCAGACATGCGGGCGCGCTCCGAGCTTTGGCTCACCAGCCGGACGTCGACCGTCATGGCCATCCGCGGTGAACGCCTCGCCCTCATGCGCCTCGGTCTCTCAAGCCGCGATCAGGAGCGCGAGGCGTTCGTCACGGAAGTACTCATTGTCAACGAAATCGATGCCGACGAGCAACTCACTGCTGGCGTTGTTTTCGGTCCCGACGACTTCGACGCCGCCTTCCAAGAGCTCGAAGCCCGGTATCTCGCCGGCGAAGCGGCCGCGTACGCGCACACGTGGTCGGTCATCTCAGGCATCTACGCCTTGTTCAACCGGCACGAACTTCCCGCGGTGGACTGGGCTCTCGTCGACCATCGGCGGGGCACACCATTCGGCTCCAGCGACCTGGCGCCCGCTCTTCGTACCTTCTTCGATCTGACACCGGAGTTTGAGATCAGCATCGAAACGGTGCACCGGCTCAATGATTTCGGGGCTGTCATCACGCACGATTCCCATGGGTTCTCGGCTGACGGCTTGGACGTCGAATGGCGCATGATTCAAGTCCTCATCGTTGAAGGCGACCGAATCAGCCGTTGCGAGTTATTCGACGAGGCAGACCTCGACGCTGCGCTCACCCGATTCGATCAGCTCAGCCGTCCGGCGCCCCAGCTAGCCAATGCGGCAAGCCGCGTGCTCGAGCAGTTCCTCGCTCACTTTGCGCGCCGCGACTGGGACGCTATGGCAGAACACCTCGCCGGCGATTTCTGCTCAGACGACCGCCGGTCCGTCATCAACGCCGGGATTCGACGCGGTCGAGAAGCCGAGATGGCGAATTGGCGTGCCACCGGCGAGGTCTGGAAGACTGATGTGCGCGCGACCGTTGTTGCGACCCGCGGACAGCGCCTCATGCTTTCTCGTTTCACCTTCGCAACCCAAGATTCGCTGCCCGAGGCGTTCCAAGCTGCGGCGCTCGCCGTCATCGAGGTCAACGCCGACAACCGATTCGCGGCGACCGTTGTGTTCGACCCTGACGACATCGACGCCGCCTTCGAGGAACTCGACGGACGATACCTGGCCGGCGAAGCGGCCGCCCACGCGCGCACATGGTCTGCGATAGCAGGAGCTTACGCCGCGATCAACCGGCGCCAACTCCCTCTGATGACAACTGACTTCGCGGATATCGACCATCGGCGAGGGGCGGCGTGGGCACCCGGCGAACTGGTCGAATTCCTCCGTAGCGCTTTGGATCAGGCGTCGAATCTGACCATCCGAATCGCCGCGGTGCACCGGTTGAATCGGTGGGGCGCCGTCGTCAGCCACGCTGCGAGCGGGACCTCGCCAGACGGCTTCGATGCCGAGTGGCGAGAGGTCCTCCTTCTGATCGTTGATGGCGACATGCTCAAGCGTTGCGAGGTGTTTGACGATGCAGACCTCGGCGCCGCCCTGGCCCGCTTTGACGAATTGCATGCCCGGCCGCACCGCCTAGACAATGCGGCAAGCCAAGTGAGCGAACGGTTTTGGACCTGCCTCGCGACGCGAGATTGGGCAACGATGGCCGAGGTACTCGCCGAGAACGTTGTGTCGCATGACAACCGTCGGGTTGTCAACTCCGGTGTACTACGCGGGCGCGATACGAATATGGCAAACGTGCGGGCCGTCGCTGAGGTCGGATTCGAAGGCCTGGTCTCGACGGTCCTCGCGATTCGCGGGCAACTTCTTGCCCTCGCGCGTATTTGGTCCTCGGCCCAGGGATTTGAGCCCGGGGAGATCAGCGCGGACATGATCGGCGTCGTGGAGATCGACAAGGACAACCGGATGATTGCCAACTCTATATTCGACGCCGACGACTTCGACGCCGCCTTTGCCGAACTCGAAGCACGGTACATCGCCGGCGAAGCGGCCACGCACGGGCGCATGTGGTCGCTGGTCACGAAGGGCCACGCCCAGTTCAATCGGCACGAACTTCCCACGATGATGCCGGACGTGGTCTACATCGACCATCGACGGAGCGTGACAATCGAGGGTGCCGACCTGGCCACGACTGTTCGCGCCGTGTGGGACCTTCTCCCGCAGGTGCACGTCTACGTCGAGAATGTGCATCGGCTGACCGAACTTGGAGCCGTCGCCACTCAAGTGGTGAAAGGGACTTCACAAGAGGGCTTCGATGCCGAGTGGCAGACGATCACTATCTTCACCTTCGAAGGTGACCGGCTGAGCCGATACGAAGTTTTCGACGAGGCGGAGCTCGATGCCGCGCTCGCACGCTTCAACGAATTGGGCCAGCCGGCACCGCAGTTGGAAAACGCGGCCAGCCGGGCACACGACCGCTTCTTCACGCAGTTCCGGGCCCGCAACTGGGCGCTGATCGCCGAGACCCTGGCCGATGATGGTTTCATCGACGATCGCCATGACGCGGTGAATGCCGGGTTCTGGGACGGTCGGGAGGCGGTGATCACAAACCTACAAGCCCTCGCCGAGGCGGCGCCCGTCACGTGGACCACAATCGCGATCCGCGGCGAGCGCCTCGCTGTCACTCGTATCTATTCCCCGAGCCGCGACTTGGAGCACGGGGAATTCAGCATCGAGATGGTCATCGTCGCCGAGATCGACACCAACGGGCGGATCACGGCGCAGATCTCATTCGACCCCGAAGACACCGACGCCGCCTTCAACGAACTCGACGCCCGGTACCTCGCCGGTGAAGCGGCCGCCCACGCGCCCGTGTGGTCGGTCATCGCGCGGGAGTGCGCCGCCTTCAACCGGCACGAACATCCCGCGGTGGACTGGGTCACGATCGACCACCGGCGGCTCGCTGTGATCGACGCGCGCGAAGGGCAAGCGGCCATGCGCGACATCTGGCAAGTCACACCTAACCTCAGCATGCGCATTGAAACGGTGCATCGGCTCAGCAGTTCGGGGGCGGTATCCAGCTATGTAGCGTCTGGGACCTCGCCAGAAGGCGTGGACGCCGAGTGGCCAATGATCCTGCTGCTAACCGTCAAGGGCGACCTGATCAACCGCTGCGAAATATTCGACGAGGCCGACCTGGAAGCCGCCCTTGCCCGATTCGACGAACTGAGCCGTCCCACGCGGCGGCTGGAGAACGCAGCGAGCCGAGCGGAAGACCGACTCTTTGCGCGTTCGGCGGCCGGCGATTGGGCGGCGATCGCCGAAATCCTGGCCGGCGACAGTTTTGTCGAGGATCGCCGTCGGGTGGTGAACGTCGGCGTCTGGGACGGTCGCGATGCCGTGATGGCAAACATGCGAGCCCTGGCCGAGGGCCTCGCGCGGGTAACGCTGACCGTCATCGCGACCCGTGGGGAGCGCCTCGCCCTGATTCTCATCCGCTCGTTCAATGCCGACTCAGAGCGCGGGGAATTCGTCATCGAGATGCTGGGAATCGTCGAGACCGACGCCGATGGGCGGATTGCGGCTCATGTCTTTTTCGACGTCGACGACGCCGATAGCGCTTTTGATGAGCTCGATGCTCGCTATGTCGCCGGTGAGGCGGCCGCCCACGCGCGGACGTGGTCGGTCATCGCCGGTTCCTATGCCGCGATGAACCGGCGCGAGCTTTTTCCAACGGCGCCGGATTGGGTGAACATCGATCACCGCCGGGCGGGCATCATCGAGGAAGGAGGTCTCAACGCATCCCTCCTCTCCTTGTGGCAACTGACGACGGACCTAACCTTCCGCATCGAGGCCGTGCATCGGTTGACTGACCTTGGAGCCGTCTGCTCGCATGTGGCGCATGGCGTTTCGCAGGACGGCTTCGACGCCGAGTGGCGAGGGATCGAAGTTCAGACCGTCGACGGTCACCTGATCGACCGTTGCGAAATTTTCGACGAAACGGATCTCGACGCCGCGCTCGCCACGTTCAATCAACTCGTCTGCGGTGAATGAGACGGTGCCGCAACAACAACCGCTTTATCTGCTGGCGGACAGTCAGCTGCTCTTCTGGAAACAGCGGGACCGGCTGCTCCTCGAGGCGGCCGTCGATGGCTTAGCCCGGGCCAACCCGCTGAGCGCAGCCTATATCGGTGCGTCGAACGGAGATCGTCCGGAGTTCTACGGGATCTTCGAGGCGGCAATGGATGCGATTGGAATCACCGACCGTCGCATGATTCTTTCGTCCTTCGGCCCCGACGACCGGGCCTTCCTCGAGCGTGCCCGGTTGATCGTCCTCGCGGGTGGCGATGTGCGACTCGGCTGGGACACGTTCGAGAAAGCCGGCATGAAGGACGTGATCCTGCGCAGACACGCCCAAGGGGCGATCCTGGTGGGCATCTCGGCGGGCGCGGTCCAGCTCGGACGTTATGGAATCGTCGAGGCGCCGGAGCCTTCGGTGTCCGGGCTGCTCGATGTGTTCGACCTCGTACCCATGGTGGTTGACACGCATGACGAGCGAGGCGGGTGGGCGCGGCTATCGCGGATCGTCGAACAGCTAACGGGATCGACGGGCGGCCTCGGAATCCCCTCAGGTGCCGGAGTCATGGTGCACGCAGACGGCACTATCGAGCCCCTCCGTCATCCCGCCCATGAGTTCCGTTTCGAGGGCGGTCGGGTCACGCACTCGCTGTTACGCGCCGTAGCTGGCGGCTGATTTCTCGCACCGCAAAGAAGTTCGGGACGGCAACATCGCCGTCGCGTTGTGACGGTTGGCCGTTGTAATAGTGACTTTCGGCCCGAGTATCGAACCCGGTCGGTGTCCAGAGTTAACACCACGCCAATTGCAGGTAATTGCCGCATAAAGGAGCCAGTTATGTTCTTTGCAGATCTGATCCCGCGTCGCCTACTAGTCGGGGCAATCGGCGCTGGGGCGGTTACCGGCACGCTTCTATGTGCCACCGCGGCGACCGCCGCGGCTGATCCGTCGGCGCGGCCCCCCGGCTGCACAGCAGCGGACGTAGCCGGCGTCGCGTCTGGTGTCGCGGCAGCGCTCTCGGGCTACCTGTTCACTCATCCGGACCTGAACGAGTTCTACACCGGCCTCCAGGATCGTCCCAAAGATCAGATCCGCGATGACGTCCAGCAGTACTTCAACGCCAACCCGGAGGAGCAAGCCGATCTTGAGAACATCCGTCAGCCCCTGGCTGATATCAGGCAGCGTTGCCAGTGGACACCGCTGCTGGGGCAGGGCGGCGCGACCCCTTGAGCGATCAAAACAAGCACGCCCAAAACTTGCCACCGGTCAGAGTGAGGAGATCCTGATGAACGGGTGGGTGCGGCCTTGGACTGCAGGGGCGATAGCTGTATTGACCCTTACCGCGATTCCTGAGATGTATGCCGTCGTAGAGCCTTCCGGTGTGGCCAACGCCGACGTCTGCGCAAGCGTCGGCAGGCGTGTCTCCGTGAGCGGGTGCACCAACGTTGCCGATACTATCAACGCCAATGTCCCGCCACCGGACGCGTATGCACCACTGCCGCAAGACTTTCCGCCCCCACCGCCGCCGCCCCCGGTGAATGTTTGCGTCGGAGCCGGCCGGCGAGTTCATGTAAGCGGATGCTTCTGAAACAGCGGCTGCTATACCGTTCACCGCTTGGACGCTGTGCCTCGACCTCGCCGCGTGCGGTGCGCCGCTAACACGTCAGCATTTGCCAACGATTGGGCCTCAGCGGCCAGGGTGGACGCCCTGTTGGCATGGGCGACCGCTTCGGCGCCGTTTGTTGGTCGCTTGCCGTGCGCCGCCGCCAAATGCCGATTCGCTTCTTCGACCCTGGTTTGGGCCTCCGTGCCGACGCTCGCGCGATGTCTGGCGACGTAGTCGGAGATCTGCCGCAATCTGCCGTCCGCCACTGACAACGCCTGCTCCAATGAATAGTCATGCCCTCCAACGTGCCCATCGGTAGGGTTGACCCGCCGGCGGCGGCGCGCGCGGTAGAGCATGAAGACCATCACGACGACGACCACGAGGACGATGACGCCGATCGCGATCGGCACCCAGATCGGCTTTCCAGGCTTTGACGAGCTTGCCGATCTGTCCAACCCGTCAGCCGCGGCGACCGCAGCGCCGCTCCAGTCTTTGGCGGCAATCGCCGGTTCAATTCGTTTGCTACGAAGACTGATCAACTCGGCTGCTGTGAGACCCTGAACCGGCGGCGGCACCGTGAACGCGTAGAGCTTGGTGTTCGTGGCCACGGCCAGCAGCGCGTCGTGGTCGCCCATCGCGCTGGCTTCCCGGGTGCGGTCAGCCCAGTTTTCGGGTTTGAACCTGGAAAAGTTGTCGACGTAGACCACCCACAGTTGGATGTGCTGATCGCGGTAAAGCCGCTCGATTGCCGAGCTGACCGCTGCCCGACCGGAATCCGTCAACACCCCAGTGCTGTCAGTGATGTGATCGGTGAGTTTAGACGGCGGTTGTGCGCCGGCGGGGCTTGCCGACAGCAGCCCCGCTGTGAGGATTGTCAGGATCACACCCGCCAGGCGAACAACCCGCATACGGGTAATTTAGCCGTCATTCGCGGAAAGGCGGACAACTGCAGCTCACGAAATGATCGGGCCGAGGAAAACACTAGGCTGTATGGGCCCGCGCTGGCATGGTGGCGTTTCGTGCGGGTGTGGCTGAGTGGCTAGGCAGCGGCCTGCAAAGCCGTATACACGGGTTCGAGTCCCGTCACTCGCTCTGAGAAAGCCGGGTCAATAGACAACCCGGCTACGAATCTTCCGCGATGGCGTCGAGGTATAACCATCGGCCGGCGCGGCGCTCGAAGCGACTGCGCTCGTGCAGGCTGCCGACGCGGCCCGCGGACTCGAACTGGGCGGTGAATTCCACCTCCCCGTGATCGTCGTCCGGACCACCCGCGACCGTGTCGATCACGTTCAGGCCGATCCAGGTGATGCCCGGGTCAATCGTCACGTCGACCGGGCGCGTGCGCGGGTGCCATGTGCGGTACAGGTAGTCGGCGTCTCCGTGGGCGAAGGCCGAATACCGCGATCGCATCAATTCCTCTGCCGACCGGGCCCGCGACTGGCCATGGTGGAACGGCCCGCAACAGGCGCTATAGCTTCTGTCACTGCCGCACGGGCACGGTTCGTCCATCTCAAAAGCCTGACAGACCGTTACGGTGACTCCCCCGCACCGGGCAACAGCCCACTAGTTCTGCTGGTCGAGTCTTCAGCTCTCGCACCGATTTCGAAAGTGAATTCATGGCCGCAGATGCATATGCGGTCACCATCGGCCAGCGTCGCGCTGGTGCGAATCCGCTGGTCCGCTACATCGACGCCGTTGGCTGACCGGAGATCGGTGATGACAAAGCTGTTCCCGGTGTCGACGATCACCGCGTGGAAGCGGCTAACAGTGTCGTCGTCCAGGACGATGTCATTCTCGGGGAGGGCCCGATCCTGGTGACTGCGCCTCGCAGTGGGTAACGACTTCCGGCGGCGTCGAGCAGATGTGCAACGGCAGCCTCCCGGGGCTGTTCGGTACGCCATTGCAGGGTGCTGGCGGCGCGCTTAGCGGTTGCGCGGGCCGCCTGTTTGACGTCAAGCGGCTCTTGGCTGAGGACCTTCTGGTGAAGACTCCGCAACGAAGGCCCAGGGTCGATGCCCAGATCGTCGGCGAGCACCGTCTTCAGTCGACCGTATGCGTCCAGTGCATCGTATTGGCGCTCCGCCAAGTAGTAGCCGGTTATCAGCTGCGCCCACAACGGTTCTCGGTAGGGGTGTTCGGCGACCAGCGCTTCCAGTTCACCGATGATGGAATGAGTTCGCCCACAAGATATTTCCGCTTCAGCGCGAACGGTCAGGGTCATCAACTTGTCCTCCGCCAGTGCGGCGGCGAAGGCATCGACGAAGTCAAAGTCGCGCAGATCCGCGAGCACGGGGCCGCGCCACTCGGCCAGGGCGGCCGATAGGTGGCGGCTGGCCTGTTCGAACCTGCCGGCGGCAGCGGCATCAATTCCCGCTTTCTGCGCGATGGCGAATCGGCCGACGTCGCAAGCCTCGTCGGGGACGTTGAGCCGATAGCCCGGCTGTGCGCTGGCCAGAACGGCGGCGGGATCCACGCCGGCACTGCCAACCAATCGGCGGAGCCTGGACACGTGCGCGTGCAGGCTCCCCCGGGCCTCGGGCGGCGGGCGCTCCTGCCACGCTGCGTCGATCAGCGAGTCAATCGAGACCGGGCGATTTCGGTTGATCAACAGCATGGCCAGCACCGCCGGCTGCTTCGCCGGTCCCAACGGCAGGTCATCGCCGTCGGCAGTCATCTGCAACGGTCCCAACACCCCAAACCGGAGAGCGTTCTGGGCCATCCCGGTAGCAATCCCTTCAGCTCGGCGGTGCTTCAAACCCATTCTGGGTGCCGGCCCGCGCCGTTACCACAGGTACACGCGCGCGCTGCTGCCCCCGACACAGGTGATCCAGCTTTCTGCGGGGTGCTGCTGACAATGCATGAGAAAGTTCGAGCCGGTGCACAGCGCACCGGGCACGGTCTTGCAGTCGACGGCGCCCGGCGCCGAGACGGCGCGTGGTAGCGGGCTGGCGTTGCCGTATTCAGCCCAATACGTGCCGACGGCCTCCGGCTTCGGCACCCACGCCGGACGTGGGACGCCGGAAACCTCATGCCTTTTCGCCAACAGCGTGTTGACGTCCACCGGACATTCACTATGCCAAGAGCGGTGACCTGAACATCGCCTACTTCGTGACCGGAGAGGGGCCCGACCTCGTTGTCGCGCCCGGGTTCATCTCGCACCTCGAAATCATGTGGGAGGAGCCGTCGGTCGCGCACTTCTATTCGCGGCTCGCTTCTTTTCGGCGCGTCATCACATTCGACAAGCGAGGCACGGGACTCTCGGATCCGGCGACGCATGCGCCCACCTTGGAAGAGTCCGTCGACGACCTGCGCGCCGTCATGGATGCCGCCGGATGCGAAAGTGCCGACGTGGTAGGCATTTCCGAAGGTGGCACGATGGCGATGCTGATGACGGCCAGTCATCCCGACCGCGTTAATGCGCTGGTTTTATATGGCACGTTCACCCGGCTGCTCCGAGCGCCCGACTACCCGCTCGGGGTCACCGAGGAGCAGCTGTCGAAGTTGGTCAAGCTCAGCGCCAGCGGCTGGGGCGAGGGGGTGGGACTGGGCGGATGGGCTCCGAGCCGGCGAGGCGACGCCGGCCTGCGGCGGTGGTGGGCACGGGTGCAGCGCATGGCCGCCAGCCCGGGGATGGTTCGAAACATCTTCGCGCTCTATCCGCAGCTGGACATCCGCGACGTCTTGTCCGCAATCCAGGTGCCGACGCTCGTGCTCCACCGGCGCGATGACCGGATGGTGCGTGTCGAGATGGGGCGCTACCTGGCCGACCGCATCCGCGGGGCCAAGTTTGTCGAGCTGGACGGAACCGACCACCTGTTCTTCACAGACGACGCCGACACCTTGCTCGACGAGATCGAGGAGTTTCTCACCGGCGTCCGGCCGCTACCCGCGGTCGAGCGCGTCCTGGCCACCGTGCTGTTCACCGACATCGTCGATTCCACCCAGCAAGCGGTCAAACTCGGCGACCAGCGCTGGAAGGAGCTGCTCGGCAGGCACGACGCCCAGGTCCGCCGACAGCTCGAGCGCTTCCGCGGCCGTGAGGTCAACACGACGGGCGACGGCTTCCTCGCCCAATTCGACGGACCCGCCCGAGCCATCCGATGTGCCATGGCAATCCGTGACGCCCTGCGGAGTCTTGGCATCGAAGTGCGGGTGGGCGTACATACGGGCGAGGTCGAGCTGCGGGACGACGACATCAGCGGCATCGCCGTCCACATCGCGGCGCGGGTGGCGGCGGCGGCCGCGGCGGGCGAGGTGCTCGTCTCGCGCACCGTCGTCGACCTGGTCGCCGGGTCTGGCCTCGGCTTTGCTGCTCGCGGTGAGCACACCCTCAAGGGTGTGGCGGGCGAGTGGCAGTTGTTCGCGGTCGAGGGTTGAGGCGGTCGGGCCGCGTCACTCGCGGTGATACTGATCCTTGGCCAGTATCTCTACGCCTCGCCACCCCCAGTAGACCCGGTGGGCTTGAATCAACCCGTTGTCGACCTCCATCACCTCGACGAAGTCCATTTGTTGCCCGTCGGGCGTCTGACGCGGATATTCCCACGTCGCACGATGGCCATCGGTGAAGAATCCTTCACGGTGATACTGCCGCTCGTCGGGCGTGCGCGATACGACCTCGGTCAGGAATGGACGTAACTGGTCGTGGCCATGGACGACGCCGTTGCCGCCGAGAATGTGAGCGGCTACCGGACTTTCGAGCGTCGCATCGATCGCATAGCAGGCCAGCAACGCCTCGGCGTCATGATTCGAGAGAGCGGTCTCCCACGCGTGCATGACCGCTTCGATTTCGGCGGTCTTCGTCGTGTCCGTCATCCTCACCCACCTACCTGTCGGGTTCGTGCTCCTAGTGCTCGTTGGTAACGGGTACCCATGACCGCCAAACGCACCACACGATCGGTCACCGGCCCGAACTTCGGCCTCGATTTTCGATTGAGGGGCGGCCGGCTTCTCGCAGCCGAGCGAGCATTACAGGTGCGTCCGTATGCGTGCAGATGTGGACTGGCCGGCCGCGGATGTCGAAACCAATGACCCTTCTTATGGGACTTTCGCCGCTAGCCCGATAGCACCCGTATGCGATTAACTGGGATGACGTAACTCCACCACGCTGTGCTTGGGGATATTGATGAAGAAAGCAATATTGGGCGTATCGGCGGCAGCAGTCATAGCACTGGTACCCCTCAGTGTTCCCTTGGCACCAGCAGGCGCCGGCGATCCCTGTGCCGACGTCACCGATCCCGCCGCCCACCAAGTGTGCCTCGACAATTACATGCGTGAGATCTACAGACGCGAACTTAGCCAGTGCGAGGCCAGCCCACATCACGGACAGATCGGTCAGGTTTGCGGGTAACCGCAGTTATGAGCCGGACTGTCTAATGGCTCAGTCGTTCAGCCGGTCCCCGCAAGCCCACCTCAAACATCGTTGTGGGCTTGGCTGAATCGCCCTGGAAATCCCGGAGGCTCCTGACCTTGGAAACGAGGATGCAGGTATGCCGAAGGAACAGTCGTCTGGGAAGCCCACGGCGCGTCGTTACAGCCCGGAGGAGAAAGCCGCTGCGGTGCGGATGGTCCGAGCCCTGCGCGCTGAGTTGGGCACCGAACAGGGCACGGTGTCGCGAGTGGCTCGCCAGTTGGGGTACGGCGTGGAATCGGTGCGCTCCTGGGTGCGCCAAGCCGACATCGACGACGGGTACGCGCCCGGGGTGTCCAGCGTGGAGTCTGCCCGGATCAAGGAGCTCGAACAGGAGAACCGAGAACTCAAGCGCGCCAACGAGATTCTGAAGCGAGCGGCCAGTTTCTTCGGGGCGGAGCTCGACCGCCAACACAAGAAATAGTCGACTTCATCGACGCCCACCGCGAGGAGTTCGGGGTCGAGCCCATCTGCACCATCCTGCGAGGCGCGGGAGTGTCGATGGCCCCGAGCACCTACTACGACACCAAGACTCGTGCCCCGTCAGCGCGCGCCCAACGCGACGCAGAGCTTGGGCCGGTCCTGGTCAAGCTCTGGGAGGACAACTACCGCGTCTACGGGGTCCGCAAGCTATGGAAAGCGGCACGTCGGGCCGGTCACGACGTGGGCCGCGATCAGGTCGCCCGCCTGATGCGGGCCGCCGGCATCGCAGGGGCGCGGCGCGGCAAACGAGTGCGCACCACCACGCCGAATCCGGCCGCGGCGCGACACCCCGATCTGGTCGGGCGGAAGTTCACTGCGACCGCGCCGAACCAGCTGTGGGTGACAGATCTGACGTTCGTGCCGACCTGGGCTGGGGTGGCGTACGTGTGCTTCCTCATCGACGCGTTCAGCCGGATGATCGGCGGGTGGCGGGTGGCCTCGCACATGCGCACCACGATGGTCCTCGATACGATCGAAATGGCCCGCTGGTCGCGGGGAAAGCTGTTGCCGGACTTGATATGTCACTCCGATGCCGGATCGCAGTTCACCTCCATCCGCTACGGCGAACGTCTCGCTGAAATCGGTGCGACCCCCTCAATTGGCACTATCGGGGACAGCTTCGACAACGCCCTCGCGGAGACGGTGAACGGNTANTACAANNCCGAGCTCATCTACGGACCCGCCCGCACCGGACCGTGGAAGACCGTGGAGGACGTCGAGCTCGCCACCCTGAGCTGGGTGCACTGGCACAACAACAGCCGCCTGCACGGCTACCTCAACGACGTTCCGCCGGCTGAGTTCGAAGCCGCGTTCTACGATGCATCACGGACCGACCAAACCCTGGTCGAAATCCAATAGATCGAGCCTCCGGGAGAACCAGGGCGTTTCAAGCTACCTCAACGACGTTCCGCCGGCTGAGTTCGAAGCCGCGTTCTACGATGCATCACGGACCGACCAAACCCTGGTCGAAATCCAATAGATCGAGCCTCCGGGAGAACCAGGGCGTTTCAGTTGAACCTTGAGTGGGGCATGCGCCGGTGTTCAGATAGCGCCGGTCGAACGAAGGCGCTCGATTCCGGCCGCGTCGTAGCCCGCCAGGGCGGTGAGCAACTGTTCCGTATGTTCCCCAACGTGCGGCGCTGCCGACGGTGCGAATCCTTCGTCGGGTTTGGTCTTGATGCACGTTCCTATCAGTCGCTGCGCGGTTCCATCCGGCTGAGCCTGTTCATAGACGAGCCGACGAGCCTTCGTGTGGTCGTCCTCGAACAGGTCTGACCCCAAAAATGCTGGCGCCCCGGCGATATCGGTCGCAATGAAGAAGTCGGTCCATTCCCTGCGTGTGCGGGACTTGAATATTGCCGTCAACTCCTCGCGCAGCCGCGCCTCTGCCGCTGCATCCTCTCCGGGCCTCTGGCGCCCCGGTTCGTAGAGATCCATTCTGTCGAGCGACTGGCAGAATCTCAGCCAGAACTTGTCCTCCAGGGCGTTAAACACCACGTAGTTGCCGTCGCGCGTTGCGTAGTACTGGTAGCGAAGCGAAGCGCGGATCCCCTCGCCGTAGCCCGGTTTACCGTTCGCCAGCGCCGTGAGGTGTTGGAAGTTCCAGTTGATCGCCGCATCGACCTGCGCGACTTCGACGTACTGCGGCTTGCCGTCGCGCCTGGCGGCGTGCAGCGCGGCGAGGACGCCCATCGCCGCGTACAGCGGTCCCGCCAGGACACCTGTCGTCCCAGTAGCCGCCCCCGAAAGGCGTGGTGTTCCATCCGCTTCGATGATCGGCGGACTCAAGCCGGCGAAACAGTCGAAGGACAGCCCGTGGGTGGGTAATCGGGTGTAGGGCCCGTAGCTGCCCATGCCATTGAGCACGCAATAGACCACGGCCGGGTTGACTGCGACGATCTCGTCATAACTGAAGCCGAGTCGGTGGGCGGTTCCGTAGCGCAGACCGTCGATCACTACCGCCGACGTCGCGGCCAGGCGACGAAACGCATCTTGGCCCTCGGGCGTTTTCAGGTTTATCGCCACGCTCTTCTTGCCGCGGTTCCAGTGCGAGTCCTGCAACTCGCCGCCCGAAACCGCCGAACCGCGAAACCCCCCGCCGCCGGGTGGTTCGACCTTGATTACGTCTGCGCCCAGGTCTGCGAGGTGGCCGCCCAGTGCATCCGTGGAGAACAGTGACACTTCGAGGACCCGGACGTCCCTGAGAAGTTCCATCAAGCCGACCCTTCCAACCCCAAGTCCCGACGCGGACCCGCGCCGCGTCGTCGAAGGCGCAGTGCCCCGCTACATCATGGTGATTGATTTCAGCTCGGTGTATTCCTCGAAACCCCAGCGCCCCTGCTCGCGGCCGAGTCCACTTTGTTTGAAGCCTCCCAATGGCCCGCCGCCGTTGAACATGCCGCGCGCCGGTAGTGACCAGCCCGGCCCCTGCCCATCGCCTGGATTCTCGCCAAGGTCTGCACCGGGCGCGAGAGTCTGCACCATGATGGTGCCGGTGCGGATCTGCCGGGCGACGTTGAACCCCCTTGCGGCATTGCGGGTCATCACCATACCCGCCAGACCGTAGATCGAGTCGTTTGCGATGCGGATGGCTTCGTCTTCGGAGCGGTAGGTCAACACAGACAGCACGGGTCCGAACACCTCTTCTTGGCACACGCGCATGTCGTTGCGGCAGTCGACAAATGCGGTCGGTTCATAGTAGAAGCCGTGGTCGAGATGGTCGGGACGTTTGCCGCCGACCACCAGGCGCGCGCCTTCCTGTTGCGCGGACTCGACGAAGCTTTCCACTCGTTGGCGTTGTTGATCCCTGATCAGCGGCCCGACGACAATGGCGGGATCACGCGGATCACCGACCGTGATCAGCGGAGCCGTGGCCTTCACACCCTCGACATACGCATCGAGCAAGTGTTCGGGCAAGATCAGCCGCGATGTGACCGTGCACGCCTGTCCGGCATGCATCAGAACCTGACCGAATCCTATTCCCCCAACGTCATCTTCGGTGATGTCGTCGAGAACGATGTGCGCGCTCTTGCCGCCGAGTTCCAGTTGCGCGCGTTTCATCGTTGCTGCCGATATTTCGCGGATGCGTCGACCGGTCGCCGTCGAACCGGTGAAACCGATCATGTCGACGCCTGGATGGGTGCACAGTTCCTCTCCCACTTCGGCGCCGCCCACGACGACGTTGAACACGCCCGGGGGCAGGCCGGCTTCCTCACCCACCTTCGCCAGCTCAAAGGCGTTCATCGGGGTCCACGGGTGGGGCTTGAGCACCACCGTGCAACCGACGGCCAACGCGGCCAGGCATTTTGAATGTTGATCGAGAATGGAAAGTTGAACGGCGTGATGACTCCGACCACCCCGACCGGTTCCCGAACGACGGTGACGCCGCCCAGGCCGGTCGCCGAAACCCTGGGCCCGCCCGGCGTTTCCACCCACGTGACGTCGTGTTCGACGTACTCGCCGTAGTAGTGGGCGGCCTCGATGGCGCCGCCGACCTGAATCAGGTCGGTGATGAACCCGGTCGAGCCGATCTCGGCGACGATCAGCTCTCGAAGTTCCGCTTTGCGCTCATCGAGGATCTCAGCGAACCGCTTGATGACCTTCGCCCGCTCCCGGACCGACATCCACGGCCACGGACCTTCGTCGAATGCCCGGCGAGCAGCCTCGATAGCCATGACCGCCTGCTTCGGCCCACCGTCGACGACCCGGCCGATCAACTCCTCATTGGACGGATCGATGACGTCGATGGTGCCGACGGCGTCGTCGCTCAGCCACTGACCGCCGATGAAGCTCTGGTACTCCCGCATCGCACGAATTCCGTCAGCCGTCGACTACTTCGACGTCGGATACGGTGCGGGCTCAAAGTTGAACACC
This sequence comes from Mycobacterium paraffinicum, assembly GCF_025822865.1. Lineage (NCBI taxonomy): Bacteria > Bacillati > Actinomycetota > Actinomycetes > Mycobacteriales > Mycobacteriaceae > Mycobacterium > Mycobacterium paraffinicum. The sequence goes on along the minus strand of NZ_JACKUR010000014.1, from coordinate 200,720 downwards.
CTGCGGGCATTGCCTTGCAGGATCTTGTACTTGTCGAGGTCGGACCGGCCGTCGAGTGCCTTGTGAGCGGCCTGAAGAGAGTTGGGCCAGAGGCTGTCGGTGTGCGGATAGTCCGTTTCGATCATCACGTTGTCGACGCCGATGAAGTCGAGATTGGCGGCGCCGAAGTCGTCTTCGATGAAGCAGCCGTACATGTGGTCGCGGAAGAGCTGTCGCGGAGACTCCGGGAAAATTTCCGGGTCGGTGGGTACAGCGGTCAAGCGCATCGTGGCCGGGTCCACCGCCCAGTTATTGGCTCGCAGGTAGTGGTAGTCGGCGGCGACGTGTTCGGCACGCTCGATGAGGTAGGGAATCCAGCCGATTCCGCCTTCGGCCAGCACGATTTTCAGGTCGGGGTACTTCTGCAGCTTGCCCGAGAAGAGCCAGTCCGTGGTGGAGTTGGCCAGGTTGAGGTTGATGTTGACCGCCTGAACCCCGAAGGGTGCGTCGGGCGACGTGGTGGGACTGACCGACGACGAGCCGATGTGCGTGCAGAGCGGCATCTTCGTCTCGTTCACCACCGCGAAGAAATCGTCCCAAACACCCGAGTGGATGGACGGGAACCCTAGCGGGTGCAGGTTCTCCGAGAAGGCAATGGCTTTGGCGCCCTTGCCGGCGCACCGTAGCGTCTCCTCGACGGCCAGTTGGGCATCCCACAATGGAACTATGACCATCGGGATGTAGCGACCGGGCGCAGCCGCGCACCACTCGTCGATGACGAAATCGTTGTAGGCCCGCACACACTTGAGCCCAAGGTCGCGGTCACTGAGGTGGGCGAACATCTGACCGCAGAACCGGGGGAAGAACGGAAAATTCAGTCCCGCAATCACATGATCCTCGTCCATGTCTGCGATGCGGGCCGCCGGGTCGTAGTACGCACGCGGCATCTCGTCGTAATTCACTGGCAGCGGCGAGTATTCGGGTGGCCGTTGGTGAGCTGCGACCAAGATGCCCATCACCGAGGCGCGCGCTTGGTCGTAGATCCACGTGTCTACGCCGTCGATCCGCTCGACGCGTGGGACCCGATCACGGTCGGCGGCCGACGCGCGGTCGACCCAGAGGTTCGGCGGCTCGATGATGTGGTCATCGACGGAGATCATCCATTGCAGATCTTGCTTGTCCACGAGTTGCTCCCTGATTTCACCGAACCGGCACCTGTACTGGGCGACCGTGCACGGCGGCCGCGATTGAGGTGGTTTCGCGCAAGACGACTAGTGAATTACCGGCTGGTCCGATGCTAGAAGCGGCCTCAGCACACTGTCAAGTGGCACTTGATAACTTCGCGGCGGCAGTCCGTCATTGGGCGACGCGGGTACCCGGCGTGAAGACGACGGGCAGAGACCGATAGCCACGAGTGACCGAGTTCCCGTGGAAATCAACTTTCGCCCCAGGGGGGATGGAGTAGTCGGGGATTCGGTTCAGCGTCTGCTCGACACCGACCCGAAACTCGAGCCGGGCGAGGTTGGAGCCCAGACAGCGATGGACGCCGGCGCCAAATCCGAGGTGCCGGTTGGTCTGTCGGTCGAGGATGCACTTGTCGGGCTGCTCGAACTCGCGCTCGTCTCGGTTCGCAGCCGCGTAATTCACGACGACCGTCTCACCCGGACAGAATTTGTGTCCGCTTAGTTCGACCTCTTCGGCGACGGAACGATGCAGTCCATGGACCGATCCCGCGAAGCGGATGAATTCCTCTATCGCCGTGGGCATCAGACGGGCGTCCTGGACGAGCCGGTCGCACTCCAATCGGTGAGTCCCCAGATAGAAAAGGGCGAATGACATGGCGCTAGAGGTAGTTTCGAGGCCAGCCTGGACCAGGAGCATCACATTGGCGACGACGTCGTCGAAGCTGAGTTTCTCGCCGTCGATTTCCGCGGCGAGTAAGACGTCGATCAGGTCGTCGCGCGGCGGTTCATGGCGACGCTTGTCGATCTCCTCCCGCACGCGAAGGTAGAGATTGGTCATCGATTCGTTTCGGATGACTTCGCTTTCGCCGTTGATCGCAAGGTCGGCCGTCTCTATGTAGAGCGGAACGTCCTCAACGGGCATACCGAGCAGATACCGGAAGAACACGATCCCAGGCTGCTGCCACGCGACGTCTGCGAGATCGCCGCGGCCCGCTTCGATGAAGTTGTCGATCAACCCGTCGGTGACCGCGCGCACCTGAGGCTCCAAGTCCTTCATGCGACCAGGAGAAAAATACGGGTTGAGAACTTTGCGAAGCTGTTGCTGCCGTGGCGGATCCAGGGTGATGACGATGTCACCGAACGACATCGGGTTACCCTCCATCCCAACGGGTTTGCTGGAGAAGCTGCGCCAATCCCGCAAGATCTCGTAGCACTCGTCATAGCGGGTGGCGACCCACGCGCCCCCCGGCGTGGCACCCAGGAATGGCACATCCTGGTGACTGAACGGTCCCGCCTCTCGCATCACTTCGTAGACCTCGTAGAGGAATTCTTGGTCGTTGAAATCCTCGTGACGGAGATCGAGGTTTCGGGCGTGTTCGTGCGGCGACTTGCTCACCATGTGCGGTCCTTTTCGACACCGAAAGTCGGCATGCCGGCCGGGGCAGATATCCGGCGACGAGGGCGCGTCAGGATGCCGCCGACACCGTCGTCACGCCACCGTCCATGTGTCATCTGCGCCGGGCCTCGGATTTCTCGCACACGTCGAAAGGTACTTTCGCAGCACAGTAAGTCGTCGCCCAGCTAGAGTCAAGTCGCACTCGATAACGTGTCTGGTCGCTCATGATCCGCGCGCCGCATTCCACGCAAAAAAGTGAAAGATAGGACGGAACCCAAAAAACCGGTCGATGGCGCGGGGCGTGCGAGCAAGCTCCTTCCCAGCCGACGCCCGCTCGCTAAGGTATGTGTGATGACTACAGGCGCGCGGCGAGTTCGGGACAAGGATGGCAAACAGCGGGCCCTCCTTGAAGCGGCTGCTGAAGTCTTTGCCGAAGCGGGATATGCGGCTGCGGCGACAAAGGAGATCGCCCGTCGTGCCAACTGCTCGGAAGCAATGCTGTTCCACTACTTCGGAGACAAGCGGGGCATCTTCGAGCAGGTCGTTTCTCGACAGATCGCCGACCTGGTCACCGAGGCGGAGGAACAGGTCGTGGCTGCCCTGCCTGCGCGCTTCGAAGACTATATCCGGGAACTTTTTCTGGCCCGGCTACGAATCGACGACCGGCGCAGCGGCGTTCCCGGCTGGGATATATCCGGTCGGGCGTTATCCGATCCGGACTTCTCGCTGCGCGTTCTGCAACCCAACCACGCGCGCCGTACGGCCGTGATCGCTGAGGGCGTTCGCCACTACCAAGCCGCCGGGCAGATCAGCGCCGACGTCGACGCCGACTTGTTCGCCGAGCTGCTGGCTAACTTCATCATTTTCACGACCAGCCTCGGACCGCGCTGGTTCGACACCGGCGAACCCGACATTCGCGCACAGATCGAACTGGGTTCGCACATCCTCGCCAAAGGCGTCAGCACATCGAACGGGAAGGCGCCCACCAACCGAGGCGAGCGGGTCCAACGGCCCCGCAAGGCACGCGCAACCGACTGAGCCGCCACCAGAGCTCAACGCCGCCACCTTATCGAGTCACACTTGACATCCGGGCTTTCGCGTCGTTAGCGTCGTTGCCAGCCGGGCCGGAGCCATGCGGATGCGGAGCACTCTGCTCGATCGGCACGAGCGTGAGGACAGAAGGGTGGCGGTTGTGCACTCATCGGCGCGCGTAACACATTCCCAAAGCTAGTGATGGCGTTGAGCGCTCTACGGGGGGTTCGTGTCGTCGAGTGGGCGACGGAAATCGCCGGACCCTACTGCACCAAGTTGTTCGCCGACCTCGGAGCCGAGGTCATAAAGATCGAATCACCCGACGGAGACCCGCTCCGCGGCAGGGCATTTGGCGATCGAGGCGATGGTGGCGCCCTGTTCAACTTCTTGAACGCCGGCAAGCGATCGATCGTCGGTAGTTCCCTGCGCGACCTGGAACCGTTGATCGCTTCTGCCGACGTGTTCCTCGATTCTCTCGGCCCCGGGTCCCTCGACCGCGAAGCGCTCTTACGGCGTGCGCCACACCTGGTGATCGTGGCGTTGTCTCCATACGGATTGACCGGGCCGTGCCGGGACCGGCCCGCCACGGAGTTCACGATCCAGGCCGAGAGCGGGACCCTGGCATTGCGGGGCCGTCCGGACCAACCGCCCATTCAAGCGGGTGGTCGAGTCTTCGAATGGGTGATGGCCAGTTATGCCGCCGTCGCGGCGCTTGCCGCGTTGCGGCGGGTTCAACTCGGCGGCGCGGGTGAGATCGTTGACTGCTCGTTGTTGGAAGCCTGTCACCTCAGCGCCGGCGGATTCGCCGATCTCTACTACGAGCTGGCCGGACGCCCGGCGTTGACCTACCCCGCCCGACAGGTGGAGATCCCTTCCATCGAACCGACCGCGGACGGATGGGTGGGCTTCAACACCAACACCCGCCAACAATTCGAGTCGTTCCTCGCGATGATCGGCCGACTCGACCTACTCGACGAAGACCCGGCGTGGGCACTCGCAACGACTCGCTGGGAACGCCGGGAGGAGTGGAATCAGCTTGTGCGGGAATGGACGACGACCCATTCCACGGACGAGATCGTCGCGCTCGCCTCCGATCTGCGGATCCCGGTCTCACCAGTCAACAATGGCCAGACCGTGCTGGACCACCCCCAGTTCGCCGCGCGCGGGGTGTGGGGCAGGTATGCCGACGGCAGCTTCACCCACCCGTTGGCGCCCTATCGGATCGATGGCCGACGACCCGCCCCAACGGCCGGCGCTCCCCCGCTCGGCGAAATGACAAAAGTACCCGCCCACAGCAGGATTGCCAGCGCGACCGACCGGGCACCGGAACTCCCGATGGAAGGCGTCCGAATTCTCGACGCGACGGCATGGTGGGCGGGCCCCTCCTCCACCCACATTCTCGCCGCCCTAGGCGCCGAGGTCATTCACCTCGAGTCGACGAAACACCCTGACGGCGCGCGGATGGCGGCCGCGGCATTCGCCAGTCAGCCGCAGTGGTGGGAGCGATCGGGGATGTACCTGGCGACCAACACCAATAAGCGCGGGCTCACCCTCGACCTGTCCTGTCCCGAAGGGCGGGAGCTGTTCTTCGGACTCGTCAAATGCTCGGACATTCTGGTCGAGAACTTCTCGCCTCGCGTCTTCGACAATTTCGCCATCACGTGGGAGGCCGTCAGGGAGCACAACCCGCGGATCGTGATGGTCCGGATGCCGGCGTTCGGGCTCGACGGACCATGGCGCAACAACGTCGGTTTCGCGCAAACGATGGAACAGATGACCGGGATGGCCTGGGTGACCGGTCACGAGTACGACCAGCCGCGAATCCCCCGCGGCCCGTGTGACCCACTGGCAGGAATGCATTCCGCTTTCGCGATGCTCACCGGCCTCCGGCAACGCGACGAGACCGGCCAAGGCGCCTTCATCGAAGTATCGATGGTCGAGTCCGCGCTCAACGCAGCCGCCGAGCAGGTCGTCGAATTCACCGCCTACGGGAACCTGATATCGCGACTAGGGAACCGCAGCCGTGACGCCGCCCCACAAGGCCTCTATCCGTGCGCGGGCACCGAGCGGTGGCTGGCGATTTCAATCGCCACCGACGAGCAGTGGCGGCTCTTGAAGTCGGCTCTGGGGGAACCGGATTGGGCGAATGATCCCGCATTGGACACCCAGCAAGGGCGTATGCAGGCACATGACCTGATCGACAAGCATCTCGAGCAATGGGCCGGACAACACGATTCCGCGGCCGCTGCCGAGTTGCTCGTCAGATACGGTGTTCCGGCCGCGGATTTGGGAGACGCCAGGATCGGTTCGCAGCATCCCCAACTGGCCGCACGAGGGTTCTTCGAAAGCCTCGACCATCCCATCGTGGGTAGGCATCACGTGCCGGCGATTCCCTTCAAGTACCGCAGCGTTGACAGATGGTATCGGTCATCGGCGCCGACGCTAGGGCAGCACAACGCGACCATCCTCGGCGACCTACTCGGCCTCGACGCCGCATCGATTGCGGCGCTCACAGAAAATGGCGTCATCGGAACCAGACCAGGCGGATTGGACTAGACGGTGAAGCTTCATGTCGACCGGGAGATGTGCCAAGGGCACAGCCGCTGTTACGCGACGTATCCCGAATTGTTCGACATCGACGACGAAGGGACCGCCTTCGTCACCGTGGAGCACGTTCCCTCCGAATGGGAAGACCAGGCGCACAACGCAATCGCGAACTGCCCCGAGCGTGCGATACATATCGTCAAGGAGGTGCCATGAAGGCCAAGGGAGCGGTTCTGTGGGGGCTGAACGAGAAGTGGTCGGTGGAAGAGATCGAACTCGATCCGCCGCTGGAAGGCGAGCTGCTCGTCGAGTTCGAAGCCACCGGTCTATGCCATTCCGACCACCACATCCGCACCGGCGACATGTTCGGCGTGAGCTTCCCGTTGATAGGCGGACACGAAGGGGCAGGCATCGTTCGGGAGGTCGGCCCGGGAGTGCGCGAGTTTGCCGTGGGAGACCACGTGGTGACTTCTTTTCTGCCTGCGTGCGGTCGCTGCCGCTGGTGCGCAACGGGTCATCAGAACCTCTGTGATTACGGCGCGACTATCCTCGCGGGAGTCCAGGCCGACGGCACCTTCCGGCGCCGAGCCCGAGGACGGGGCATCGGGGCCCTCTCGGGCGTCGGCAGTTTCGCTCAATGGGGCGTGTTGTCAGAGGCCTCAGTGGTCAAGATCGATGACGATGTGCCGCTATCGCGCGCATGTCTTCTCGGCTGCGGCGTGACCACCGGCTGGGGTTCGGCCGTCAACACCGCCAACGTCAGTCCCGGCGACGTCGTCGTCGTGGTTGGCTGCGGCGGGATCGGCAGCGGCGCCATTCAGGGCGCGCGCCTAGCAGGGGCGGAGCAGATCGTGGTGGTTGATATCGAGGAGACCAAGCACGACAAAGCTTTTCAGTTCGGCGCCACGCACTTTGCCACCTCGATGGAGGAAGCAACCCAGTTGGTTGGCGAGCTCACGCGTGGAGTGATGGCCGACTCGGCCATCCTCACGCCAGGCGTGCTCGAAGGGGCGATGATCAACGACGCGCTCAATGCTGTGCGGAAGGGCGGTGCCGTGGTGGTCACCGCGCTGGCCTCGATGTCCGACGTGACGCCGACGCTGCCGCTGACTTTGTTCACACTGTTCCAGAAGCGGCTCTTGGGCAGCCTGTACGGCGAAGCCAACCCGCGGGCCGACATCCCTCGACTTATCAGCCTGTATCGAAGCGGCAAGCTGTTGCTCGACGAAACCGTTACCGCCGAGTACAAACTCGACGACATCAATGAGGCCTACGACGACATGCTCGCCGGCCGCAACATTCGAGGGGTGATTATCCACGAGCACTGAGTCTTTGGGGGAAGGCGGTCCGTGTCGTTTTTGGCCCGCGCAGTCGATTTACCAACCGTCCTGAAGGGATTCCACTCATGTCATCGCCAGCCGATATCGTCCGCCAGTTCTGCGCCTTGATGGAGCAGCGGGACGCCGAAGCGTTGCGCCCGCTCCTCGCCGAAGGGGCCGTCTATCAGAACGTGGGAATGCCCGCCTTCACCGGGCCAGACGCCATCGTGGAAAACATGGCCGCCCAGTTCTCGATGTTCCCGGACGCCTACGCCTTCGAAATCGTCAACCTCGCCAGCGAGGGTTCCGTGGTGCTCACCGAACGCCTGGACTACATCCAGGCTCCGGACGGAAGCAAGCCGGCCATCCCGGTGATGGGGACCTTCGTCGTCGATGACGATGGGAGAATCACTCGCTGGACCGACTATTTCGACCTGAACCTGACGATCAAACTCCTGCAAGGCGAGGACATCAGCCCCCTGGTGCCCGCAACGGCATGAGTTGGGACATCACCACCGATCTGGGATCAACGGCGCTTGCTGTCGCTGCGCAACGGGCAGCAGAAACAGCACAAGATGACCCGTTGATCCACGACGAGTTTGCGGCGGTGTTGGTGGCGGCGGCCAATGACCCGGGCTGGCAACGGATGGCTGGTGGGGATCTTTCGTGGATGGGCGCGGAGGATGATGTGGGGCGGCGGGTTGCGCGGGCGGGCCGGGAGTACGTCGCCACCCGGACGGTCTTCTTCGACGAGTTCTGCGCTGACGCAGCGAGTTTCGGAGTCAGCCAATTCGTCATCCTCGCTGCCGGGCTCGACGCCCGTGCCTATCGCTTAGTCCCGCTCACCGGCAAGCGTGTGTACGAAATCGACCAGCCCGCAGTCCAGGCGTTCAAGGACACCGACCTGACAGCGCATGGCGCCACCCCGCTAGCCGACCTGTGCGCGGTTCCTGTTGATCTGCGCGACGAGCGTTGGCCGGTCAGGTTGATGGACGCGGGATGGGAAAGGTCGCTGCCGACGGCCTGGCTCGTCGAGGGACTACTGCCCTACCTATCGTCAACCGAGCACAATGCGCTCTTCGACGCGGTCACTGCGCTAAGCGCGCCGGGTAGCCGGCTGGCCGCCGAGGTCTATCACCACTCGACAATGCACTTCGGCGACGAGCGGCTGAGCGCATGGCGCGACGGAGCAGCCGAGATAGACGACGCGCTGGGCGTAGACGCGGATGTGACGGCCTTCATCAAAGACCACGATGCCAGCGATACGGCATCATGGCTGTCCCAGCACGGATGGAAGGTGGATTCCCTGGACAGCCGCGAACGGATGTCGCGCCTCAGCAGGCCAATCCCGCCGGACCTCCGCGACATTGCGCCAGCTAGCTCCCTGGTAACAGCGATCCGCCACGTGCCGTAGCGTTCCCACCAATACTGGTCATTTCGAGCTTCTTGAACGGGGGGGCCATGCGGGCGCCAAGGGCCGTCGCAAACTTCAATCGCCGAGTCACCAACCCAGCGGCTCGGTCGATCACGCCATGGCTTCCAGTCCAAGGGACACTCGAACATGTCGGACGCAAATCAGGCAAGCGTTATCGAACGCCGCTGTTGGTTTTCCCCATCCGCGACGGCTTCGTCGTTCTCATCGGGTACGGGCTCGAATCGGACTGGTTGAAGAATGTATTAGCCGGTGGACAGGCGGTGCTGCACAAGCGCGGCAAGTGTATCGCGCTAGCCAATCCCCGCCTCCTGAGTAAGGCTGAGGCCGCACCGCTCGTTCAAGGGCCATCCGGTGTGTTCTACCGCCTGTTTCCGTACAACGAAGCGGCACTGGTGTTGACCAAAGTCAATTCCACGCAGTGACCACCGTTCACCCGAATCGATAGACCTCCCCGCCACCTCACTGGAGCTGAACAGGATTTTTGAGGTGGGGCGGGCGGGGCTCGAACCCGCGACCAACGGATTATGAGTCCGCGGCTCTAACCAACTGAGCTACCGCCCCTTGAACTGCTACCAGTGTATTCGCTCGACATAGCTAATCATGCTTGTGGCCGCTTTGGCCCTCATGCCGCAGTGATACCGCAGTTGCATCGATGGCCTTACCCAGCGCGGCGGCAACCCCGGCCAGGTCGTCATCCATTAAATGGCCGTACAGGTCCAACGTCATTGCCGCGGTGGCATGCCCTAGTAGCCGCTGCACGACCTTCACGTTAGCGCCCGCACTGATCGCAAGTGACGCGCAGGTGTGTCGCAGTCCGTGCGGAGTCAGCCCCTCTATCTCCGCATCGGCGCAAGCCTTATCAAATCGCCAGCGGTATTCGTCAACCGATAGGTACCCGCCACCGTTGACCCGCGACGGGAACACGAGTGCGTTTGGGTCGTCGGGCAGCTCCGCGCTGAGCCGCTCCCAGACAGGCTCAGGGACGGGGACGTGGCGAGCGCGGTACGTCTTGGTGCTCGTCTCCACGATCCCCCTACCCGCGACGCCGCTGGCGGATGCACGAATGGTTAGCTCCCTATCTCCCACGTGCCGGCGCCGCAGCGCCGCAGCTTCACCGAATCTCAAGCCGCAGTAACCGAGGGTTAGCGTCAGCGTCTCGTATTGCCCCGTTGCCCTGGCGAGCCTCAACAGTTCGGTATGGGTGAGGTATCGCCGTTCGCGCTCCGCTGGCGTGGGTAAGTCCTCGCTCCGTTTGATGTCAGCTGTGACGTTCTTCGCAATCCGGCCTGTTCTCACCGCGTACTTGAGCACCGCGCCGACCAGCTGGTGGGCTTGTGTAATCCGACTGGCCGACAACGGCTTGTCTTTCTGTGAGCCGTCCACCGAAAGACTGCCCAACCAAGTCGTGTAACCCTCGTAGTCGATTTTCTTCAGCGGCACGTCTCCCCACTTGGGCAGCACGACCGTATCCAGCAATGAGCGGTATCCCACAATGGTTTTCGGCTTGCGGTGGCTTTTGGTCGTGAACCACTGCTCTGCCACGTCGCGGAAAGACTCCGACCCCTTGCGCGGGTCAACGTACTCGCCGCGTTGAACGTCGGCCGTCAGCTTGTTCAGGAACGCTTGCGCAAGGGGTTTGCGCGAGAACACCTTGGAGTGCTCCCGACCCTGATCGTCCACCCACCGCACGCGCCACCGGGTGACCTCGCCGTACAGCGGCGAGCGCTCGGTGTGCGTCTTACCGTCTGGCCCCTTTACCCGCTTGTGCCAGCGATCATCGATCCCGGCGCGCTGGTGCCTGGTAATCGCCACAGGGGAAGGATACCGCAGGAATCCGCACATAAGAGTCCGCTGGGTACCGCTGAAAAATACTTTCTCTAGAGCTGCGGGCTGGGCCGACCTCAGCAGTAGAATTTCAAGTAGGCCAGAAGACAGCGGGCAATAACAAACATTTCGGATGCTCCCGCAATCCCATTGAGGCAGGCCAATTTTAGAGTGCCAACGGCGATGGTTGGCGCCTGCATGCGGGAAGGAAATACGACATGGAGCAATCAGACCTGATCACCCTGGAGCAGGTTGCGGAGATCACGAATGCGCCGCTGAACACTGTGCGGTATTGGCGGGCGATGGGCCAAGGGCCGCGGTTCGCCAGGATCGGCCGGCGCGTGATGGCGCGAAGGTCCGAAGTCGAAGCGTGGATTGATGCGCAGTTCGACTAGCCAATTTATCGTAAATCAACGGACCAAATTCGATAGAATTAAGATAGAGGAATGGTGGCAGGACGGCCACGAATTTGGCAACCATTTGCCACGATTAAATGGGCTCCGGGGTACGAATTCACCGACAACGGCGACGTGCGCGATCGGCACAGAAATGTGCTCGCGATCGGCATGGGGCCGCAGTACCCCATAACGCTCCGGTTGTATGACACCAATCGGAAAGTTAGGACCCCCCGTCGCGATGTCCTCGCGTTGGAATATTGCGGCCTGCCAGATCGGCACCATTGCGTGATATGCGACGAGCGTCGCGACGGTAAGGTTATCGCTGCGGGTCTGCCGTATTCCGTTGTGCACCTTAATGGTGATCGCACGGATTTCAGCCGCGGGAATTTGAAGTATGCGCCGAGGTTCGCGTCAGCGCGCCGTCACGAGTTGGCGCATATTCAATGGGCGATGACGCATAACGACGTACCCCCGCGCAGATGGACGCTCAGCACGCGAATGCTCGCCATCGAGGCAGAGAACCAGGAACAAGATGAACAATTGCCATGACGTCGAAATTGCGGACGTGATGTTTGATGCAAATGGTGACAATATCGGGCTGCGGTTCGATGACGGACACATTTTCGCAATGCCGGCTCTGTTGGCTGCACGGTTGGGCCGTAGCCTGTTGGATTGCGTCGCTCGATAAGGGGAACAATTTTGGCCGTATTCAACCCGTGGACACGCCATTACCAAGCGGCGTGGGAAAACCGCGCCGCTAACCACAACCTCCCGATGTGGGCGCGGCTGGTCTGCTATGCCTACGGGCGTCACGAGGCCAACGGCCATGCCGTGTTCCAGCGCGGCCAGTTGACGGTATTGCTCGGGAAACCGCCCGAAGGCGACAAGCCATTCAGGCGGGCGCCGCGCCAGACCGTCCACGACGCCATCAACACTGCAGTCCAGCACGGCTGGCTTGCGGAGGGGTCGTGCATGGAATGCCTCGTAGTGCCGGGGCACGCGATCCAAGGCCCGCAAGGTCAGGCCGACGCACCGTGCCCGGTTCACGAGGCCCGCACCGCACGCGCCCGTAAGTGCGCCCTGACACTCGTCGCCTCGTCGTAAACGTCCGGTTTGACCGGACGTTCCTTTTAGCAGGTACGTTACATATACTTTCCGGTATCAAAGCACTTGACAGCACATATGTATGCGACGTGGTTACATATAAAAGTGTCCGGTTAAACCGTACGGTCCGTCCGGCTGAGCCGGACGGTCCAAGTCTCTGACCTGGGCTTTTGACTCGCGGTCTTGATTCTCTCTTGGGGCGTCCCAAAAGGATTGGCCGATGCGAGTGACAAGTGGCCTGTTGAGCCGGGGCCAATGTTTCGATTCCGAACATTCGCGCCATACCACGCCGAACCGACCGGCAGGGCCAGCGTCCGAACCGTTTCCGACTTCACCCCGACCGGGACGCAACTTGCGCGCGCGCCCGCAGGGCGCGTAGCGGGAGTGAAGTAGGCGAGGGGGCTGGGTAGTAACGCGCTGACGCGCTTGGGGAATCACCTCGCGTAGCGAGAGAGTGATCTTTGCGAGCCAGCCACTCCCGTGAAGCGCGCTTGCGAGCCGCTGTTGACCTCGTAGCTCAGGCCGCGTGGACCAATTCGGAAATTCCGAAATCAACTGACCTATAAAGACTTCCCTCGCCAGGCGGCCTCTCAGTCACCGCCTGGCGAGGGATTTAGCCACCGGCGTCTTCCGGCACGGACGACGCCCCACAGCCCACTATCCGCCCCGCTGGCACAGCGAAAGCGCGGAACCCATTTGCTTTGTCTCGCTGGCACCGCGAGGCGGCACGCCCTGGCACTGGGCGGAATCTCCGACCACACCAAAAAGCAAGGATTTTTTAAATGAGAGACATCACAGAACTCCGTGAAACGCGGGCCAAGCTCGCGGCGGCGCGGAAAGCCATCACCACGGGGGTCGAGGCACGAGGCGCCTCCCATGCGAACCCGAAAGAGTCCGAGATGTTCCGGCGCCTCACGGAGCAAATCGAGACCCTCAACGACCAGATCGAGGAGGCCGTGCGCGCCGGCCTAGACAACCCGACATCTCGGGCGGTCGCCGGGGCGATGGCCCGTGCGACCAACTGCGGCCGCCCCGGCGGGGAACCGGGTGCCCGAATCGGTGATCGCGCCGGGGCTGGCGACTGGGCTTCCCGGGCGGCCGATGTCATCTGGCGCGCCAACAACTTCGACGGGGAGACTCGCGCGATCACCGCCAGCTCGATCGATTTGCCCGCCCTGGTGCTGCCGCAGGTCGTCCCGATGGAACGCCCGAAGCGGGTCATCGATCTGTTGGTGGATCGCGCTGAATCACCTTCGAACGCATTCGAATTCTGGCAGCAGACCACGCGCACCAACAACGCCGCGATGACCGCTGACTTCGCCACCAAACCGACGAGCACGTTCACGGTGACGCCGGTCGAGGACCGCCTGCGGGTGCTGGCGCACCTGTCCGAGGATGTTCCGAACAGGTTGTGGCTCGACTACGACGAGCTGCGGCAATTCCTGATCACCGAGCTTTACCAGGGATTGTTGGATGCGCTTGAGGAGCAGGTCCTCAACGGCGACGGCACCGGGGAGAATTTCGAGGGCATTTTGCACGCATCCGGCACCACCGCAGTCGCTTTCGACACCGACGTGCCGACCACCCTGCGTGGCGCGCTGTCGACGTTTGAGACTTCCGGTGTTCAGCCGACGGGGTGGGTGCTCAACCCCACGGACGCTGCCGCGCTCGACCTGCTGCGCGAAGGTGGCACCCCCGACTTGTTCGTCCTCGGCGGTGGATACCAGAACGGACCGGCGAACAGCGCCAACATTTTCGGCGACGTCCCGCGGCTCGTGAGCCCGCGCGTTCCTGCTGGGAAAGCATTGCTGGCGGATTGGACAAAGGTTCGTCTGTTCACGCGGGGCGGAATCCTGACAATGCTCGATCCCTTCTCTGGATTCGCGACCAACACAACCCGATTGCGGTCGGAGATGCGCATCGGTATGGGCTTGCTGCGGCCGAGCGCCTTTGCAGTCATTGCTCTTTCGGCATGACGCAGCGCGAACCACGGCACAGCTGGGTGACTTACGACGACCCGCGCGGGTTCAACGACGAACCGGCGTTTGTCGATCTTGACGAGGCCGCACGTCGAATGAACATGAGCAAGGCCGCCGTTATGGAGCTGGTCCGCGTGCACGCCCTGCGGTACACGGTGGCAGCCGGCGAGCTGCTCGTTGAGCCGGCGATCCTCCACGGCGCCGTAACGACGCCCAGCAAGTAAAAACTTCGCGACCGGAGTCCCTGCTATGCCAGGGCCGGGACTCCCGGTCGCGAACAAGCGTCCGGCGCCTGTAGCGCACCGCCGGACCTCCGCCGCCGCGTATGGGTCGGCTTACCTTTCCCCGGCCCTGCTCGCCCGAGTGCACGTGCGTGCAGCCGCTTTCAAACGCGGCGCCGTGATGCGGGCGAGCCGCGCGGCGGCCCTAAACGATTGGAAAACAGCTCACATTGATGACACCCGAGGATCGCCACGCGCAGTGGCGCGCTCTGCACGAGGCCGGCCCTATCGCGAAGTTCCTCGGCCTCCTTTTCGTGACGCAGCGGGCCGAGCTGGTTCGCTGCGTGACTCGGCTGCGCATCGACTACGGGTCACATTTTTTGGCGGTGCTGTCCCGCCTGGTGCCCGTCTTTCAACTGGGCGCGCCGGAACACCACCGACGCGTTCGGCAGAAACTCCGACCGAGTTTTAGCCGAGAAGCAGTGGCGCGACTGGAACCGCCCCTGCGCCAGCACGCCCGCCAACTCATCGGAGCGCTTGCGGCAGAGGGCCGATGCGACGGCGTCGAAATTGCCATGCTTTTTTCCGCCCGAGCAGTCCTGACGTGGTGTGGGTGGCCGCAGGCCGACCTGCGCGAACTGTGCGACCTCCTCCGGTCGACCGTCCAAGGGGGCTCCCGGGACTCACAGGTGCGGGCGGCCAGCGCGTGGGTGAAATACGTCGATAAGAGACTCCTGCGGTCCGGGTGCCGTGCCGAATTGGTGCGGCTCGGCCATCAGGAACTCGCGGGCGTGCACGTTCTCATGCTTTTCGCCGGGATGACCACGCCCGCGGCGACACTGGCCTACGCACTCCTTGAACTGGCGCGCAACCCAGAACTACGCCAGCTCCTACAGCGCGAACCCGCCCAAACGCCTGCGTTCATTGAAGAGGTCCTTCGCGTTTCCGCTCCCGCGGTCACGCTCCCGCGCGTCACCACGGAGCCGACCGTTATTGGCGGGCAGGAGTTACCCGTCGGCGTTGCCGTTGCGCTGCATGTCGGCGCAGCCAACATGGAGTACGGGGACCACATAACACTCACCGATGGCCGAATAACCCGACAACCGCACTGGGCGTTTGGGGCTGGGGCACATAGATGCATCGCCGCCCCACTCGCCAGGCTGCAAATGACGGTGTTCGTCGAGGAGTGGCTGAGACAGATTCCAGAGTTTTCGATCGAGCCCGGAGTCACGCCGTACATCGACGCCGAACAGCGAGCGTTAGCGGCATTGCCGCTGCGCTGGGCCGTCCAATCTCATTAATCGAATCTGCTGGCATGAATCGGCGAGCAAGCGTCGGCTGAATTCATCGGCAACGCCTAGGTGCTCCCACGTCCGCGCCTGCCGCCGCAGCTCGATCAGCACGTAATACGGTGTCGCCGCTTCCCTCGGATCACTGAACCATTGGCGCGAGGTCTGCTCCTGCCAAGCAATCGGTGCCGCCCAGGAGCCCATGGCCTTGACAATCGCGAATTCGAGATCGTCGGCCAATCCCAGGTCATCATCATCGGGAATCTCGCAGCGCAGTTCGACGAACGCGGCCGGTGGGGCCGGGTGTTCGTCGAGCGTGTCAACGACAGGGGCGGCGGTCATGGTGACACCGACCGCACCGGCCGCGTCGATGAGACGTTGCGCAGCCTGCTCGACGGCCTGCGGGTCGATCTGCTTAAGGAACCGGATGCGCGTTGTGAGCGTCATAGACGAATTCTATAGGAGTTGCTTGCAATGCGAAATACATTGTGTAACAACGTATCTCCGGTAGAATCGAGAGCATGAACGATGGGCAGTCCCGGGGGGGCCCCTCAAAAGTCGGCGCGGTCGCGCTGGGGGGTGACATCCGTCAGGAAATCGCCCCCTCCGCGATGCGCAAGGGGTCGAAAAAGGCGTTTCCGCAGGTGAGGGGCTATTTCGAGCGACGGGCGCAGACTTGAAAAGCCTTGTGCGCCAACACCATTATATGTCCGAAATATGCTGGTAGCCAATATGATTCGTGAAACAGAGGGACATGACGGATTCCAAACCGCCACGCACACCAAACGGCCTGAAAACGCGTGGAAAGGCCCTTTTTCGCAAAGTTGTTGGCGTTTACGTGCTCGATCCTGCCGAGACCGTGTTGCTTGTCGAAGCGTGCAAGACTCTCGATCGCATCGACGCCATGGAAGCTGAACTGACCCGCGACGGATTGACCGTCGCCGGTGGCCGCGGCCAGTTGCCGAGACCGCACCCGCTGCTGTCTGAGCTGCGCGAGACGCAGAAGCTCGCGAGCCGCCTGGTTGCCGAGCTGGCATTGCCGTTGCCTGGTGAGCAGATCGGCCGGCGCCGCAGTCCGCAAGCGAAGGCTGCGGCCGATACCCGCTGGGGCCGCGATGCGAAGCTCGGGTTCGCCTGATGGCGCAGCTCCGCGACGATGGACGCGACGACTGCGGCTGCGAGGGATGCGCGGTCACTCAGATTCGAATGATGCGCTGGGAACGCCAACGCAAGTTTCGCCCCGACCTTCTGCCCCCCGAGCCTTGGGTGCACATGGCGCCGAGGCGGCACGCCTAGCCGACCGGCGAACTCGCTTCGGGCGATGCACTGCTAGTGGAGACCCTCGCGCTCGCATAACGAACAGCACCGCGCCTCTGTGTGGAGAGGGACTCGTCCCTGGTCGGTCTGCATTGTGACGGTGCGTTCCTCAATCGCCACGCCACGCGGACACGTCCTGCCGGTCCGGTGCCACGGAGAAAAACTCGCAGCATTCATAGACCGAAGAATAAGCGCTATAGGCCCCGCAAGGCCTGCGCAACGCGCAGGGCCGGCCCGCTCACGGGTTGGTGCGTAGGTACTTGTCGACTTCTTCAGCAACCTCTTTGAGGCGCCGGTCCTCCGCTAGGGCGGCCTCGCGAGCCTGCTGCGCCTCCCGCGAGGCGAGCGCAACGCTCTCGTTCCATTGCTCGATATTTGCTTTGAAATCGTCGATCGTGGTTTCGAGAATTATCGCGCACATCAGGTCTTCGCTGTCGACGATGATGCCGCACTTTTCACGCAGAAACTTAGCCTCATATGGATCGGCGGGATGCGATAGCCAGATCATGATGGGATAAGTCTCTGACGACTGCGCATCTTGGGTGTGTAAGTCCCGGTACGTCTGCAGACTGTCCTCAATCAGTTCCACGCCGATAATCCGCAAAGCATCCGTTTGAGACATCGTTTACCTCCGCAAAGGTTGGATGAGTACGGGGATAAGCTTCGCAGGCCGGTCAAGCACCCGCGCCGTGGGTGCATATGGCGCCGAGGCGGCACGTCTAGCCCACCGAACTCGCTTTGCCCCCGGCCCTACGGTTCCGACTGCGTCGGCAGTGGCACGTCAGCATAGGCTGACAGCTCCTCTTCGAAGATTTTCGACATCTCACCGGCCAGCACGAAAGTGTGCTTTCCCCAAGTCTCCTTGCGGTCTTTGGCGAGTACGTTGCACTTGTAGACCAGTTCGTGCAACTTCGCGCCAGACTTCTTCGCGCCGAGCAGGAATATTATGCTCGATAATGCTCGGGCTCTTTGCGTTTGCTCGTTGAACGCATTGCGCGGCGCTTCGGCCCAGTCGCGCAGGTTACCTCGGTTCGAGCTGATCAAGTCTTGAAGCGATCGCCCCAATTGGATCGCCTCAGCCATGTGCTCGGCCAGCTGGGTTTGTCGCGTTAACCGAACATCAGCGGCCCGGTCGTTTCTGGCTTCTCTGGCTGCCGAGCGGATTTGCCACCATACTCCGAGTAGCGCAATCGCAGCAGCGGCAACGGCGATGCATGCCGCGATGATTGTGGCCCAGGATTGCGGTAGTCCGGTCTCGTGCGGAGACAATTTGTCGATCACGTCGGGCGGCAGATTCACAATGACGGTCTGCGTGGGCGACTGAACCGCACTTGGCGTCGGCGCCGGAATCGGAGTTGGTGGTGGCGTTGGCGACATCGGTGCAGGTTAGCGCGGGCTGAAACCCGATTCGCGACCGACGAAAACGGCCCCCACAATTTCGTTCTGAGGGCCGTTTCTGCCGGTCAGGTTACTTACCTCTCTTCTTGGGCGTCTGGGCTAAGTCGCTAGCGGCAACGCTCTTCACCGACTTCGGTGTCTTCGGGTTGCCTAGCAGCTTGCCTGCTTTGCTCGCATCTTTCTTACCGGTTGCCATCTCACTTACCTCCGAGATAGTTGGAACCCGGACTTCCCCATCCGGGAGAGCCCGTGGAGGGCTCCACTTCGGACGATAAGTCCGCCCACCGACAACACCATGTAAGACACGCCGAGTAACCGAAAATGCCGGGCCGAGGCCCATTCCATGAGATATAAGCCACCGCGCTTCCGCGCTCATCATCCGATCGCGGCCCTACGGATCTGACAGGTTGCGCAGCTTGTCGCGGACCTCGCCAAGCACCGCGATCAGCTCGTCGGTGTCAGCGAGGGTCAGCGGGTTATCGGGGTCCGATTCCACGTGGACGTAAGGATTGACTATCTCGCCAGTGGAGCGCTGGAACGCCAGACCGAAAACGGTGACGCGGCGAGGCTCCGCCAGATCGTCGGGGTATCCCACCAGAGTGGCTTCCCAGTCACCGACGCTGAGCCAGCGGCCGGGGCCGTGCTTCTTGTCCCTGCCCCACTGCTCAGCCCATATCGCACCGGGGGGTATCGGGATATCCGGGTGGGAAACGGATGTCCACGAGGAGTCCTAACGAGGGGTCCGCTCGGCAAACGAGCATTACGGTGATCTCCCTGACGATACCGCAGTGAATACCGCAGCACCACCACAAACAGCCAATTACGACCGACCGTAGGCGTCAATGCATTCGCTGTTCAGGCCCATATTCTGAGCGACGATAGTCAACGACCGCAAACTGCAAATTGTGGGACGCACGGATTATGAGTCCGCGGCTCTAACCAACTGAGCTACCGCCCCTAGCGATGTTCCGTAGGAAACGGTAGCCGAACGCCAACATCAATGTCCGTGGGGCAGGATCCCCGACAGGTCAGGTCTTCGGCCATTCGGCCGCGCCGGTTATAGCATTTCGTCGGCTGCTGGCGACGAATCGTGCGGGGTCCCCGCAAGAGCGCTTGCCATCGCCGCCGTGAGATCACACGTCGCGCTCGGCGGAGAGGAGAGCCATGGCCGACGTCATGACGCTCGGCCTGACGACCGCCGAGGCGACCGAGCGGCGGGCGCAGGGCGGTGCCAACAAGCTCCCCGCGGCGAGGCGGCCGTCGATCGCTCGCCGGCTGCTCGGGGAGCTGACGCACTTTTTCGCCCTGCTGCTCTGGGCGGCCGCAGTGCTCGCCTTCCTAGCGAAGCTGCCCCAACTCAGCGTCGCCATCATCGCGGTCATCGTGCTGAACGGGGTCTTCTCCTTGATCCAACAAGCGCGGGCAGACCGGGCCGCCGACCGGCTCCAAGAGATGTTGCCGACGCGGGTCACGGTCTTGCGTGACGGCGCTCGGCGGGTGATCGAGGCCGAGGACGTAGTCGTCGACGACGTGCTGTTACTCGAAAGCGGCGACCGCGTTCCCGCCGACGCCGTGGTGCTCAGCCAGAACCGGTTGCTCGTCGACTCCTCCATGCTCACCGGCGAGAGCGAGGCCGGCGCAGTCGCAGCAAGCGAACCCCTGTTCGCGGGCACTTTTGTGGTGGAAGGAGATTCGCGTGCCCTGGTCACCGCGATCGGCCAACAGACCCGCCTGGCCGGCATCACCCGACTGACAACCTCCACCAGGAAACCGGACACGCCACTCACCCGCGGTTTGCGTGGCGTCGTCCGCCTCATCGCAGCGATCGCAATCGGCGTGGGTGTGCTGTTCCTGCTCGTCTCTGTGCTCGTGGGCAACCCGATCCAGCAGGCCTTCGTGTTCGCGATCGGAGTCACGGTCGCCCTGGTCCCGGAGGCGCTGCTGCCCACCGTGACGTTGTCTCTCGCCTGGGGCTCGGAGCAGATGGCGAAGCGGCAGATCCTGGTCCGCAACCTCGAGGCCGTCGAGACGCTCGGGTCCACGACGTTCATCTGCACCGACAAGACGGGGACCCTCACTCGCAACCAGATGACGGTGGTCGAAGCCTGGTCGCCGGCCGGCTCGTTGGCCATCGACGGCGCCGGCTACGGGCCCACAGCGCAGCTCAAGTGGTCCTCACCAATCGCGGAGGAGTCCATTCGCCGGCTCGCCCTGGCCGGGGAACGCTGCTCCACCGGATACGCCGAAGAAGTCGACGGGCAGTGGCGGGCCCACGGCGACCCGATGGAAGCTGCCCTCGATACCTTCGCCAGACGACTGGGCATCGACACCGTCGAGGACCGTCGTACCGCCCACGCCGAGCTGCGGTTCCCCTTCGATCCCCGACTGCGGCGCATGGCGGTCGCGCTGGCCGACGAGATCGTCGTCAAGGGGGCGCCGGACGCCGTGCTTCCGCTCTGCGGCGACGACCCGGCGGCGCATCAAGCCGTGGACACCCTGACCGCCCGGGGGCTTCGAGTACTCGCCGTCGCCGCGTGCCCGAGGAACGGTCGAACACCCCGGGACCAGCAGGAATGCGATCAGGGGTTGCGCCTGCTCGGCCTGGTGGCGCTCGAGGATCCGCCGCGTGAAGACATCTCCACATCCCTCGACGCGTGCCGCAAGGCAGGGGTGAAGGTGGCGATGGTGACCGGCGATCATCCGGCCACCGCCACGGCCATCGGCAACGAGGTGCGGCTACGGTCCGCCGACTCTGCCGTGCTGTTGGGAGCGGATTTGCCGGAGGACGAGCAGCATCTCGCCGCTGTCCTAGACCACGACGGGGTGGTGATCGCGCGGGTCTCTCCCGAGGACAAACTCCGCATCGCCCGTGCCCTTCGCTCCCGGGGCCACGTGGTGGCGATGACCGGCGACGGAGTCAACGACGCGCCGGCACTGCACGAGTCGGACATCGGTGTGGCGATGGGCCGCTCCGGCACCGACGTCGCACGCGAAGCGGCGGACCTGGTTCTGCTCGACGACTCCTTCGCCGGCATTGTGGCCGGCATCGAGCAAGGGCGCGCCACGTTCGTCAACATCCGCCGGTTCCTGACGTACCACCTGACCGACAACGTTGCCGAGCTGGCACCTTTTCTGGTCTGGGCGCTTTCGGGCGGTCTGTTCCCGCTCGCGCTCGGTGTTCTGCAGATCATCGCGCTCGACATCGGCACCGACACCTTGTCGGCGGTCGCACTCGGCGCCGAGCCGCCCGCGAAGCACCTGCTTGAGGGACCCCCGGTTCACGGCCGGCTAATGAACCGCACGGTGCTGCGCCGGGCCTTCGGGGTGCTGGGGCCGCTCGAGGCCGTCGTCTCGCTCACCGCCTTCGTGGTGTCCCTGATGGCGCTCGGCTGGCGTCCCGCAAACCCGTTCCCGACCGGGCACAACCTGGCAATGGCATCCGGCGCGGCATTCATCACCGTCGTCTTCGCCCAGACCGCGAACGTCTTCGCGTGCCGGTCCTCCTCGCGCTGGCCGGGAGCGTTGGGCTGGGTCACCAACCGGCTCCTGGTGCCCGCGGCGTTCATCGGGCTGGCCTTTTCACTTGTCGAACTGTGGGTGCCACCCATCGCACGGTTGCTCGGTCAATGGAATCCACCCCTGTGGGGCTGGGCCGTCGCCCTGGCCGCGGTGCCGATCCTGTTGGGCGTCGACGCGCTGGACAAGTATCGGCGGGTGCATCGCCGACGCCCGCGAGCGTCCTCGAAAGCCCGCCCAGGACGGGCTCGGACGCCACTTCATCCCTGATCTACGCCAAGAGCCAAAACCCTTTCGGCCCTTCGATATCACCTCCACGCAAGCCCATTGAGCGCCCGTTCGTCGGCACCGAACGTCTCACGCCCGTGAAGTACGCCGCCGCCGGGCGGCGCGGGCTTTCAGGGCATCACACGGGTGCGGGCTGCCCGGGCGCTTGCCGCGCGGCCTGATCCTTGAGCTTGGGAATCAAGTCCGGCGCGTAAACATAGATCGCCGACTCGACCTCCCACTCGGCCTGGGCCTGGTTCATCGGCGTGGTACGGGTGATCATGTTCACCAGCTCCTGGGCCTCGCCGAACGGATTGGGATTGGCCCGGACCTGGCTGGCGAACCAGCGACCCTCGGCGGCCTCGCTGCAGTCATTGAAATCGGCGTTGTGCACCATCTTGTTCTGCGCCAGCAGCTTGATGTACTGGTCGTCAGCCGGGCTCATGTTGCACGACGCCGAGGCGTGCGGCGCTGCGAGCACAGCACCACCGAACATTGCGGCCCCCACAACGCCGGCGGCCCCCACCGCCAGCACCTGCGCGCGCGATCGTGTAATCGTCACTTCTCCAGACCCCCTCATCGTGGAAATTTGCTACTTTCCCTTTCGCGCTAACGTTCGGGTACCACCGTCGACGAGCGCGACAAACGGCCGGCTCGTCAAACAATGAATGAACAGCGGTTAGCCAAAACACCAGTGCGCGTTGAGTATCCGAAAGGCAGGTGACACTCGAGCGATCAACGACCGCCATAAGTCGGCAATCGTGCACTCGCCGGCACTCAGCCGTGCCGGCGCGGTACTTGAGTTAGCTGGTCGAGCCGAGTCGTTACGCCGTCGGCCAGTTTGCGTGCGCGGCTTGGTCCTTGATCTTGGGGATCATGTCTGGCGCATAAACGTAGATCGCCGACTCGACCTCCCACTCGGCCTGCGCCTGGTTCATCGAGGTCGTGTTCGTGATCATGTTGACCAGCTCCTGCGCCTCCCCGAATGGATTGGGGTGGTTCCGTACCTGGTCGGCGAACCACCGCCCCTCGGCGGCCTCGGTGCAATCGCTGAAATCGGCGTTGTGCACCATCTTGTTCTGCGCGAGCAGCTGAATGTACTGGTCGTCCTTGGGACTCAAGTTGCAGGACGCCGAAGCTTGCGGTGCTGACAGCACCGCGCCGCCGAGCATCGAGGCCCCCAGCGCGACGCCGGCAGCCCAGACCGATGACACTCGCATGCGTGAGCGTGCACGGGTGGTTGTCATCTCCGGTCCTCCCTCTGCGTGGGAGCGGTGTTGCTCTCCGACGCGAACTAAGCCATGGTGGTAACTGCTAACCGAGATAGCGATTCGGGGCCACGGTTAGCAATCACGCGGTCGATGTTCGTCAACTCAGGCGGCGCTGCCATCCGAGATCACCGTCACGTGTCAGTTTCGGTGCCGAGATATGAATTTAGCCAGAATCGTCCCCCGAGGGACGAACTCTTGTTTGCGTGGTCGTGTACGGATGGTTAACATTTCCTACTTCGTGCCGGGGCCGGGAGCCTTTCGCCCATCGATCGCAGCCCCGCAGTCACGCGGAGTCGGCCAGGGCGGCGTCGCGCTTGACCAGCAGCTACACGCCTTGCACGGAGCGGTCAGAGGCCACTCGGGCCGTACCGCGATAGTCAGTTGAAGACGGTCTTGCCGTCGGCTCCGAGCAGGTATCGCTCGGTACCCTGCTCCACCCTGGGCGCGTCGGCGCCCAACGCGACTGCAACTTTGTTGCTTGCATTCCGCATGATGTCAAAGGTGAGCTCGACGGCCTCGGCATCGGAGAACCGGGAGCGCACCTCGGCGACATCGTCGGCGGCGAGGTGCGCAGGGGTCCAAATTAACGCATCGGCGTAGCGCAGGGCCGCTTTCGCGCGGTCATCGAGCAGCGCCGACGACTCGAAGCGATCGATCTCGTCGTAGAGCGTCTCCGAACCGCCGGCATCGAGTGCCGTGCCCTCGCGCAGCGACTTGCACAAGCGGCAATTGTGCTGACCCGCCCCGCGCAGCCGGACCAGCTCGGAGGTGACCGGGTCCAGCGCACGCATCCGGGCCACCGCGGGCAAGAAGTCGTTGAACACCGGCCCCGACGGGTCGGTGGTGCTATCCCACTCGATGGTGCCGTCGACCCAGCCCAAGTACTCCGATCCGACGCCGAGCGCTTCCAGCCCGGCCCGCACCCGCGGCACGAAGTCGGCGATATACATTCCGACCACCACGCCGAAGGCTCTGTCGCCCAGGTGCTTGATCAACCGGGACCGCTGCCCGTCGGTGATCGCGGAGACGTCGGCGCTGAACTGCTCGGCGAACTCGGCGGCGACGGCGTCGGCCTCCGACTCGGGCGCGCCGACCTCGACGGGACTGGGCAGTGGCGGCAGCGACAGCGTCTGGGCGCACATCCGCCGGACCAGGGCCGCAATGCGCGCGTCCGCCGGCGAGCCCGGAGCCAGAGCCACCAACCGCGTCAGCTGATCTTCTTGGACCGAAACCGGAGCCGCCATTCGTCACACGCTAGAACGCGGCCGGCCTAGCGGCAATCGCCTATTGCGCCTGGCTCACCGACGACATATAGAAATCCGGTATCCGCAGCGACGGCATCGCCGCGCGGGTGGCCCAGTCCGCCCACTCCCGGGGCAGGGTCTTCTCGCTCGCCCCGGCCTCGGTGACCCGCCGCAGCAGGTCCAGCGGGCTCTCGTTGAACCGGAAGTTGTTGACGGCGGCGGTCACCTCGCCATCTTCAATGAGGTAAACACCGTCGCGGGTCAACCCGGTGAGCAGCAGCGTGGTGGGGTCGACCTCGCGGATGTACCACAGCGTGGTCAGCAGCAGGCCGCGCTCGGTGGCCGCGATCATGTCGGCAAGCTCGGCCGAGCCGCCGGTCATCACCAGGTTGTCGGCGGCCACCGCGACGGGGGCATCGAATTTGGTCGCCGTCGCGCGCGGGTACGCCAGCGCGTTGATCACCCCGTTGCGGATCCAGTCCACTTGGCCGATCTCCATGCCGTTGTCGAACACCGACGCCGTCTCCGACGAGCTGCTCACCGCGACGAACGGCGTGCATGCCAGCCCCGGCGCCATCGGATCGGAGAACAGCGTCAGCGGCAATTCGGTGAGCCGCTCCCCCACCCGCGTCCCGCCGCCGGGCGCCGAGAACGCGGTGCGGCCCTCCCTAGCGCCTCGGCCGGCCATCGACCAGGCGAGGTAAAGCATCATGTCGGCCACCGTGGACGGCGGCATGATCGTCTCGTAGCGCCCCGCGGGCAGTTCCACGCGGCGCTCGGCCCAGCCGAGCCGCATCGACAGCTCATCGAGCATCGAATCCATTGGCACGTCGACGAAGTCGGGCGTGCCGATACCGGCCCAGGCGCTCGCGTCGCGACGCTTGCCATTGATCTCCACCGCCCCGGCGGGCTGGGTGTAGCGCCGGCGTACTCCGGTCGACGATGCCAGGAACGTCGTCGAAACGCTGTGGTGCGCAAAGCCATACAGCCGGTCGGCGCCGCGAAACCCGCGACTCAGGGAGTCGGCGACCTCGGCGAACACCAACGGCCCGGTGCCGGGCACCGGCGCGTCCCAATCGACCGGCACCCCGGTATCGGTCAACAGCGGCGCGGCGTCACCGGCCTCGGGCGCCGAGCGGGCCGCCTCCTCTGACGCCGCCACCAGCTCCGGGATCGCCCGCGGATCCACCTCGGCGGAGACCATCGTGCCGATCCGCGCGCTGGACCCCGCGCGGACGACGGAGATCACTGTGATGCTGCGGTTGACCGAAACACCGTTGGTGGTCATCGAATTGCCCGCCCAGCGCAACGTCGCCTCGACCTTGTCGGTCACGAGCACCATCGTCTCGCTCGCGCCGCCGAGCTTGGCGGCCTCCTCCAAAACCAGGTTGACGACATGCTGCGGGGTGATCATCGGCCGCCCTCGGTCCGGGTGTTGAGCACGTTGACGCCGCGGAACAAGGCCGACGGGCAGCCGTGGCTGACCGGGGCGATCTGGCCGGGCTGCGCCTTGCCGCAGTTGAACGCGCCGCCCAACCGCCAGGTCGACGGGCCGCCCACGGCTTCCATGGAATTCCAGAAATCGGTCGTGGTGGCCTGGTAGGCGACGTCTCGCAATTGACCGTCCAGCCGACCGTCGCGGATGCGGAAGAACCGCTGGCCGGTGAACTGAAAGTTGTAGCGCTGCATGTCGATTGACCATGACTTGTCGCCAATGATGTAGATGCCGTCCTCGACGCGGCCGATCAGGTCGGCGGTGCTGACGTCCTCGCGCGCCGGCTGCAGCGACACATTGGCCATCCGCTGAATCGGCACATGATGCGGCGAGTCGGCGTACGAGCACCCGTTGGACCGCGGCTGCCCCAGACGCGGAGCGAACACCCGGTCGAGCTGATAGCCGACGAACATCCCGTCGCGCACCAGATCCCAGCTCTGCGCCGCCACGCCCTCGTCGTCGTAACCGATGGTGGCCAACCCGTGCTGGACGGTGCGATCGGCGGTCACGTTCATCACCGGGGAGCCGTACCGCATGGTGCCGAGCTTGTCCGGCGTGGCGAAAGACGTTCCCGCGTAGGCGGCCTCGTAGCCGATGGCGCGGTCGTATTCCGTTGCGTGCCCGATGGATTCGTGAATGGTCAACCACAGGTTGGAGGGATCGATCACCAGGTCGGTGCGCCCCGCCGTCACGCTGGGCGCCTTGACCTTTTCGGCCAGCAGCGACGGCAACTGCGCCAGCTCGTCGGTCCAGTTCCACACCTCGTCGCCGGCGAGCACTTCCCAGCCGCGCCCCGTCGGCGGGGCCAGCGTGCGCATCGAGTCGAAACTGCCCGCCTCGGGGTCCACGGTCACCGCCTCCAGCGACGGCTGCACCCGTACCCGCTGCTGGGTGATCGACGATCCGAAGGTATCGGCGTAGAACGTCTGCTCCTTGACGGCGGTAAGCACGGCCGACACGTGGTCGACGCCGTCGGCGCTGAGCAGCCGGCCGGAGTATTCCTCCAGCACGCCGATCTTGTCGGCCGCCGGGACGCTGAACGGGTCGATCCGGTAATCGGAAACCCAGGTGGCGTCGGCGTACACCGGCTCGGGCGCCAACTCGACGCGCTCGCTGTTCAGCGTCGCCAGGGTGGTGGCCACCTGCACGGCGCGACGCGCCGTCTCGGCCGCGACCGCGGGCGCCAGCTCGGCGTGCGAGGCGAATCCCCAGGTGCCATCGACGATCACCCGCACCGCCAGACCGACCTCGCGATTGACGACCGCCGTCTCCAGCTCGCCGTCGCGCAGCTGGATGATCTCGGTCACGATGCGGTGAACCCGCAGGTCGGCGTAACTGGCGCCGGCCGTGCCGGCCGACGAGAGCGCAGCCTCGGCCAACTGATGGCGCGGCAGGTTCAGGAAGTCGGCATCGATCCCCCCGTTTGGTGTCACGGATCCACCGTAACGGCCGTTCACCCCAAACCCCGGCCCCGCCCGCTTTAATTACCCCATGGCCAGCGGCGCCCTGAGGACACAGCCTCGCTCCACCGCGCTGGGCTATGCCCTGCTGGCGCCCAGCTTGTTCGGCGTCGTGGCCTTCTTGCTGCTGCCCATCCTCGTGGTGATTTGGCTGAGCCTCTACCGCTGGGACCTGCTGGGTCCGCTGCACTATGTGGGCGTGGCCAACTGGCGGTCGGTGCTCACGGATCGCAACTTCGCCAACTCGCTGATCGTCACGGCTCTCTTCGTGGCGATCGTGGTGCCGGCGCAGACGGTGCTGGGCCTGCTGGCCGCGTCCATGCTGGCCCGCCGGCTTCCCGGCACCGGCCTGTTCCGCACCCTCTACGTGCTGCCGTGGATCTGCGCGCCGCTGGCGATCGCCGTGCTGTGGCGCTGGATCTTGGCCCCGACCGACGGGGCCGTCAGCACCGTACTGGGACACAGCATCGAATGGCTCTCGGATCCCAGCTTCGCCCTGCCGCTCGTGTCGGCCGTCGTTGTGTGGACCAACGTCGGATACGTCTCCCTGTCGTTCCTGGCGGGCCTGCTGGCGATCCCCGACGACATTCACGCCGCCGCGCGCACCGACGGCGCCACCGCATGGCAAAGGTTCTGGCGCATCACCCTGCCCATGCTGCGGCCGACCACATTCTTCGTGCTGGTGACCGGAATCGTCAGCACGGCACAGGTTTTCGACATGGTCTACGCGCTGACCGACGGCGGACCGGCGGGCAGCACCGATCTGGTGGCCTACCGCATCTACGCCGAGGCTTTCGGCGCGGCGGCCATCGGGCGCGCGTCGGTGATGGCGGTGGTGCTGTTCGTCATCCTGATCGGTGCCACGATGGTGCAGCACCTCTACTTCCGGCGGCGGATCAGCTATGACCTCACTTAGCCGGCTCGCCATCTACGGCGGGCTCATCCTCGGCGCGCTGATCACGTTGGTCCCCTTTCTACTTGGTTTGTTGACCTCGTTCACCTCGGCACACCAGTTCGCCACCGGGACGCCGCTGCAGCTGCCACGGCCATTCACCCTGTCCAACTACGCCGACCTCGGTGGCGCCGGATTCGGCCGCGCGGCGGCGGTGACGGCCTTGATGACCGCCGTGATCCTGGTGGGCCAGTTGACCTTTTCGGTGCTGGCCGCATATGCGTTCGCCCGCTTGCATTTTCCGGGGCGCGACGCTCTGTTCTGGGTCTACATCGCGACGTTGATGGTGCCGGGCACGGTCACCGTGGTGCCGTTGTATCTGATGATGGCCCAGCTCGGCCTGCGCAACACGTTCTGGGCGCTGGTGCTGCCCTTCATGTTCGGCTCGCCGTACGCGATCTTCCTGCTGCGCGAGCACTTTCGGATCATCCCGAACGACTTGGTCAACGCCGCTCACCTGGACGGGGCCAACACATTGGACGTGATCGTGCATGTGGTGATTCCGTCCAGCCGGCCGGTGTTGGCCGCCTTGACGCTGATCACCGTGGTCTCGCAGTGGAATAACTTCATGTGGCCGTTGGTGATCACCAGTGGCCACAAGTGGCGGGTGCTCACGGTGGCGACGGCCGATCTGCAGTCGCGGTTCAACTCTCAGTGGACGTTGGTCATGGCGGCGACGACGGTCGCGATCGTCCCGCTGATCGCGCTGTTCGTCGTCTTCCAGCGCCACATCGTCGCATCGATCGTCGTCTCGGGGCTCAAGTGAGCCGTTCACACACCGAGATTGCCGTGACGGCTGCGATTCCGGGCGATCCACAACCACCACGGCAATCTCGGTGCGCAGTATGAGCCGCCCCCGCTTTTCAACGGTGATGGCCGGGGCGCTCGCGCTGATCGCGGTGCTCTTGGCTGCGACCGCGGTGCTGCTGGACTACTCGGGCCAGCCCCCCGGCGGCAAAGTCGTCGTGACGGTGCGGGTCTGGGCCGAGCAGATCGCCGCGGCCTATCGGCAGTCGTTCGAGGCCTTCAATCGTGCGCATCCCGATATCGCGGTGCACACCAGTGTGGTCGCGTATTCCACGTACTTCGACACGCTGCGCACCGATATCGCCGGTGGCAGTGCCGACGATATCTTCTGGCTCTCCAACGCCTATCTGGCCCCCTATGCCGACAGCGGCCGGCTGATGAAGATCGACCGGGCCGCCCCGGGGTGGGATTCGGCGGTCGTCGACCAGTTCACCCGCGGGGACACGCTGTGGGGTGTGCCGCAGCTGACCGATGCCGGGATCGCGCTGTACTACAACGCGGACCTGCTCGCGGCGGCCGGCGTCGAGCCCGCCCAGCTGAGCGGGTTGCGGTGGAGCGCCGCTGACGGGGACACGCTGCGGCCCATGCTCGCCCGGCTCACCCTGGACGCCGACGGACGCCCCGGAAACGCGGCCGGTTTCGACGCCGGACGGGTCCGGCAGTGGGGCTACAACGCCGCCAACGACCCGCAGGGTATCTACCTCAACTACATCGGCTCTGCCGGTGGTGTTTTCCAGCGCGGCGACACGTTCGCGTTCGACAATCCCGGTGCCGCGCAGGCTTTCCGCTATCTGGTCGGCCTGATCAATGACGACCACGTCGCGCCGCCCGCGTCCGACACCAACGACAACGGCGACTTCTCCCGCAACCAGTTCCTGGCAGGCAGGATGGCGCTGTTCCAGTCCGGCACCTACAACCTGGCGCCGGTGGCCCGTGATGCCCGCTTCCACTGGGGTGTGACGATGATGCCGGTGGGCCCGGTCGGCCGGGTGAGCGTCACGAACGGCATTGCGGCCGCGGGCAATGCCGCGACGAAACATCCCGACGCGGTGCGTCAGGTCCTGGCCTGGATGGGCAGCAAGGAGGGCAACGAGTTCCTGGGGCGCGAGGGCGCGGCGATCCCGGCGGTGCTGGCGGCTCAGCCGGTTTACTTCCATTACTGGTCCGCGAGGGGCGTCGACGTCACACCCTTCTTCGCCGTGCTCACCGGCCCGCGCATCGCGGCCCCCGGCGGCGCCGGCTTCGCCGCCGGTAATGACGCCCTGCGGCCCTATTTCGACGAGATGTTCTTGGGCCGCGGCGATGTCGCGGCAACCCTGAAGCGGGCGCAAGCGGCCGCGAACGCCGCGGCGCAGCGCTAGCCCGGCAGCACCAGCACCGGCACGGGGCTCTCCCGGATGATCTTGGCGCTGCGGGAACCCAGGAAGACCCGCCGGATGTCGCCGCGCGGCCGCGTGCCCAATGCCAGGATCTCGCCCTCCTGCCAATCCGCCTCCGCCAGCGCATCTTTCCAGCTGCGGCCGGTAACCACCTGCAGCGCAACGTCTTCGCTGACGATCCCGTTCGTCTTCAGCTCCTCGAGGATGCCGCGCGCTTGCGACGCCCAGGCCTGCAATACCTCATCCTCGACCTCGAGCCCGACCTCCGGCGGATACATCGTCTTGCCGCGAACCGCAAACGTGATCACCCGCACCGGCACACCGAATCGCTTACCGAACTCGAAGCAGCGTCTCACCACGTCGATCGCATCGGGAGTGGCCGAGTAGGCACAGGTGAGGCGGGTCAACTTGCCTTGATGCGCATGGTAATTACGCGGGCTGATGGCCACCGGAACGGGCGACGCGTGCAGCAGCCAGTCGGCGGTGGAGCCGATCAGCACTTGGCCGCGCCCGCCGCTGGGCAACGAGCCCAGCACCAGCACATCGGCGTCAATCTCGTGGATGACCTCGAGGAGTCCCCCCGACACCGAGCCGTGCGCGCGGTGCAGGTACGTGACCTCGATGCCGTCGGCCACCGGGTCCAGAACGCGGCCGGCCTCCTTCGCCGACTCGTCGGCCATGGCGTCGGCCCACAGCTCGTATTCGGCGTCGACGCGGGCGAGCGACGGCGTCAGCCACGGTTTGGCCACGACCGTCACCACGGTGAGCGAGGTGCCGCGGGTCCGCGCGATGCGCACGCCCAGGTACAAACCCGAGAGCCCCACCTTGCCGGCGCGGTAACCGACGACGACGGTCACAGCGCGTCCCGCTCGAGCGCTTCGCTGTTGAGCGCGCTGTGATGGCGGCCCCACAGGAAGTAGAAGGCTAACGCGAGCGCGACCCAGCCGCTGAAAGCGATCCAGGTGTACCAGTGCAAACTGGCGAGGATGTACCCGCAGGCCAGCACCGAAAGGACGGGCGTGACGGGATAACCGGGAACCTTGAAGCCCCGCGGCAAGTCGGGCTCACGCACTCGCAAGATGATCACTCCTGCGGATACCACGACGAACGCGGTGAGCGTCCCGATGGACACCATGTCCGCCAACTTTTCCAAAGGTATGAAGGCCGCCAGCGCGGAGGCCGCGATGGCCACGATCACCGTGTTGCCCACGGGCGTCATGGTGTTCGTATTCACGCGCGCGAAGCGCGTTGGCAGCAGCCCATCGCGTCCCATCGCGAACAGGATGCGGGTCTGCCCGTACATGCTGACCAGGGTGACGGAGAAGATCGAGATGACAGCGCCCGCGGCCAGAATCGTGCTGGCCCAGCTGCCACGGGTGACGTTGTCGAGGATGGTGGCCAGGCCGGCCTCCTGCTGCCCGGCGAAGTCCTGCCAGGGCTGAGTGCCCAGTGCGGCGAGGGCGACCAACACGTAGACGCTGGTGACCGTCACCAGCGCCGCAATCAGCGCGCGCGGCATGGTCTTCTGCGGATTCTTCACCTCGTCTCCGGCGGTCGAC
The DNA here is from genome assembly GCF_025822865.1 of Mycobacterium paraffinicum. Taxonomy (NCBI): domain Bacteria; kingdom Bacillati; phylum Actinomycetota; class Actinomycetes; order Mycobacteriales; family Mycobacteriaceae; genus Mycobacterium; species Mycobacterium paraffinicum. The sequence continues at coordinate 168,351 of NZ_JACKUR010000014.1, read as the reverse complement.
ACGGCGTCAAGGCCGATATAGGAGAAGAAGATGGTGCCGGCGGCGGAGCCGATGCCGGCAGCGCCGAATGGCGCGAAGCCGCGGAGATGGCTCGCGTCGAAGGCGGTGAACGCGACGATCGCGAAGATGACCAGAACCCCCAGCTTGATCAGCACCATGATCGTGTTGACCCTGGCTGACTCGCTGGCGCCGCGGATGAGCAGCAGTGCGCACATCCCGATCAAGATGATCGCCGGGAGGTTCAACCAGCCGGGCCGCGCATCCCACGGCGCGGCCGACAAGACATGCGGCAACTGGAAACCGAAGACATTGCTGAGCAGCTTGTTGAGATACCCGCTCCAGTTCACCGCGACCGCGGCGGTTGACACCCCGTATTCGAGCAGCAGGCAGGCCGCCACCCCCATCGCGACGACCTCACCCAGAGTTGTGTACGCATAGGAATAGGAAGACCCGGAAACGGGTACCGCGGAAGCCAATTCGGCGTAGCAGATGGCCGCGAGTCCGGCCGCGAGTCCGGCGATGAGGAACGACAGAATCACTCCGGGGCCGGCTTCCGGCACGGCTTGAGACATGACGAAGAAGATGCCCGTCCCGACCGTCGATCCCACCCCGAACATGGTCAGCTGAAAGGTGCCGATGGTCCGCTTGAGGTGGTCCGCGGCCCCTTCGGCAACGGGCGTGCCGACGACCGGGCGGCGCCGCAGCATCTGCTCTGTCAGGCTGATCGACGTGGGTGGCAATGCCCCTCCTTGCTCGATCAGCTGATTATGGGCCAGCCTCCCCCAACGCCATAGCGAACTGCTCAATCGCCCAGTCGATCTCCTGCTCGGCGATCACCAGCGGCGGCGCGAACCGCAAGGTCGAGCCGTGAGTGTCCTTCACCAACACACCACGATCGGCCAGCCGAAGACTCAGCTGCTTGCCGCTCCCGAGCGCGGGGTCGACGTCGACGCCGGCCCACAGTCCCAGGCCGCGCACCGCCAGCACGCCGTGGCCCATCAGTTCGCGCAGGCGCGCGTGCAGGTGCGCGCCTAACTGCGCCGAGCGGGCTTGGAACTCGCCGCGGCCCAGCATGGAAACCACGGTGGTGCCGATGGCGGCCGCCAACGGGTTACCGCCGAAGGTGGAGCCGTGTTCGCCGGGATGCAGCACCCCCAGGACCTCCTTGTCGGCGACCACCGCCGATAAGGGCACCACGCCGCCGCCCAGCGCCTTGCCGAGCAGGTAGACATCCGGCACCACGTCCCAGTGATCGCAGGCGAACGTGTAGCCCGTGCGCGCCAGTCCGGACTGAATCTCGTCGGCGATCATCAGCACGTCGTGCTCGCTGCACAGGGCGCGCACGGTAGGAAGGTAGCCGTCGGGCGGAACGACGATGCCCGCCTCGCCCTGGATCGGCTCGAGCAAGACCGCGACGGTGTCGTCGTCGATTGCGCGGGCCAGCGCGGCGGCGTCCCCGAAGGGCACGGAGCGGAATCCCGGGGTGAACGGTCCGAATCCGTCCCGCGCCGCGGGATCCGAGGAGAAGCTGACGATGCTGATCGTGCGGCCGTGGAAGTTGTTGTCCGCCACGACGATGTTGGCCCGCCCATCGGCAACGCCCTTGACCTCGGCGCCCCACTTACGGGCGACTTTGAGCCCGCTCTCCACGGCTTCGGCGCCCGAGTTCATCGGCAACACCAGGTCTTTGCCGCACAGCCGGGCAAGGGCGGCGCAGAATGGGCCGAGGGCGTCGGAATGGAAGGCGCGGCTCACCAACGTGACGGTGTCGAGCTGGGCGTGGGCCGCCGCGGTGATCTCGGGGTTGCGATGGCCGAAGTTGACCGCCGAATAGGCGGCCAGGCAATCCAGATAGCGCCGGCCCTCCACGTCGGTGATCCACGCACCCTCGGCGCTGGCCGCCACCACGGGCAACGGCGAATAGTTGTGCGCCGCATAGCGTTCGACCAGGCCGATCGCCGTCTCGGTTTGGGTCGAAGTCCGGGCGTCGAGGATCGTCACGGAAACACCTCCAATGTGCAGCACTTGACCGAACCACCGCCCTTGAGGAGCTCGGACAGGTCGACGCCGACCGGCTCGAAACCGGCCGCACGCAGCTGTGCGGCGAAACCCGTTGCCGCGGCGGGGAGGACGACGTGCAGGCCGTCGGAGACGACGTTGAGGCCGAGCACGAACGCGTCGGCGCTTGCGACCACGATCGCGTCGGGAAACAGGGCCTGCAGTTGGTGCTGCGCGGCGGCGCTGAACGCCGGCGGGTAGAACGCTATGGTGCGGTCGTCGAGAACCGCCAGCGCGGTGTCGAGATGATAGAAGCGCGGATCCACCAACTCGAGCGAGACGACCGGCACCCGCAGCGCCGCGGAGATTTCCGGGTGCGCACGCCGGTCGGTGCGAAAGCCATAGCCCGCCAACACCGTTTCCCCGACCAGCAGCAAGTCGCCCTGCCCCTCGTTGATATGACGGGTGGAAACCGGCCGGTACCCGAGTGAGGACATCCATTCGGCGTAGGCGCGTGATTCGCCCGCCCGTTCGGCGAATCGAAACCGCGCGACGATCGCGACGTCGCGCGCGACGAATCCCCCGTTGGCGGCGTACACCATGTCCGGCAGCCCGGGCACGGGCTCGATCACCTCCACCCGGTGCCCCAACCGCACGTAGGTCGTGCGCAGGGCGTCCCATTGGGCCACCGCGACGCCGACGTCGACGGGCGTGGCGATGTCCATCCAGGGGTTGATCGCGTACTCCACCGCGAAAAACTCCGGCCGCGTCATCGCGTACCGACGGGCCCGCGGCGTGCGCACGAGCGTTGCAGGCGCGGGTGCCGCCACGTGCGAATCCGTCATAGATCAACGGTATTTCCGCCACCCTAAACAAGCAAACGACGTTTCTTGCGCGTCTATAGTTGATTTATTGCGCGATAGCGCGCGTCACGGCGATTTATTAAGGAGTCACGGATGGACCGCCTGGATGAGACGGACGAGCGCATCCTCGCCGAGCTGACCAGAAATGCACGGGCCACCTTCGCGGAGATCGGCCAGACGGTGAACCTCTCGGCGCCGGCGGTCAAGCGTCGCGTCGACCGGATGCTCGACGATGGTGTGATCAGGGGCTTCACGACGGTCGTCGACCCCAGCTCGCTCGGCTGGAAGACTGAGGCCTACGTGCAGGTGTTCTGCCACGGCACGATCGAGCCCGATCGGCTCCGGGCGGCGTGGGTGGACATGCCCGAGGTGGTCAGCGCGGCAACGGTCACCGGCACGTCGGATGCGATCCTGCATGTGCTGGCCCGCGACATGCGTCATCTGGAGGCGGCCCTCGAACGCATCCGCTCGAGCGCGGACATCGAACGCAGCGAAAGCATCGTCGTGCTGTCGAACCTCATCGACCGGATGCGAACTTAGCGGCGTTGCGCTTCCGGCGCGAGCGTAACGACACTGCGAAATTCCCGTCGATTGTTCACAGTCCCGTTACGCTCGCGGCGTCAGCGCCTTTCGAACCAAGCGCCTCAGCCTCGACGGCCGCGGCGTCGGCGATCGGCGAGATGCATAGGGCCACGGACGGTTTCGCTCCCGGACGGAACTCGCCCTGGCCTGCTTGAGCTCGGTCCGCAGATGCTGACGCACGCTGTGCAGATCCGGGTCGGTCCAACGGTTGATCGCTTCGAACGGGTCCGCGGTGAGGTCGTATAGCTCCCACTGGTCGTCGAGCGGGGAAGTCCGGTAAGCCTCTCCCCCGAGCCCGTTGGCCGCCAGGTGCCGCACTCCTGGCTCCGTCCAGGTGCTCGGGTCGTCGAAAGTGCGCACCAGCTTCCAGAGATGGCCTGCGCCACCGGTAGCCGACGCCTCGTCGACGCGGACCACCAGCCCCTCGAAGTTGGAGGCGGTGTGGGCGGGGACCCGGATGCGCAGCGGTGCAGGCGGATCGACGGTTCGCTTCAGGCGGCGAGCCAATCCCGAAGCGCCGCTGTCCCCTTCGAGCATGTTGTCGCGGGTCATCAGGTAGACGGCGCGGGTCTCGTCGGCCGCGGCACCGTCCACGATGGGCATCAGGTTCCGCCCGGGCAGCTGATGCACTTCCGAGAACGACTGGGCCAGCGTGGCGGTCGCCGCCGCGACATCGACGCCCGCCGCCGCCAGCAGCGTGGGGACCAGGTCGACGTGTGAGGTGGGTGCGGTGACGAGCCGTGGCCGCGTCGAGCGCTCACCGATGCGCGCGATGACGAAGGGGACGCGGGTGGCCTCGTCGTAGAGGTTGAACCACTTTTGGTGTAGACCGCCGTGCGCGCCCAGTAGTTCGCCGTGATCGGCCGTGCGCACCAAAACAGCGTTGCGTGAGCCGCGTTCGGTGACTGCCCGCCTGACGCGGTCGATCGGTTCGTCCACCTCGGCGTGCAGCCGGTAGTACAGGTCGCGGTAGCGCTGCGCGTTGCGTCCATAGGTCCGCTCGATGGCGGGCGCGGGGCCGTAGCCGGAGTAGTAGGCCTCGCGAAAGGCGATCTGCGCCGCCGGTTTCGCGGACAGGTCTTCATCCGCGGTGGGCGCGGGGGGCACCGCGGGCGGGTCGAGTGGCGACGGCTGGACCGGGCTTCGCCGCGACCAGGTCGGGAACAGCACGATGTCGTGGGGATTGACGAAGCTGGCGACCAGGAGGAACGGGCGCAGCGCGGCGGGGTCGCCGTCGCGGCGACGGGCGTAGCGGTCGGTGAGCCACGCGACCACCCGGTCGGCGATCAGCGGGTCGCGGCGGATACCGGCGTCGGCCAGCGCCGCCCCATGCGGCTCCGGGCCGACCCACCCCGAGAATCCGAACGGCCCCAACGGATCCGCCTCCAGGTAGCGCCGCACCGCGGCGGCGTCGACGACACCGTCCGCATCGTTGGTCGCCAGCGGCCCACCGGTCCTCGGGTCGGTGAGGTCGGCGTGCGAGATGTGCCACTTGCCGTCGTAGTGGGTGTCGTAGCCGGCAGCCCGCAGCCAATTGCCCAGCGTGGGCACTTCGGCCTGGCGCAGCCAGCGCATGCGCGAATCGCCTGCGGTCTTGCCGATGCCGTCGGTCTGGGTGACGCCGTGCAAGTCGGGATAGTGCCCGGTGAAAATCGTTGGGCGGCTTGGCACGCAGGCCAGCGAGCCGGTGTAGTGCCGAGTGAATCTGACGCCGTGGTCGTCAAACCACTTACGACCGGTCAGCGTCCGGTCGCGCCAGGCGAGCACGTCGGGAGCCTCGTACGGCGGCACCGCGCGCTCCTCGTCCGTCATGACGACGATGACATCGGGGCGATCAGACACCAGCATGCTCCAATCGATGCGCAAGGCCGGCGAGCATTGCTTCGGACTGCCGCGCGAGGACGCGGCACAGGACCCGTTCGGCCAGCTTTTGCGTTGGGCGGGGCCCGATTTCGACGGTGCTGGTGAGGGTCACCGCCGTCGCGGCGGCGGAATCGCCGGCGCCGGTTGCCAGCGTCCAGCGGTTGGACACCCTGCGCAGGCGCCTGGGCAGGCCTTCGATGTCGTAGCCGAGGGTGCGGGGCGGGTCGAACTCGGTGATGCGCTCGACGAGCGCGTCGCGGTTGACCTGCACCCGCCGGACGGTCCCGACGGGAGCTCCGTCCGGTCCGGAAGACAAGATGCACGAGTGGTCGACATTGCCGGCCCACGAACTGATCGCCCCGAAGTCCGCGAGCGTCTCCCAGATGTCACCGATGCGAGCCGCGATCGTGCGAGTCTGGTGGATGTCGGCCACGGGCTCACGCTACGCGAATGATCAGCGAGTCAGGTGGAATATCGTCTCGATCGCCACGGCGGCACCGCTGATCGCCAGGGTGACCGCGAGCGTCGCCCAATCAGCGAACCTCGGCCGCGCCGGATCGGCGGACAGTTGACCGATGCCACCGCGGGCGGTGATCGCGTCGCCCATCTCATCGGCACGCCGCAGGGTCACCACGATGGCGGCGGCAACCAAGTCGATCGAGTTGCCCGTCGTCTGCCGAACCCGAGCCTTGCGACCCTGCGGCATGTGGTTGGGCCGCAATCGACGGGCGGCGTAGAGCACCTGGAATTCCTCGATCAACAACGGGAAGGCGCGTAGCGCCAGGGCCAAGGCCACCGCCCACTCGTCGACCGGAATCCGCAGCCATTTGAACGGGCGGCCCAAAATGGCCAGCGCCGGCGCGATTTCGGCGACGTTGGTGGTCCAGGACACCATGGCCCCGAGCCCGAGCAGAACGACCGACAGCGCGGTGATCCGCAGAAAGTTCAACGCTCCGCCGACCCAGATGTTGACGCCGTGAATCGAGATCATCGGACTACCGCCGGCCAACGCCGCGGTCACAAAACCCAACGCCAGGAGGACCCACAGCCACCGCGGAATCGAAGGAACCGCACCACGCGGGATATGTGCGATCCAGACCGCCGCCACCACGAGCACGGCCACCGCCCCGATGGTCACCCAACCTGGATAGAGGGTCAGCAACACCGAAACACCGAATACCACCAGTAGTTTGGTGCCTGCCCACAAGTTGTGAATGGCCGACCTTCCGGGCACCGGAACCAGCAGGACCACCGGACGAGAACCGCGCCGTTTTCTACCTGATGCGGAGGATGAGGTTGCGGTCACGCCACACCCCCGGCCGTGGCGGTGGCCGACAAAGACTGCAGCGCGCCATTCTGCAGATGCAAGACCCGCGGGCACACCTCTTCCAATCCGACGAAGTCATGCGAGATAACCACTACGGTCAGGCCTCGGTGACGGCGCAGATCGGCCAGCAGGCGCAGCAGGCCGCGCTGGCTGCCGATGTCCAACCCGGCTAACGGCTCGTCGAGGATCAACACGCGCGGCGAGCACGCCAGCAGTCCGGCCAGCACCACCCGTCGCATCTCGCCTCCGCTGAGCTGGTCGATGCGGCGATTGCCCATCGCGGGCTCCAGACCGACCGCACCCAGAGCGGCGGCCACGCGGTTCACGTCGCGCTCCGAAAACCCGGCCACGGAAGCGATTTCCAGGCCAACGTGGCTGCGCATCAATTGCAGCCTCGCCGTCTGAAACGACAACCCCACCGCACCGACGTGCTCACGGATGGGCTCACCGTCAAGCAAACAGGCACCGCTGGTCGGAACGGTCAGTCCGGCCATGATCCACGCCAGCGTCGACTTGCCAGACCCGTTCCCGCCGTGGATCAAAATCCCGTCGCCCTGTTCGACTACGAAGCTGATACCGCGCAGCGCGGTCTTCTGCCAGGGCGTGCCACTGTTGTATTCGTGTCGGACGTCGACGATTTCGAGTACCGGCCTGCTGAAGGCCCGCTTGACTGCGATGGCCGGCGCCGGGGGCGGGGCCGTCTCGACCATGCCGGCGTTGTCGGGGGAATCGCTGAGGTTGATGGTCCGGTCCGCCGACGCGGCCTCATTGTCGAAATGCGTGATGTGCACCAGCGCGGTCCGATGCCGTTGGGGAAGGCCTGACAGCACGTTCAACAGGACGTTGCGGCCCTGTTGATCGACCATGCTGGTGAACTCGTCAGCGATCAGTAGCGCCGGTTCCCGGGCGAGCGCCGCGGCCAGGGCGAGGCGCTGCAGTTCCCCGCCGGACAGGCTGCCGGTATCTCGCTCGGCAAAACCCTCGAGACCTACTTCGCGGAGCAAATGGTCGACATCGACCTCGGTGCCCGGCGGCAACCCCCAGACCACATCATCGGCGACCCGGGTCCCCAAGACTTGGCTCTTCGGGTGCTGCAGAACGAGCGCCGTGCCGCCCAACATGCCCAACCCCACCGCGCCCGGGCGCTGAACGGTACCCGACGTCGGTTGCCGACCCGCCAAAATCAGCGTCAACGTCGTCTTTCCGGAACCGTTGGCGCCGATGACGGCAACGTGTTCTCCGACTTGGAGTTCCAGGCTGATTTCACGCAGGGCGTCTTGCTTCGCGTGCGGGTAGCGGAACCGGACCTTGTCCAATCGCACCGGGACCGGCCCGATCACTGCGCCGGGCGCCTCGTCGGGGGCGTCGAGTTTGTGCACGTCCGGAACGTTGCCCATCCGTGCCAGCAAGCGCGAAAGCGCCCACCAACCGATCAACGACGAGAACATCACCCCGTAGGTGACATAGCCGAGCATCAGCCACGGCCAGTAATGCAGCCCGAATTCGAAGCACCGCTTAACGTCCGCGCCGAGCCATTGCAGGTCCACCCGGCTGAGGAATGCGACAACACCATCCACGTTGGCCGTCATCACCTGAAAAATCAGATGCCGCAGCCGATTCAGCACCATCAACATGCCGACCGTTGCGGCGGCGACGACGACCCCTACGACGAAGGACGAGGCGAGCACCGTTGGGGTGCCCCTGCCCCTGCGTTTCACGAATCCGGTCAACCCGCCGATGTATGCGCAGTTGACGACGGTCAGGAAACTGCCCAGCCCCGAGATGAGGAAGGCGATCATTCCGGCAGCAAATGTCGCGGCGAGCAGCACTCGCAGCCGGTAACGGTAGGCCAGCAGTGCAATCGGCACCGTGCCCAGCAGCGCCAATCCCTGGGCGAACGGAATCACCCCGGCGATGATCGCGATCACCGCGCAGAGCGCCCCCATGACCGATGCCTGTGCCAATTCGGCCGGTTGTAAAGGACCACCCCGACGGCGCGAACGGACGGGGCGACGGGCATTCACTTCACTGATTGTGCCAGGGCGCGGCGCCGAGTCGGTTCATCACACTGAGTAACTTCCGACCCGGTTCGGTCGGCCGCCCCTCGTCTCACTTAGCAAAGCTATGGAACTATGGATACATGGACAGAGTTGTCGAGACCGCAAACATCGAGGCCCAACATCTGGGCGCGGATTTGCTCGCCGTGGTGGCGCGGCTCAACCGGCTGGCCACCCAGCGGATCCAGATGCCCTTGCCTGCGGCCCAGGCCAGGCTGCTTGCCACGATCGAAGCGCACGGAGAGGCCCGGATCGGCGACCTCGCCGCCGTCGATCACTGCTCGCAACCGACCATGACCACGCAGGTGCGCCGGCTCGAGGACGCCGGGCTGGTCACCCGAACCGTGGACCCTGGCGACGCCCGCGCAGTCCGGATCCGCATCACCCCCCAGGGGAAGCGCACGCTCAACGCGGCTCGCGCCGACCGTGCCGCCGCGATCGAACCGCAACTGGCGTTGCTCGAGCCGGTGGACCGCCAAGTGCTGACGGATGCGGTCAAGGTATTGCGCCGGCTTCTCGACAATGCATCGGTGGCGGGCCGGCGTAACACGCTGTGATCGCAGGACCCCGGTGGATGGACGGCGGCCGGCAGGTAGACACTAAGTCGAGCTGACCGGCGTGAGGAAAGGTGGCGGCCATGCGGCCCGAGGCTTCCGCGTTCAGAGCCTCTCCGTTGACCGTTTGGGTCGGGTCGATGAGGTTCGACTTCGCCCCGGGCCGAGACGTGATCGTCGGCTACGGCCCGGGCAGCGACATCGCCCTCGAGCGGTTCCTGAATCCGGCGTCGCCGCCGCCACCGCCGCGCCCTGAGGTGGTATTGCGTTACGCCGGCACCCACTGGGTGGCCATCGACCTGAGCCACAACGGCATCTTCGTCGACGGTGCACGGGCCTCGACGGTGAACATTCGCGACGGTCAGGCGATCAGTATCGGCGACCCGCAGCGGGGGCCCCGGCTGGTATTCCGCACCGGTCAACCTTCCGGCCCGCCCGGGCAAGCTCCGCGTCCGGCCCCTCGGCCCCCCGCTTACCCGCCGCGCCAGCCCCCGCCTCCTCCCCCCGTCGCACCGACCCCCGCCCATCCGATCGATCCGAACCTGCGCGCGCCGACCCAGCGCGAGACCCAGCGCATGCGCGTCGTGCCGCCGCAACCGCCGGCGGTCGAGCCGCCCGCCCGCCCCGACCTGCCACCGCCCGCCGAGCGCGCCGCCGCAGCCGAGGCCCGGGACAAGGGTGGCCCGGGCCTCATCGAGCGGATGATCACGTCGAAGCTGCGCGTCGCGCGCCCCTCCTTCCGCACCGCGGAGGCGAATGCCACCTATCGCTTGCCACTCAAGGCCGACGCGCGCACGGTGGGGGTGGTCGCATACCAGCTGGGTCTCGGCGTCGACGGACGCGAGATCGTGTCGGACATCTCGTTCGCGGCGCGCCCGGGCATATTCACCGCGGTCGTCGGGCCGTCGGCCGCACGCAACTCCGCGCTACTCGGGCTGCTCGCAGGCACCAGGCAACTCAGCTCCGGGCGGGTCACCGTCGACGGCCACGACGTGCACGCCGAGCCGGAGTCCATGCGCACCCGCATCGGCATCGTCTCGTCCGAGGACCGTCTGCATCGCCAGCTCACCGTCGCCCAGGCCCTGAGATATGCCGCCGAAATTCGCCTGCCGCACGACATTTCACCCGAGCAACGCGACCGCGTGGTCAGCCAGGTTCTCGAGGAGCTCGAGCTGACACCATTCGAGTCCAGGCGGATCGGCAAGCTTTCGCCCGAGGTGCGCCGGTGCGCCGCGCTGGCGGTCGAGCTCATCACCCGGCCGACACTGCTCGTCGTCGACGAGCCGAGCGCCGGTCTGGACGCGGAGCAGCAACGCCACGTGATGGCAATGCTGCGGCGTCAGGCCGACATCGGCTGCGTGGTCGTGGCCGCCGTGTCGTCGCAGACGTCGTTGACGAACCTCGACGTGTGCGACCAGGTGCTGGTTCTCACCTCCGCCGGGACGCCGGCCTTTCTGGGCCCGCCACTGCAGCTCGAGGCCGCGATGGGCACCGCCGACTGGTCGAAGGTGCTCGAGCGGGTGAGCGCCGACCCAGACGGAACCCACCGTGCCTTCCGCGCCCGGCCGCCGGCATCGACGTTGACGGCGCCGCCGGAGATCACCGCCCCGTCGCCGCCCCCTGCCGAGCCCGCCATCATGCGGCAGATCCGGCTGCTGGCCCGCCGCGACGCCCGGCTCATTTTCGCCGACCGCCTCTATTTCGTGCTCTTGGCGATCTTGCCGTTCGCGCTCGCGGGTCTGACCCTGTTGATACCGGGCGATTCGGGCCTCGCCCGGCCCGGGCCAGGCAGTACTCACCCGCACGAGGCCATCGAGATCCTGGCTGCGCTCAACGTCGCCGCGGTGATCATCGGCACCGCGCTGACCATCCGGGCCGTGGCGCGCGAGCAGCGCACCTTCCGGCGCGAGCAGGCCCTCGGGCTGTCGACCGTGGCCTACCTGGCCGCCAAGATCCTGGTGTTCGGGCTGGCCGCGGCCATCCTGACGGCCATCGTGTTCGTCGTCGTCGTCGCCGACAGGGGCGGACCCCCGCGGGGCGCCACCTTGCTGCACAACGCCACGGTCGAGCTGTATGTGAGCGTGGCGGTGACGGCCATCGTGTCCGCGGTGGTCGGGCTCGCGTTGTCGGCGCTGGGGACGTCGCTGCGTGAGGTGTTGCCGCTGCTGCTGCCGGTGGTCCTGGCGTCCGCACTGTTCAACGGAAGCCTCGTTCAGCTGGTGAGCAAATGGGGCTTCCAACAGGTCTCCTGGTTCGTCCCGGCCCAATGGGGCTTCGCCGCGTCGGCCTCCACCGTTGACCTGCGCAGGGTCGACGGGCTGGCCGCCAACTCGCAGATGTGGACCCACTACAGCGGCTGGTGGGTGTTCGACATGACGATGCTGGTGCTCTTCGGCGTCGCGGCCGCGTGCTTCGCCCTCTATCGGCTGAGGCCGGTCGTCCAGCAGCAGATCCCCAAGCCGTCACATCGCGAACAACAGAAACTGAGTGACCTGACTCGGTGAGAAGTTGTTGTCGCTGACCAGCACCACCGATTGACGACCGTCGGGCAGCTTCGGCCCCAGCGTGATGCCCTCGACATTGTCGAGGGGCGACAGTCCCGGCGTGGCGGACAGGTCGACCGCCAGGGTCTTGCTCATCGGCGTCACGGCCGCGTCCTTCATCGAGGGGGTGGCCAAAACGTCGGTCGCCGCGCCGATCTCGGCCCGGTAGATCCGCACGGTCGGCGGCATGGCGGAGGACCGTTCGATCACCAGAAACGTGGTGTCCGACACCGCGACCAGGTCGGAGAGGCCGTTGACGTCGGCGGGCGGTGTGGGCGGCTCCACCGGGTAGGCGTACTGGGCGGTGGGCGCCCCGGAGGCGACGTCGAACTTGGTCACCCGGGTGAGCACGCGGCGGCCGTCGTCGCTGACCGGCCCGTCGTTGTAACCGGGGTCCTCCATCGCGGCGAACAGCGCTCGGCCGCCGGGCGTCAGCGCCAATCCCTCCAGCGCCTTGTTCCTGCGCGGACCCGTGGGCTGCGCGGACATCGCCAAGTTCGCCGGCAGCGTGAACTGGCCGAGGTAGGCGCCGTCGAGCGCGGCCGATCGAACCCACGGGTCGAGCAACAACGGTCCCGCGGTGCGCCGCTCGCCTTCGGAGGACCAATACAGCCGTTGCCGGCCGGGATCGAAGGCAATGCCCTCGGGATCGGGGGGAATGGCGGGCGGCGTGGCGTCCGGCCTGAGCCCCGGGAACGGCTGGCCGGACCGGTCCAGCAGCGGGCGGGTGCCGGTGAAGGTGACACTGTCGATTCCCTTGTCCGACAAGGACAATTGCACAGTATAAAAGCGGGCCGGATTCTTCTCGGAGCGGTCGTCGCTGATGACGTAATAGAGGTCACGGCCCGCGTCATAGCTGAGCGCCGACAACCCGCCGATGACGGTGTCGTCGAAGGCGGCGTCGAACGGGATCCGCGACTGACCGAGGTAAGTCAGCATCGGCGCCGGAGTGGGCGGGTGCGCGGGCGTGCATCCCCCCAGCAACAGGGCGAGACACACGAACGCCACCGTCAGACGGCACATACCCGAGAAGGTATCGCCGAGCGTGCACTCAGCGCGAGAATCGGGCCTCGACCTCGCACTGGATGCACGCTCGGCGAAAACACCAATTGGCATCAGTCCGTTATTCCCGCGATGGGAACCGCAGGATACGGTCGGGTTATGGCGCCAGACACCGCAACCATTGCCGAGCAGCTGCGCAACGCCCTCGACGGGCGTTGGCGGGACACGAGAAATCAGCTGCGATCCACCATGAGTGAGGATCTCTTCCGGCCGCACTACACCCCGAACACGGTGATCGCGCGCACCAAGGTGGCCGAGCAGATGAGGATCATGGCCGCGTTCGGTGCTGCGGCCGACAACTTCCGCAAGGAGCACGGCGGCACCGGCGACATCGGCGCGGCGATCACGATGATCGAGATGCTCGCGATGTCGGACCTGTCGTTGATGGTGAAGGCCGGTGTCCAGTGGGGCCTCTTCGGCGGCGCCGTGGAGAACCTGGGCACCGAGCGTCATCACGAGGCGTACGTGAAGAAGATCATCAGCCTCGAGTTGCGGGGCTGCTTTGCGATGACCGAGACCGGGCACGGCAGCGACGTCCAGTCGCTGGAAACCACTGCGACCTACGATCCCGAGAGCGAAGAGTTCGTCATCGACTCCCCCACGCCGACCGCGCGCAAGGACTACATCGGGGGCGCCGCCGAAACGGCGACTATGGCAGCGGTATTCGCCCAACTGATCACGCACGAGGACGGCAAACCGCTTCACCACGGCGTGCACTGCCTGATGGTGCCGATCCGCGACGCCGACGGCAACGACCTGCCCGGGGTGACCACCTCGGACTGTGAATACAAGGGCGGCCTGCCCGGCGTCGACAACGGCCGCATCGTGTTCGACCACGTACGCGTCCCGCGGGTGAACCTGTTGAACAAGTACGGCGACGTGGCGCCGGACGGCACCTACAGCTCGCCGATCGAGAATCCGAACCGCCGATTCTTCACCATGCTGGGCACGTTGGTCCGCGGACGGATCACGGTGGGCGGCAGCGCGGGCGCCGCGGGTCGCGTCGCGCTGGACATCGCCACGCGATACGCGTTGCAGCGCAAGCAATTCAGCGCACCCGATGACGAATCCGAGGTGCTGATCATGGACTACCTGGTGCATCAGCGCCGGTTGTTCCCTTTGATCGCAAAGTCATACGCGCTGCAGTTCGCCCAGAACGAGCTGGTCAGTAAATGCCACGACATCCAGACAGCGGACGCCGTCGACGCCGACGAACAGCGCGAATTGGAGGCGCGCGCAGCCGGGCTGAAGGCGGCCAACACATGGCACGCGTCCCGGGCGATTCAGGAGGCGCGAGAGGCTTGCGGCGGCGCGGGCTACATGGCCGAGAATCGGTTGGTCGCACTGCGCGGCGACACCGACGTCTTCACCACGTTCGAGGGCGACAACCACGTGCTGACGCAGTTGGTGGCCAAGGAGCTGCTGACGGCTTACGCCGACGACATCCGCAGCATGAGCCCGGTCGAATGGGTGCGTTTCGCCGCCAACACCGTCGGTGAGCGTGTCGTCAAACGCACTGCGGCCGAAACGATTATCCAAACCATCGTGGACTCCCGACAGGACAGCGAGGAAGAGGGTAGCCTCTTCAACCGCGGCACGCAGATCAAAATGTTCGAGGACCGCGAGGAATATCTGCTGGCGTCCGTCGCGCGTCGACTGCAGGCCAAATCCAAGGAGATGTCGGAATTCGATGCCTTCAACACGGTGCAGGATCACGTGCTGCACGCCGCTTCCGCGCACATCGATCGGGTGGTGCTCGAAGCGTTCGTCGCAGGCATCGACGCCTGCCCGCACGACGAGACCCGCGAACTGCTCGGCATTGTGTGTGACCTGTACGCGCTATCGGTGATCGAGGACGACAAGGCCTGGTACATCGAGCATCGCTACCTGTCCACCGAGCGGGCCAAGGCCGTCACCCGCGGTATCAACGATCGGTGCCGCGCGCTGCGCCCGCACGCGCAAACGCTCGTCGACGGCTTCGGGATTCCGGAGCAGCTGCGCTACGCCGAGATGCTGCACCCGGAAAACTTGGCGGATGAGATCACGAACTGACGGACGCCTTGATGGCGTTGTAACGCAACGCTATTGATTCGGGATTTTGCCGAGCGCCTTCAGCTTGCCGTCCGGGCCGATCTCGAACTTCACCGTGCCAACGCCGGTGGGACAGCAGGGCTGATCGTTGCCCTTCAACCATTGGTACTGGACGGCGACGGCGTCATCGGATGGCGGCAGAACGGTGATGTACGGCTTGGGGTTTGGGGTCGGTGTACCCAGCGGGGTGTTGTGATCGAAGAACACCAGCTGCTGCCCGGTGGTTTCACTGGCAATCGTCGGGATGATCTGCACCCAGTACAAGCGGCACTTCTTGGCATGTCCGCGAGCGATTTCCACCCACGTCGTACCGGGGACGGCGATCGGGACCGAGGCGATGGCCCGCTGCACCGTGGCGGGCGTCGGTCCGTCGGAATCCTTGCACTTATCGGTTGACACCGGCGGCGAACCGGCTTGCTTCGAGCCGCAACCGGAGGCGAGCAGGATCAGCAGGATCACAATCAGCCGACGCACTCGGTGAGCTTAGCGAAGGCTGTGAATGTCCCATTTGTTTGGTCGGAGACCGAGTTCCGACAGGTAAACAGCCTGGCCCCGCCGGTAGCCTTGAGCGGAGCCGGCGGGGTCGACGATGATCCACCCTGAGCTGGGGATATGCGGCTTTTCCAAGACATCACGCAGGCTCTTTCGCCGGTGAGAGGAAGCCGTAAAGCGGGGGAAACTCCGGATATCCGGTGCCGAAACATCCTCGTCGCACCATTCGACGTAAGCCCGTTGCGCTCAAAGGAGGAAGTGCGTGACCAGGGAGTCCATGGCGTCACAACACGATGCCGTGAACACCATGTGCGCATACTGCGGCGTCGGCTGCGGGATGGTGTTGCAGGTCACAACCGATCCCGAGAGCGGTCGCCGTCACATCGCGAAGTCGACTGGAAACAAAGAACATCCAGCCAACTTCGGCCGGTTGTGCACCAAGGGGGCAACCACTTCCGACTTGCTCGGTGCGCCCGGCCGGATGGAATCCGCACACGTACGCACCGACCGCGGTGAGCCCGTCGAGCCCGTCGATATGGACCGGGCTATCGCCCAGTGCGCGAACCGGTTACGCGCGATCATCGACACGCATGGCCCGGATTCCTTCGCGATGTACGTGTCGGGCCAGATGTCCATCGAGGCGCAGTACCTGGCGAACAAGCTGACCAAGGGCTTCATCGGCACCAACCAGATCGAGTCGAACTCGCGGCTGTGCATGGCCAGCGCCGGTTCCGGCTACAAGCTCTCCCTGGGCGCCGACGGACCACCCGGCTCATACCAAGACTTCGAACACGCCGACGTCTTCTTCGTCATCGGCGCCAACATGGCCGACTGCCACCCCATCCTGTTCTTGCGGATGATGGACCGCGTCAAGGCGGGCGCAAAACTCATCGTCGTCGATCCGCGCCGCACCGCGACCGCCGACAAGGCCGACCTGTTCCTCCAGATCTCCCCCGGTTCCGATCTCGCATTGCTCAACGGGTTGCTGCAGCAGATCGTTGAAAACGGGCACACCGATCCCGCCTTCATCGCCGAGTTCACCGAGGGGTGGGAGGCGATGCCCGACTTCCTGGAGCAGTACACCCCGGACAAGGTCAGCGAAATCACCGGGATTCCCGAAGAACACATCCGCGCGGCGGCCCGGATGATCGGCGAGGCCCAGAATTTCGTGAGCTGCTGGACCATGGGCCTCAACCAGAGCACGCACGGCACCTGGAACACCAACGCCCTGTGCAACCTGCACCTGGCCACCGGAGCGATCTGCAAACCCGGCAGCGGACCCTTCTCGCTCACCGGCCAGCCCAACGCGATGGGCGGCCGCGAAATGGGTTACATGGGGCCGGGACTGCCGGGCCAGCGCTCGGCCCTATCCGCGGAGGACCGCGCCTTCACCGAAGACCAGTGGGGTATCCCCCGCGGGACACTGCGCACCGAGGTCGGCACCGGCACGATCGACATGTTCTCCCGGATGGCCAGCGGTGAAATCAAAGCGTGCTGGATCGTGTGCACCAATCCCGTTGCTTCCGTTGCTAATCGGAAGACCGTGCTGGCCGGCCTGGAGCGTGCCGAGTTGGTCATCACCCAGGACGCCTTCCTTGAAACGGAGACCAACGAATACGCCGACGTGCTGCTGCCGGCGGCCCTGTGGTCGGAGGCCGAGGGTGTGATGGTCAATTCCGAGCGCAACATGACGCTTTTTCAGCCGGCCGTCACCGCGCCGGGTGACGCGATGCCCGACTGGCAGATCATCGCCCGGATCGCCTGCGAGATGGGCTTTTCGGACGCTTTCAGCTACGGCTCCGCCGAAGAGGTCTTCGAAGAGATCAAGCGGTTCTCGAACCCGAAGACCGGCTACGACCTGCGCGGCGTCAGCTACGAACGGCTGCGTCAGGGGCCGCTGCAATGGCCGTGCGCACCCGGGAGCACGGGCGACCGCAACCCCATTCGTTACCTCAACGACGGCGTCAGCCAAGCCCGGCTGGTCCGCGAGGACGGCAGCTCTCCCCGGCTGGCCTTCCCCACCGCGAACGGCCGTGCGGTGTTCTTCGCCCGTCCACACCTCCCGCCCGAGGAAATGCCGGACAACGACTACCCGTTCCTGCTGAACACCGGTCGCCTGCCGCACCAGTGGCACACGATGACCAAGACCGGCAAGGTCGCCAAGCTGAACAAGCTCAATCCCGGGCCGTTCGTGGAAATCCACCCCGACGACGCCGCACGGCTGCAGATCGCCGAAGGCGACGCGATCGAAATCGCCTCCCGCCGCGGTCGCGCCGTGCTGCCCGCCGTGATCAGCGACCGGGTGCGCATCGGTAACTGCTTCGCCCCGTTCCACTGGAACGACGTGTTCGGCGAATACCTGGCGATCAACGCGGTCACCAACGACGCGGTGGACCCGATCTCGAACCAACCGGAATTCAAGGCGTGCGCGGTCACGTTGGCGAAAGTCTCTGTCGCCCCAGCGGATCCGAGCACCGATACACCAGAAGCCGCTCCCACGGAGGTGCTGGAAATCAGCGCGTCACAGGTCGACGCCCTTGCCGACTTGCTCGGCGTCGCAACCAAACCCGCGCCGGAATTCGACGAGCTCGGCCGCTCCTACCTTGCCGGGATGTTGACCGCACTTTCCTCGGATGCGGGCCGGCGCACCGCCGGGGTGCCGACCCTGCCGCAAAGCGCCCCCTTCGATCCCGGCACCCGGCTGTGGGTGGATGGCCTGCTCGCGGGCCTGTTCTCGCGTGCAGGCGCCCCCAGGCCGGCGCCGGCGCCGGCGGTCGAGGAACCGACGATCCAGCCGCCCGAAGCCAAGCCCGCCAAACGGGCACCCGTCGTGGTGCTGTGGGCATCGCAAACCGGGAACGCCGAAGAGCTCGCCGCCGATATCGCCGCCCGGCTGGGCAACGCCGACGTGCCGGTCTCGTTGCGCGCCATGGACGACTTCCCGGTGGGTGAACTGGCGACGACTCGGGAGCTGCTGCTGATCACCAGCACCACCGGTGACGGTGAACCGCCGGACAACGGCGCCGGCTTTTGGCGCGCGTTGACAACCGACGGCGCAACGAAGTTCACCGGCACCCGCTACGCCGTGCTCGCGCTCGGCGACTCCAACTACGACGACTTCTGCGGCCATGGCCGCAAGCTCGACGAGCGTTTGGCCGAGTTGGGGGCGACCCGCATCGTCGACCGGGTCGACTGCGAACCGGACTACGACGACGCCGCGGGCAAGTGGGTGAGCGGCGTCATCCAGGCGCTCGCGCGCACTCCCGCGCCGGTGGGCCGGGATGGTGGTGCGGCGGCCACCGCCTCGACTGCCGCACCGGTTCGGCCGGCCAACGGCTCCGGACCGGTCGGATACACCAAGAAACACCCCCTGATCACCGGCATCGTCCGCAACACCGTGTTGAGTCAGCCGAAATCGACAAAAGACGTGCGGCATTTGGTTTTCAGCCTGCCTGAAGAAACCGTGAGCTACGAGGCCGGTGACGCGCTGGGGGTGTGGCCCCGCAACAGCGACCGGTTGGTCGACGAGTGGCTGGCGGTCACCGGACTGGACGGGCAGACACCCGTCGAGGTCGGCGAGCAGGGTCTGATGTCGCTGCGCTCCGCGCTCACCGAGCGCATCGAGATCGCCCACATCAGCCGGGACCTGGTGCGGTTCGTGCAGGAGCGCACCGGTGACTCGACGCTCGCCGAGCTGCTGAAGCCGGAAAACAAGCGCGCACTGTCGGATTGGTCGTGGGGGCGCCAGTCCATCGACCTGCTGGCACAGCACCCGGTCTGGGCGTCGGCCCACGAGTGGCTGCGGGTGCTCAAACGCCTTCAGCCGCGGCTGTACTCGATCTCGTCGAGCCCCAAAGAGTGCCCCGGGGAAGTTCACCTGACCGTCTCGCCGGTGCGCTACAACTTTCAGGGCGTCCCGCGCCGTGGGGTGTGCTCGACCTACCTTGCCGACCGCTCACCCGGTGATCGGGTCGCCGTCTACCTGCAGTCGTCGAGCAACTTCCGGCCACCGGGCGATTCGCACACGCCGATGATCATGATCGGCCCCGGCACCGGAATCGCACCCTTCCGCGGGTTCCTGCAGGAGCGTCGCGCGCTCGGGCACACCGGACCCAACTGGCTGTTCTTCGGCGAGCAGCACGCCGCCACCGACTACTACTACCGCGACGAACTCGAAAAGATGCGTGCTGACGGGTTCCTCACCGAGTTGGACCTCGCGTTCTCGCGGGACCAGCAGCAGAAGGTCTACGTGCAGCATCTGATGCGCAAGCGTGGGGCCGAGCTGTGGCGCTGGCTGCAGGACGGCGCCCAGCTGTACGTCTGCGGTACCGCGGACCCCATGGCTAAGGACGTCGACCGTGCGCTCTGCGAAATCGCGGCCGAACACGGCAACCTCGATCCCGATGGGGCGAAGGAGTATGTCCGGTCGCTGAGCGCCGACAAGCGCTATCACCGCGACGTCTACTAAGCCTGCCGGGTCGCGCGACCGTAATACGACGGAAACTTCGCGCGCCTGTCGCTGAAACAACCTCGCTGCACCATTCAGTCATTGGTTGCGTCGAGGAGGGACGTAGGCGTGGCTCTGGACTTTGACAGGCCCTTCGAGGACACCGTGCGGGCTGTCTGCCCGTTGCAGTGCCGGCTGCGGCGCGGCGCCGCCGAGGATGAGCAGCTCGACGACCGGGTCGATTGGGCCGGGTTGCCGATCAACTTGGACTTGGCGTTCTCGCCGCAGCAGCGCGACAAGGTCTACACCCAGCACCTGATGCTCAAGCGCGGCACGCAACTTCGACGAAGGTGGCAGGACAGGGGCCAGTGGTGCGCCTGCGAAGATTTCGCCGACGACGGACGCGTCTAACTCCGGTAATCATCGCGGATTCGTAAGAGACTCAACGTCAACAATTAAGTTCAACGCGAGCGTAAAACCATTACCTGCGAAAGCAATTGCTGCCGGATAGGCTTGCTGTGTGGCTGATCATCCGTCCTCCTACCTGGTGCTGGCGTCCCAGCGGAGCGGCAGCACACTGCTGGTCGAGTCGCTGCGCGCGACCGGCGTCGCCGGTGAACCGCAGGAATTCTTCCAGTACCTGCCGGCCACCAGCCAGGCGCCGCAGCCCCGCGAGTGGTTCGCCGGCGTGGAGGACGAGTCGATCCTGAACCTGCTCGACCCGCTCGATGCCGGGACGCCGGACCTAGCGGCGCCCGAGATCTGGCGCGACTACATCCGCACGGTCGGCAGGACGCCGAACGGGATATGGGGCGGCAAGCTGATGTGGAACCAGACGCCGCTCTTGTTGAACCGCGCGAAGAATCTGCCGAATCGCAGCGGCGACGGCCTGCTGGCCGCGATCACCGATGTGGTGGGTGAAGAGCCGCTGTTCATCTATGTGCACCGCCCCGACGTGATTTCGCAGGCGGTGTCGTTCTGGCGGGCGGTGCAGACGCGGGTGTGGCGCGGACGACCCGACCCGGCTCGCGATGCGCGCGCCACCTATCACGCCGGCGCGATCGCGCACGTCGTCACCATGCTGCGCGCCCAGAACGACGGCTGGCGGAATTGGTTCGCCGAGGAAGACGTCAAGCCCATGGAGATTCCGTATCCGATGTTGTGGCGCAACCTGACTCAGGTGGTCGCCTCCATCCTGGAGGGGTTGGGGCTCGACCCGCGGCTGGCACCCGAGCCGGTCTTGGAACGTCAGGCCGACCAGCGCTCCGATGAGTGGGTGGATCGGTATAGGGCCGACGCCGCGAAGCTCGGCCTGCCAACCTGACCCTGGGACTCGCTTGTGCCCGAAGAAGCCTTCGACGCGATTGCGGCCCCGCCGGCGCGGGTGAAACGGCCGCGGGTGCTCAGCAAACGATGAGCTCAACCGGCGAAATTGTCGAATGTCCTATAGTGGGCGTTATGCAACAGGCCACCCAGCCGTGCCTTGTCCTTACGTGCCGCGCCGCCGTGCACTGCTGTTGTCGTTGTTGTTGTTGATTCTCTGACGCCGCAGAAAACCTCGCGTTTCCTCCAGGTTTGCGGGCCGCTCGCACAGGTAGCACCCAGTGGCCGCGTCTAAGCGTTAGTCAATCTTGAAGAAGGATCAACCCGCCGATGACCATATTGCCCATCCGCACTCGCGTCGCCGTCGAATTCGACATCACCTGGTAGGCCGACGAAGCTTGAACCAACATCGCCTGAGGAAGACAGATGAGCATCGCAGATAACGTCACACAACTGATTGGAAACACTCCGCTGGTCCGGCTGAACCGGGTCACCGACGGGGCGGCCGCCGACGTCGTAGCCAAGCTGGAGTTCTTCAACCCGGGAAACAGCGTGAAGGACCGCATCGGGGTCGCGATGATCGACGCGGCCGAGCAAGCGGGCCTGATCAAGCCCGACACGATCATCCTCGAACCGACGAGCGGAAACACCGGTATCGCCCTGGCGCTGGTGGCTGCGGCCCGCGGCTACCGCTGTGTGTTGGTTATGCCGGAGACGATGAGCATGGAGCGGCGGATGCTGTTACGTGCATTGGGCGCCGAGATCGTCCTGACGCCGGGCGCCGAGGGCATGCCGGGCGCCATCGCCAAAGCCGAGGAGCTGGCCAAGAGCGACCAACGGTATTGGGTGCCCCAACAGTTCGAAAACCCCGTGAACCGGGAGATCCACCGCAAGACCACCGCCGAAGAGGTGTGGCGCGACACCGATGGGAAGGTTGACATCTTCGTGGCCGGCGTGGGCACCGGCGGCACGATCACGGGGGTCGCCGAGGTCATCAAGGAACGCAAGCCGTCGGCGCAGTTCGTCGCCGTGGAGCCGGCTGCGTCGCCGGTGCTCTCGGGCGGACAAAAGGGTCCGCACCCCATCCAGGGTCTGGGTGCCGGATTCGTGCCCCCGGTGCTCGACATGGAACTCGTCGACGAGGTCATCACCGTCGGCAACGAGGAGGCCATGG
Organism: Mycobacterium paraffinicum; assembly: GCF_025822865.1. Lineage (NCBI taxonomy): Bacteria > Bacillati > Actinomycetota > Actinomycetes > Mycobacteriales > Mycobacteriaceae > Mycobacterium > Mycobacterium paraffinicum. The sequence goes on along the minus strand of NZ_JACKUR010000014.1, from coordinate 145,975 downwards.
ACTTGGCACGCCGGCTGGCACGCGAGGAAGGCTTGCTGGTCGGCATCTCGTCGGGTGCCGCGGTGGTCGGCGCGCTGCAGGTGGCCCGCCGCCCGGAAAACGCCGGAAAGCTTGTCGTCGTCGTGCTGCCTGATTTCGGCGAGCGGTATCTCAGCACGCCGTTGTTCGCCGACCTGGCGGGTTAACCATGCTCGATGCCATCCGCCGAGACATCCGGGCCGCCAGGGAGCGCGACCCGGCTGCCCCGACCACGCTGCAGGTGATCTTCGCCTATCCGGGCGTGCATGCCATCTGGGGCCACCGGATCAGCCACTGGCTCTGGAACCGCGGCGCCCGGCTGGCCGCGCGAATACTCAACGAAGTCACCCGCATCTTGACCGGAGTCGACATCCACCCCGGTGCCGCCCTCGGCCCGGGCCTCTTCATCGACCACGCCACTGGAGTGGTGATCGGCGAGACGGCGGAAGTCGGCGAGGACGTGACGATTTACCACGGCGTCACGCTCGGCGGCAGCGGACGGGATACCGGGAAACGCCACCCGACCATCGGTGACCGGGTGATCATCGGCGCCGGCGCCAAGGTGCTCGGAGCGATCAAAATCGGCGATGACAGCCGGATCGGAGCCAACGCTGTCGTGGTCAAAGAGGTTCCGTCGAGCGCCGTAGTCATCGGGGTTCCCGGCCAGGTCATCAGTCGCCACGGCCGAAACAGCCCCGACGACTCGATGATGCCCGACCTCGTGGGCGTCAGCCTCCAGTCCCTCCTGACCCGGGTCGCCAAGCTGGAGGCCTCCAACGACGGGCAACAATTTGGACGTGTCATCCGGCCACCGGAAGCCGGCGTGTGGCACGGCGAAGATTTTTCTATCTGAGGACCAATTGAGCACTCTGGTGATCGCAGGGACGGCGCTGATCGCTGCGCTGGGGGCCGCCACTGCGGCAGGAGCGCTGATCAATCGACGGTCCGGGGTACTTCGAGAGACAACTCTTGATCTCCCAGGGGACGCGCCAGATCTCGGTTTGTCCGAGGCGGGTCCGACAGTCGTCCATTTCACCGCGGCATGGTGCGGTCCGTGCGCTTCGGTGCGTCGCGTGGTCGAGCAAGTGTGCAGCGATCTCCCCGACGTGCTGCATCTCGAAATCGACATTGACGCCAATCCTGCCGTCGCCAAGCGGCTTTCGGTGTTGTCACTGCCAACCACGTTCATCTTCGACGCCGGCGGCCGCCAGCGGTACCGCACCGCGGGCGTCCCCAAGGCCGCTGATCTGCGACAGGCGCTGCAACCTCTGTTGGCTTGACCCGCGGCGCCGGCCCTGCGAATGCCGTTCAAGATGCGATCGTCGCGATCGACGCTACGGTTGCCGTAAGGGGCCAAGTCACGGACGGAGATTTGCGATGAGCGACCCGCACGCGCCGAAGATCCCGGCGGCGCTGTCCTCGCCCAGTCTGAACCGTGGAGTCGGCTTCACACACGAGCAGCGGCGGCAGCTGGGTCTGACCGGACGACTTCCGTCAGCGGTGTTGACGCTTGACGAACAGGCCGACCGGGTGTGGCGCCAATTACAAAGCCTGGCAACCGATCTGGGCCGCAACCTGTTACTGGAGCAGTTGCATTACCGCCACGAGCTGCTCTACTACAAGGTGCTGGAAGACCATCTGCCCGAGCTGATGCCGGTGGTCTACACGCCCACCGTCGGAGAGGCCATTCAACGATTTTCAGACGAGTACCGCGGACAACGCGGGCTTTTTCTGAGCATCGACGAGCCCGACGAGATCGAGCCGGCCTTCGAAACTTTCGGGCTGGAACCCGACGACGTGGACCTGATCGTGTGCACGGACGCCGAAGCCATCCTGGGCATCGGCGACTGGGGCGTGGGCGGCATCCAGATCGCGGTGGGCAAGTTGGCGCTGTATACCGCAGGTGGTGGCATCGACCCGCGCCGCTGCCTCGCGGTCTCCCTCGATGTCGGCACCAATAACGAACAGCTGCTGCAGGATCCGTTCTATTTGGGCAATCGGCACGCGCGACGCCGCGGCGAGGAGTACGACGAGCTCGTCAACCGCTACATCGAAATCGCGCACCGGCTCTTCCCGAGGGCGATCCTGCATTTCGAGGACTTCGGGCCGTTGAACGCGCGGCGGATCCTGCGCGACTACGGCGAGAAGTACTGCGTGTTCAACGACGACGTCCAGGGAACCGGCGCGGTGGTGGTGGCGGCCGTGTACGGCGGCTGCCATCTCACCGGGGTCCCGATGCGCGACCAGCGGGCGATTGTGTTCGGGGCCGGCACCGCCGGGATCGGGGTGGCCGACCAGATCCGCGATGCCATGGTGTCCGACGGCGCCTCCGTCGAACAGGCCACGGCTCAGATCTGGCCGATCGACAGGCAGGGGCTGCTGTTCGACGACATGGATGATCTGCGGGATTTCCAAGTGCCCTATGCGAAGAACCGCGCCGAGCTCGGCGTGGGTCCCGAGAACCGGGTGGGCCTGGTGGACGCCATCAAGCTCGCCTCCCCCACCATTCTGCTGGGCTCGTCGACCGTTTTCGGGGCCTTCACGGAGAAGGTCGTGCAGGCCATGACCGCGTCCTGCGACCGCCCGATGATCTTCCCGCTGTCCAACCCGACCTCGCGGATGGAAGCCATGCCGGCCGACGTATTGCAGTGGTCCGACGGCAAGGCGCTGATCACCACCGGCACCCCCGTCGCGCCGGTCGAATACGACGGCACCACCTACACGATCGGGCAGGCCAACAACGTGCTGGTGTTCCCCGGAATCGGGCTGGGCATCATCGTCGCGGGGGCCAGGCTGCTGACCAAGGCCATGCTGCAGGCGGCGGCGAAAGCCGTTGTGCAGCAGGCCAGCCCGTCAAAGGCGGGGGATTCACTGCTCCCCGATGTCAGGGAATTGCGCGCCATCTCGACGGCGGTCGCCGAAGCCGTCTATCACGCCGCCGTGTCCGGCGGGGTGGCCACACGGACGCATGCCGACCCACGGCAAGCCGTCCTGGACACCGTCTGGACCCCGGCGTACGACTAGCGCATCGGGTTGGCCCGCCCCGGGGTCGTTCGGGTACGGCGCCAGCGGCGTCACCTCATCGGCAACCTGGAGGCCGCCACCTTGTGACCGGGGAGCCCTCCACATCGACGGCGGCCAGAGCGCCGGACACTGAGCCTCAACCTTGCTCCCCCGCCTGGACTCGAACCAGGAACCTATCGGTTAACAGCCGAACGCTCTGCCAATTGAGCTACAGGGGATCAACACAATCGCGGGACGACTCTAGCGTACTGGCATAACCGCACCCAACTGGACGGGACCGACCTCGTCTCGCCCCGGGGACCGGATCGGGCGCGCACGCACCGGGGCCGGTGAGGCAGGATGGGAACGGTCGCTAGTCGGGAGGAACGCTTTGATCCGGTATGTCGTGGTGCTGGGACTGGGTTACGTGCTGGGCTCGAAGGCCGGGCGTCGCCGATACGAGCAGATCGTCGGCACCTATCGCGCCCTGACCAGCAGCCCGGTGGCCAAGTCGGTGATCCAAGGCGGGCGCCGCAAGATCGCGAATCGGATCTCCCCGGACGCCGGGTTCGTGACCGTTGCCCAGATCGACGATCAAACGGCCATCTTGGAGCGCGGTGCCGAGCGACCGGCCGCCGAGGAAGCCCTCACATCGTCAGATCGTCGCCGCTAGCCTGCTCCAGCAGGCTGCGCCGGTAGGCCTCCATCGCTACCAGGTCACCGAATAACGCGTGGTAGTCGTCGCCCTGTTCGATCGGCGACATGCGCTGCAGCTTGGACTTCACCTCGGCGATCTGCCGGCCCATCCACACTTCCTGCAGCCGGGCCAGCACGCCGGCGATATAGCGCACCAGCTTCTCGTCGTCGTCCACCTGGATGGCCTCCACGCCGAGCTCGCTGACCAGCCCGGCGGTGAGGTCTGAGCCTGCGCGTTGGCGCACCGCGTCGATCCACTGTGCCCCGGTGATGCCGCTCGACGTGCCGCCCGCGGCCTCGATGGCAGCGCGCACGGCGGCGTAACCGGGATGGGTGAAGCTTTCGACGGGGAGCGTGTCGAACACCGGCCCGGCCAGCGCCGGGTACTGCAACGCCGACTTGAGCGCCGCACGCTGCGGCCTGAGCGTCGGGTCACGAGGGTCGGGAAGCGTGGCGGCGAGGCGGCCCGGGGCCCCCGCACGGGGCTGCTGGGCTGCGCCGCGGGGGGCGTTCGGGCCGGAACCGCCCCGCGCCGGGGCCGGCGACTTCTTGGCCTGGGTGCGCACCCGGTCGATGACCTGCGCCACGTCGTCCCAGCCGACCCAGCCGGCGAGCTGGCGGGCGTACTCGTCGCGCAGCGTGGGGTCTTTGATCTGGCTCACCATCGGCACGCAGCGGCGCAGCGCCGCGACCCTGCCCTCGGCGCTGTCCAGGTCCATCTCGGCCAGCGCGGTGCGTATCGCGAATTCGAACAAGGGGGTGCGCCGCGCCACCAGGTCGCGCAGCGCGCCGTCGCCGGACTTCAAGCGCAAGTCGCAGGGATCCATGCCGTCCGGGGCCACCGCGACAAAGGATTGCCCCGCCAGATTCTGCTCGCCGCCAAAGGCCTTGAGCGCGGCAGCGCGGCCGGCCGCATCACCGTCGAAGACGTAGATCAGCTCCCCGCGGAAGAAGCTGTCGTCCATCATCAGCCGGCGCAGCATCGACAGATGCTCGTCCCCGAATGCGGTGCCGCAGGAGGCCACGGCGGTGGTGACGCCGGCCAGATGCATCGCCATCACGTCGGTGTAGCCCTCGACGACGACCGCCTGGTGCCCCTTGGCGATGTCGCGTTTGGCCAGGTCGATGCCGAACATCACCGACGACTTCTTGTACAGCAGCGTCTCGGGGGTATTGATGTACTTGGCTTCCATCGGATCGTCGTCGAAGAGGCGGCGGGCGCCGAACCCGATTACCTCGCCGGCCGCGCTGCGGATGGGCCACAACAGCCGGCGGTGGAAGCGGTCGATCGGGCCGCGCCGCCCCTGCCGCGACAGGCCGGCCGATTCCAGCTCCTTGAACTCGAAACCCTTGCGCACCAGATGTTTTGTCAGTGAGTCCCACCCGGACGGCGCGAATCCGCAGCCGAATCGCCGGGCCGCCTCGGCGTCGAAGTTCCGTTCCGTCAGGTACTGGCGGGCCGGTGCGGCCTCGTCGGATTCCAGCGCCGCCGCGTAGAACTCGGCCGCGGCCGCGTTGGCCGCGACGAGCCGGCTGCGGCTGCCGCGGTCGCGCTGCACGCTGGTCGCCGGGCCGGTGTAGCTGATGGTGTGGCCGATCCGGTCGGCGAGCAGCTCGACGGCCTCGACGAAGGTGACGTGTTCGATCTTCTGGATGAAGGCGTAGACGTCGCCGCCCTCCCCGCAACCAAAGCAGTGGAAGTGGCCGTGGTTGGGGCGAACGTGGAACGACGGCGACTTCTCGTCGTGAAACGGGCACAGGCCCTTGAGGGAATCTGCACCGGCGCGCCGCAATTGGACGTAATCGCCGACGACTTCCTCGATGCGGACCCGCTCGCGGATGGCGGCGATGTCGCGATCGGGAATCCGGCCCCGGCCCTTTGGCCGGGCGTCATCCTCCCCCGCGCGCGGGTGGTGCCCCCACGAACCTGCCGGGCTGGACATCGGCTCAGTCTAGAGCGCCGAGCCGGCCGGCTATCCGGTTCCGATGACGCCGCATGCCACCCGTTCCATCGCGGTGTCGGTGTCTTGGGCGCCGTGCAGCATCAAGGCGGTCTTGTTGCCGCCCAGCAGCTCGTCCCGGTTGAACGCATCCGTGGTGGTGACCAGGTAGGCCGAGCCGTCCGAACGCACCTGCAGCGACGTCAGGTCGCCGCTTTCCGGCTTGCCGGTGTGTCCGGGCGCCTGGTAGTGGCCGCCGGCGGACAGGAAGTTTCCGGGCGGACCGCCGGTCGGGGCGACCGAGTTGGGCTCGCATTTGCCGATTTCGTGGACGTGCAGGCCATGCAGGCCGGGTGACAGGATGCCGCCGGCCACCGTCTTGACGGTGACGGTCACGTACCCGCCGGTGAAGTCGAACGTCGCCGTGGCGGCCGACCGCCCGTCCGGCGTCTTCAGTTGCGCGGTGAGCGATTCGCCGTTAGGCGCGGGAGTCGTCGTCTCACCCGACGACGCCGGTGGGGCGCTCTTCACCGGAGGGGTGGTGCCGGGCTGGGTGCTCGCCTGTTGGGGGGAGCTGCAGGCGGTCATGGCGACGACGGGAAGCCCCACCGCGAGGGTGGCGATACCGCTGAATTTGGTCATGTCGGGCAGCCTAGCCCGCGAGGACGTCGGGACTGCCGTGGGATGACCTGCGGCCGAGTAGCGGCTAACCGGTGGCCTGGCGCGCGTCGATACGTTCCAGCCGGCCCTCGGTGTATGAGGCGATCTGATCGACGATGACCCGTAGCCGGGCGCGGTCGTCGGCCGCGGTGGTGAACGCCGCGGCGAAGACCGGGTCGAGCGTCTGGGGTGCCCCGGAGTAGAGCCACCGCGCGACCCGGTGGATCCGTTCACGCTGCAGGCCCTGGGTATTGAGATGCCTCGGATCGGACATGATGAACTGCAGCGCCAGGATTTTCAGCAGGGCGACCTCCGCGCGCACCAGGTCGGGCACCAGCAGGTCGGCCCGGTAGCGGACCAGCGGCCCGGGTCCGGCCGCGGCGCGCGTCGTGGCAATGGCGGCCGAGGCGAACCGGCCGACCAATTCACTGGTGAGTCGCTTGAGCGCGACCGCCGCGGCCAGCGTGGCGTCGTACTTGCCGACGGCGGCGACCACCGGCAGCCCGGAGAGCCGCCGGGCGGCCGCCAAGAAGTCGTCGGCGCTCACCCGGGAGAATTCGCTCTCGCCCAGTTTGGCCAGAGCGGCCGCCTCGTCGTCGTCGGCGAGCACGCGCAGGTCGATGCGCTGGGAGACGACGCCGTCCTCGACGTCGTGGACCGAATAGGCGACATCGTCAGCCCAGTCCATCACCTGCGCTTCCAGGCACATCCGGCCCTCCGGCGCGCGGGCACGAACCCAGGTCGCCGGCTCGCGGTCCTCGTCGTAGAACCCGAACTTCCTTGCGGGACCCAGCCGTCCGCCGCGGTACCACGGATACTTGGTGACCGCGTCCAGGGAGGCGCGGGTCAGGTTGAGCCCCGCGCTATTGCCTTGGCCGTCAAGCACTTTGGGCTCGAGGCTGGTCAGGATGCGGAAGTTTTGCGCGTTCCCCTCAAAACCGCCGTAGTCGGCGGCGAACTCCTCCAGGGCGCGCTCGCCGTTGTGGCCGTACGGGGGGTGGCCGATGTCGTGGGCCAGGCCGGCCAGCTCGACCAGGTCGAGGTCGCAACCCAAGCCGATCGCCATCCCCCGCCCGATCTGGGCGACCTCCAGCGAGTGGGTCAGCCGGGTGCGTGGCGTGTCACCCTCGCGGGGCCCGACGACCTGGGTCTTGTCGGCGAGCCGGCGCAGCGCGGCGCTGTGCAGTACCCGGGCGCGGTCCCGGGCGAAGTCGGTGCGGTGCTGACCTTCCGTACCCGGTAGACCGGCAGTCTTCGGCGCTTCACGTACCCGCCGTTGACGGTCGAACTCGTCGTAGGGGTCTTGCCGATTCATGTCCGCCTTCTTAGTCACCGCAGCACAGTCTGCCAGGGAACGCGGGACGGGGGACCGCTCCGCCGCACGGCTCTTTGCCCGCGTCGCCGCGGGGCTAGATTGACGTCATGCGCACTGCCCGCTTGCTAGGTGTCATCCTCGCAATTGCCTTCAGCGGCGGGCTGCTCGTGGCACCCGGAGCCGGCGCACAACCCCCGTTCCGGCTGGCGGATTACGTCACCGACGACGCGGGCGCCCTGTCGGAATCCGGCCGTGCGGCGGTCACAGCGGCGGTGCGCAAGCTATACACGGATCGCCACATCCGGCTGTGGGTGGTCTACGTCGACGACTTCTCCGACCAGGGCCCGGTTAACTGGGCGCAGCGCACAGCGCGTACCAGCGATCTGGGTGACTATGACGCCCTGCTCGCCGTCGCCACAGCCGGCCGTGCCTACGCCTTCCTGGTGCCGGCCACCGTCAAGAGCGTCAACGCCCGCCAGGTCGATGACTTGCGGCACAACAAGATCGAGCCCGCGTTGCACAACAGCGACTGGAGCGGTGCCGCGGTCGCGGCGGCCAACGGGCTCAACACGTCACCGGGTTCGTCCGGCCGCGTGGCCCTGCTGGCCACGCTCGCGATCATTCTCGTCGCGGTGGCGGCCTTGCTGTTGGTCATGCGCTATCGCGGTCGGCGCCGGCGCGCGGCCGAATTGGCCGCGGCCCGACGGGTCGACCCCACGAACTCCCAAGCGCTGGCCGCCGTGCCGCTGCAGGCCCTCGACGACCTCTCGCGTGCACTCGTAGTGGACGTGGACAACGCCGTGCGAACCAGCTCCAACGAACTCGACCTAACGATCGCCGAGTTCGGTGAAGAGCGGACCCAACCCTTCACCCAAGCCGTGACCAACGCGAAAGCCGCTCTGGCCCAAGCGTTCACGGTACGACAGCAACTGGACGACAGCGCATCGGAGACGCCCGACCAGCGCCGCGAGTTGCTCACCCGGGTCGTCATGTCGGCGGCGCGCGCCGATCGGGAATTGGAGTCGCAGACCGAGGCGTTCGAGAACCTACGCGATCTGGTGATCAATGCCCCGTCGCGGCTCGACGCGCTCACGCAGCAATACGTTGAGCTCACCACCCGGATAGCGCCGTCAGAGCAGCGGCTGGCCGAACTGCACGACCAATTCGACGCCACCGCACTGACTTCCGTGTCCGGCAATGTCTCGGCCGCCAAGGAGCGGCTGGCGTTCGCCGACCGCAACATCGGCACCGCCCGGGATTTGGCCGCCGAAGCCGTCAGCGGCCGGCAGGCCGGCTTGGTGGACGCGTTTCGCGCCGCGGAGTCCGCGCTCGGGCAGGCGCGGGCGCTACTCGACTCGGTGGACAATGCGGCCACCGACATCCAGCACGCCATCGACCGGCTGCCGTCGGCCATGGCCGACATTCAGGCCGACATCACCCGGGCGGGCGATCTCCTGCAGAGAGCGGAGACGACCGCTCACACCGGCGATCTGCGCGCGGCGCGCGATGCGGCCACGCGGGCCTTCGACAGCGCGCGTGCCGGCGGCTCCACCGATCCGCTCGGCGCGTTCGCCCAGTTGGCCAAAGCGGATGCCGATCTCAACGGGCTGCTGGTCACCCTGGCGCAGGAGCAGGCCACCGCCGAGCAGCTCAACCGGTCACTGGAGCAGGCGTTGTTCACCGCCGAGTCGCGGGTGCGCGCGGTCTCCGACTACATCGACACGCGTCGCGGCAGCATCGGCCCAGAGGCCCGCACCCGGCTGGCCGAAGCCGCCCGGCACCTGCAAGCCGCGCGGGACAAGAGGCCGGCGAACCCGGCCGAGGCGATTTCCCACGCCAACGCGGCGTCGACGCTGGCCGCCCAGGCGCAGTCGTTGGCCAATGCCGATGTGCAATCGATTCAGCGCGCCTACACGCGTCGCGGGGGCAGCGACATGGGGGCAATGCTGGGCGGCATCATCATCGGCGACCTGCTCAGTGGGGGCATGCGGGGCGGCTTCGGCGGCTGGAGTCCCACATCGTTCGGCGGGTCTTCGGGGGGGTCCTCCGGCGGCGGCTTCATGGGCGGCGGCGGCCGATTCTGAGCCGCTCGCCCTAGAACACCGCAGTCAACCGGCGGCCGGTGAATGCGGAATCACGCCTCCGCTGCGCGGTACGTCGAAGTGGGGCTCGGTTTCGCCTTCCCACCGCTGCCACTCGTTCCATTCTTTGGCGTCCGCGACCGCGGCCGGGGCGGGGACATCGGCCGTCGGATCGCCGGGATCGACGCTCACTTCCGGCTTCGGGGCCCAATGGTCGTAGTCGTCCGGCGGCACGACCACACCCCAAACGAGTGGAACCGACAGGCCGCCGAGCATCCCCGACTCACCCCGAACCGCCGACACCGAGTCATCTGGTAACGGCGGACCAAGAGGCAAAAGCATGTTGCCCCCTTCCACAGCCGACTTTCGGATGCTGTGGCCGAACCTAATAACAGCAAGCAGGCACATCGTAAGCCAAACTTCAGACAAATACCCGAAAAACGTGGATTTGCTTCCGCAGGCATCCCCGACTCTTAAGCCGGGGTCGGCGAGCGGGCTCCCCCGGCTATCAGCCCTTGGTCCGCGGCACCACCTTGGGCCGCGACTGCACCACGTGCGGGTTCTCCCCGCCGCGGCGACCCCTCCGGTCGGTCTTGTCTTTGTCGGCGTCCCGATCGTCCATCGCCATGGCCATGGCCGACGTGGAACCGGCGGGTGCGGCCGACGCGGAGGACGATCCGCCGGTCGCGATCGGGGTCGGTAGTTGGGTGCCCAACGCCGGCACCGCGAGACTCGTCAGGACGGCCGGAACCGGCATCGACCCCTGCCAGGTCGGTGGGACCGTAATCGCTCCCACGAACCGCGCGGTGCCCAACCCGGCCGTGGCGACGCCCAGCCCACCGAGCGATTGCGGCGTCTGCAGGCCGCCGGTGGCGAGCGGGGCCTGCCCGGCCACCGTGGTGACACCGGCCATCGCGGGTGCCGCCGGCCCGACGTTGTGGGCCAGCACCATCATCGGGGACATCAGCGCGGTTGCGGGGTACATCCCGATCGGCGCCAGGGCGGTCATCGTCGTGACCGGCATCGACGAGAGTAACGACGTCACCGACGACAGCCCGGGGAAGAACGCCCCGAGCACCGCCTGCAGCTGCGAGACAAAGCCGGCCCCCAGCGACGAGAACGCTCCGAAAGCCTGGGACACGAAGTCCAGCGGCGCCGTCACCAGTCCCGCCAGTCCACCCAGGGCTACCGGCGGGGCGCTGAACGCCGGCAGCGTCGCCGCCACGGTCTGCGCCCCGATGTGATAGCCCACCATCGCGGCCACGTCCTGGGCCCACATCTCCATGTACTCGATTTCGGTCATCGCGATCGCCGGGGTGTTCTGACCGAGGAAGTTCGTGGCGATCAGCATCAGCAGCCGGAGGCGATTCTCGAGCACCTCCGGGGTGGGCACCGTCGCCATGAACGCCGCCTCGTAGGCCCCCGCCGCCGCCGTGGCCTGGGCCGCCGCCAACTCGGCTTGCCCGGCGGCCGAGATCAGCCACTGTAGGTACGGCGTCGCGGCCGCCACCATCGCCACCGACGACGGGCCCATCCAGGGGCCGGCAGCCACTCCCGTCACAACCGACTCGAACGACGCCGCCGCAGCCGCCAAGTCCGCCGCCAGTGCTTCCCAGGCCGAGGCCGCCGTCAACAGTGGGCCGGGGCCGGCGCCGCCGTACATCAGGGCAGAGTTGATCTCGGGGGGGAACAGCATAAAAGCTGGAATCATCGCATCCCCAACCCAACGCCTACCGAGTCAACGACACCTACACCCACACGAACCGACACCCACCCCCGGCGACTAGACACGTGAGCAACATTCGGATCGAGCCTAAGCCAATCGGCTACCCAAATACGGTTTTTTACGAAACGTTTAATTACGTGGCGGCGGCGTGTCCATGCCGGTCAACAGGCAAGGCGTGAGTTCCGGAACCGGCGGTGCCAGCGCCGTCAGCAACCCTTGAGCCGCGCCGCCAAGTAGTCGGCGACGGCGTTCATCGCGACGCGCTCCTGTTTCATGTCATCGCGCCGGCGCACCGTGACGGCGTTGTCTTCGAGGGAGTCGAAATCCACCGTCACACAGAACGGCGTCCCCACCTCGTCCTGGCGCCGGTAACGGCGCCCGATCGCGCCGGCGTCGTCGAAATCGATGTTCCAGCACGTGCGCAATTCGGCGGCCAGGTCGCGGGCTTTTGGACTCAAGTCGGCGTGCCGGGACAGCGGCAGCACCGCGGCCTTGACCGGGGCCAACCGCGGATCCAGCCGGAGCAGCGTGCGCTTCTCCATCACACCCTTGGCGTTGGGTGCCTGGTCCTCGGTGTAGGCGTCGATCAGAAACGCCATGAACGACCGCGTCAGCCCGGCCGCCGGTTCGATGACATATGGGATGTACCGGGTATCGGTGCCCTGGTCGTAGTACGACAGGTCGGCGCCGGAATGTTTTGCGTGCGTGGACAAGTCGAAGTCGGTCCGGTTGGCGACGCCCTCCAGCTCGCCCCACGGGTTGCCCGCGAAGCCGAACTTGTACTCGATGTCGACGGTCCGGTCGGAGTAGTGCGAAAGCTTCTCGGCGGGATGTTCGAATAACCGCAGATTCTGCGGGTCGATACCCAGCTCGAGATACCACTGCAGCCGGGTGTCGATCCAATACTGGTGCCATTCCTTCGCGGTCGACGGCTCTACGAAGAATTCCATTTCCATCTGCTCGAATTCGCGGGTCCGGAAAATGAAGTTGCCCGGCGTGATCTCATTGCGAAAACTCTTGCCGATCTGGCCGATACCGAACGGCGGCTTCTTGCGCGCGGTGGTGACGACGTTGGCGAAGTTGACGAAGATGCCCTGCGCGGTCTCCGGACGCAGATAGTGCAAGCCCTCCTCGGTCTCGATCGGCCCGAGGTGGGTCTTGAGCATCATGTTGAACTCGCGCGGCTCCGTCCACTGGCCCTTGGTTCCGCAATCCGGGCAGACGATCTCCGTCATCGGCACCGAGTCGGGGTCGTCGATCCCCTTCTTCGCCGCGTAAGCCTCCTGCATGTGGTCCTGGCGATGCCGGTGATGGCAGTTCAGGCACTCGACCAGTGGGTCGTGGAAGACCTCGACGTGGCCGGAGGCCACCCAGACCTGCCTCGGCAGGATGATCGACGAATCAATGCCCACGACGTCGTCGCGCCCGGTGACCACCGATCGCCACCACTGCCGCTTGATGTTCTCCTTGAGTTCCACTCCCAGCGGGCCGTAGTCCCACGCCGACCGGGTGCCGCCGTAGATCTCTCCCGAAGGAAAGACGAAGCCGCGCCGTTTGGCCAGGTTCACTACGGTGTCGATGACGGACGCCACGGGGTGGTGCACTCCCTTTCCGGGGTTGAACGGGCACGAGCGGCGCTCGACCGCCGTGCGCAGAGCATTCGTCATCGTAACGATCGGCCCCGCGGTCTTTGACATGCGTCATCATGCATGTGACAGTGGAAGTCAACCGCCTCACGGCGCGCCCTCCCCGCTACCTGGTCCTTCTCGAGGTGATGACTCTCTCCATGGCGATGTCCCCATCCCCGCCTTCCTCGCTGCCGGCCACCGCCGATGGTGACGTGGGACCGGCCATGAGCGTGGTTGCCCACGAGCACGGCGAAACCGGATCCGGTGGACACGCGCCGGCCGATTACCCCGTCCCGCCGCCGCGCGAGATCCTCGACGCGGCCGGTGAGCTGCTGCGCGCGCTGGCCGCCCCGGTGCGGATCGCCATCGTCCTGCAGTTACGTGAATCCCAGCGCTGCGTGCACGAGCTGGTCGACGCGCTCGGCGTGCCGCAGCCACTGGTCAGCCAGCACCTGAAGATCCTGAAGGCCGCCGGCGTCGTCGCCGGGGAGCGATCCGGCCGCGAGGTGCTTTACCGGCTTGCCGACCATCACCTGGCACACATCGTGGTGGACGCGGTCGCCCACGCGAGCGAGGACACCCAATGACACGCGCCGGCGACGATGCAGAACGAAGTGATGCTGAGGTGGGGGCACCACCCGCTTTTGGGGGATGGCGCCAATGACAGGCGCGAGTGTCCGGTCGACGCGTCAGCGGGCGGCGATCTCCACGCTGATGGACACCCTCGACGACTTCCGCTCGGCGCAGGAGTTGCACGACGAGCTGCGCCGCCGCGGTGAGAACATCGGGCTGACCACCGTCTACCGGACGCTGCAATCAATGGCGGCGGCCGGAATGGTCGACACGCTGCGCACCGACACCGGCGAGTCGGTCTACCGCAGGTGCTCCGAACACCACCATCATCATCTGGTCTGTCGCAGCTGCGGTTCCACCATCGAAGTCGGCGACCACGAGGTCGAACAGTGGGCGGCGCAAGTCGCCTCCAAACACGGCTATTCCGACGTCAGCCACACCATCGAGATCTTCGGCACGTGTTCACAGTGCGGGTCCTAGGTTGACCCGAGCCGGCCGAATGCGGCCCGGCGGAAAAAAGTTCTGAAAAAAGTGTCCAACACGCGCCCGCCGCGTGCTCCTACCCATGAGTGGCCCACCGGCCGAGACACCAAGAACTCTAGGGAATTGAGAGCACAATGCGGCACCACGCATCACCCCACCTGCGGCCCGTACGCGACGTCGTCGAGGCTCCTTCACTGCAATTTCGCACCATCCACGGCCACCGACGCGCCTTCCGGATCGCCGGATCGGGACCGGCTCTGCTGCTGATCCACGGCGTCGGCGACAAGTCCACGGCATGGGAGCCTGTGCACGCCAAACTTGCGCGACGGTTCACGGTCATCGCACCGGACCTGCTGGGCCACGGGGAATCGGACAAACCACGCGCCGACTACTCGTTGGCGGCCTTCGCGAACGGCATGCGCGACCTGCTTGCCGCGCTTGACATCGACCGTGTCACCGTGGTCGGGCATTCGTTCGGTGGCGGTGTCGCAATGCAATTCGCCTATCAGTACCCGCAGCTGGTGGAGCGCATCGTGCTGGTCAGCGCCGGTGGCGTCGCCCAGGAAGTAAGCGCGGCCTTGCGATTGGCGGCGATGCCGTTGGGCAGCGAGGCCCTGGCGATGCTGCGCATGCCGGGCGTGATGCCGGCGATCCGACTGTTCGGGCGGGCCATGGCTACCGTACTGGGCCCCACCAACCTCGGGCACGACGTCGCCGATGTGGTGAATCTGCTCGAAGGCTTCCGGGACCCGCGCGCATTGTCGGCGTTCGCGCGCACCTTGCGGTCGGTGGTGGACAGGCGCGGCCAATTCGTCACAATGCTGGACCGAAGCTATCTCGCGCAACCCATTCCGGTGCAAGTGATCTGGGGCGAGGACGACTTCGTGATCCCGGTCGACCACGCCCGGATGGCCCACGATGCGGTGCCCGGGTCACGCTTAGAGATCTTCGAAAACTCCGGGCACATGCCGTTCAAAGACGACCCGGATCGCTTCGTCGAAGTCGTCGAGCGGTTCGTCGACTCGACCCTGCCGGCTCAGCACGACCAAGACCTCCTACGCTCATTGCTGCAGACCCGCGTGGCCGAAAACGCCCGGGGATCGGCAGCCGTCGCGCTGGCCGAGTCGGCGGTGTCCTAGAGCCCTAACCCGTCAATGTGCGACGTATCTCGATGCCGCTATCCAGCACCAACAGAACCAGGGTGCGCAGCGCGTCGTCGGTCAGGCCGCCGCCGGGAAAGTTGTAGCGCAGCATCACGTCGGCGGTCTTGGCCGCGCCCTTGCCCGAGTTGCGTTGCACGGCCTTTTCGTTGACCTTCTCGACCATCGTGACGCTGCCGAAGTTGCTGGTACGGGCCTGCTTGGCGACCTGATCGCTGATCTTCTTGGTCAGCGGCAGGTCCCACGCCAAGACTTGGGTGAGCGACACCAGGTCGAGGTCGTCGGCGATGTTCACCACCCGCAACGACGCAATGGTCCCGGCATGGCGCACCGTCAGCGCCCCGTCGGACTCCTCCTCGACCGCAAGGACCACGCCGAGTGCCGACGCCAGACGTTCCTGCAGTGATGGCATTAAGCACTCCCGAATCTTCTATTGCGCGAAGCGTATTCCTCGCACGCCGCCCACAGGTCGCGGCGGTCGTAATCGGGCCACAGCTTGTCCTGGAAGATGTACTCGGCGTACGCGGCCTGCCACAGCATGAAGTTGCTGGACCGCTGCTCCCCCGAGGTCCTCAGGAAGAGGTCCACGTCGGGGATGTCGGGCCGTTGCAGGTGATGCGCCACCGTCGACTCCGTGACGCGTTCCGGGTTCAGCCTGCCGGCGGCGGCTAAACGCGCGATTTCCTTTGCGGCGTCGGCAATTTCGGCACGACCTCCGTAGTTGACGCAGTAGTTGACCGTGATGACGTCGTTGTCCCTCGTCATGTCCTCCGCGATCGCCAACTCATTGATCACGCTGCGCCACAGCCGTGGCCGCGAACCCACCCACCGGATTTTGACCCCGATGGTCTTCAGGTTCACCCGGCGCATGCGGACCACGTCCCGGTTGAAGCCCATCAGGAAGCGGACCTCCTCGGGGGACCGCTTCCAGTTCTCGGTGGAGAACGCGTAAAGGCTCAGCCACTTGATGCCGATTTCGATTGCGCCACAGACGACGTCAATGACTACCGCCTCGCCCGCCCGGTGGCCATCGGTGCGGGTCAGTCCCTGTTCGGTGGCCCAGCGGCCGTTGCCGTCCATGACGATGGCCACGTGATTGGGCAATCGGTCCGCCGGGATGCGCGGCGGGGTCGCTTTCGAGGTGTGCTGCGGCGGCCGGCTCGGGCCACCGTCACGAGACGGCGGCAGCTCGGGGAAGACCACCGGCCATGTCGACTTGTCGGGGAAAACCGGGTAATCGTCGGGCGCCGGGGGCAGCTGCGGGAAGCCGGTCGACTTGAGCTTGCGCTCAGCTTTAGCCACAGTCCAACTGCTCCATCAGCGCTGCGCGCCGTTCGGCGATGCTGCGGTCGACGTGATACGGCCGTTCCACCAGTGGCAACGTCTTGAGCTGGCGTTCCAGATGCCATTGCAGGTGCGCGGCCACCAGGCCGCTGACGTAGCTGCGGTGCGATTGCGGGGCCTCTTCGGCGAACTCCCAATCGCCGTCGTGCAGCGCGGACATCAGATCCAGCACGCCCGGCGGCGGTGTCGTCGAACCGGCCGGACGGCAGTGCGTGCAGACGCTGCCTCCGGCGCCGACATGGAACGCGCGGTGCGGCCCTGGTGTGGCGCACCGGGCGCACTCGGTCAGCGCCGGCGCCCATCCGGCGATGCCCATGGCACGCAGCAGGTAGGCGTCCAGCAGCAGGTCCCGGGAGCGGCGGCCGTCGGCCACCGCCCGCAAGGCGCTGACCGTGAGCCGGTGCAGGGCCGGGGCGGGGGCCCGCTCCTCCCCGGCGAGGCGTTCGGCGGTTTCCAGCATCGCGCACCCGCAGGTGTAGCGGCCGTAATCGCTGACGATGTCGGTGGCGAACGCGTCGATCGAGACGACCTGGGTGACGATGTCGAGGTTGCGGCCGGGATGCAGTTGCGCGTCGATGTGCGCGAACGGCTCCAGCCGCGCGCCGAATTTGCTGCGGGTACGACGAACGCCCTTTGCCACCGCCCGAACCAATCCGTGGTCGCGAGTGAGCAGCGTGACGATCCGGTCGGCTTCGCCGAGCTTGTGTTGGCGCAACACCACCGCCCGGTCTCGATACAGCCGCATCACAATAGTTTTGCACCCCGCCGCGACAATGCTGGTATCCGCGCCGGTTAGTCTCGTACCCCGTGATTGGCGCTTCCGAGTCAGGTCCTGGATCCATTTTCGGATCCGGTGGCCAGCGCCTGCCCACACTGACTGACCTGCTCTATCAGCTTGCCAGCCGGTCCGTGACTTCGGTCACATTGGTGCGCCGGTCCCTGCACGCCATCCACGCCAGCCAGCCCACCCTGAACGCCTTCCGCGTGGTGCTCACCGAGTCGGCCCTCGCCGACGCGGCGGCGGCCGACCGGCGGCGGGCGGCCGGAGACACGGCGCCGTTGCTGGGCATCCCGATCGCGGTCAAGGACGACGTCGACGTTGCTGGAGTGCCGACCGCCTTCGGCACCGAGGGATATGTACCACCCGCCACCCACGACGCCGAGGTGGTTCGCCGCCTGAAGGCCGCGGGCGCGGTGATCGTCGGAAAGACCAACACCTGCGAGCTGGGCCAGTGGCCGTTCACCAGCGGACCCGGGTTCGGGCATACCCGCAACCCGTGGTCGCGCCGGCACACCCCGGGCGGCTCCTCGGGGGGCAGCGCGGCCGCGGTGGCCGCGGGACTCGTCACCGCGGCGATCGGCTCCGACGGGGCCGGCAGCGTCCGCATCCCCGCCGCGTGGACGCACCTGGTGGGCATCAAGCCGCAGCGCGGCCGCATCTCCACCTGGCCACTGCCCGAGGCGTTCAATGGCATCACGGTCAACGGTGTGCTGGCCCGCACGGTGGCCGATGCGGCGCTGGTGCTCGACGCGGCGTCGGGCAACGTCGAGGGCGACCGGCACAAGCCGCCCCCGATCACCGCCTCCGACTATGTCGGTATCGCGCCCGGCCCGCTGAACATCGCACTGTCAACCCGGTTCCCGTACACCGGTTTTCGGCCCAAGTTGCATCCCGAGATCCTTTCGGCGACGCGAGCCGTGGCCAGGCAGCTCGAGCTGCTCGGCCACACCGTGGTGCCGGGCAACCCCGACTACGGGCTGCGGTTGTCGTGGGATTTCCTCGCCCGGTCCACCGCCGGCCTGCGGGACTGGGAAGAGCGGCTGGGCGACGGGGTGATCCTCGACCCCCGCACGGTGTCCAACTTGCGGGTGGGCCACGTGCTGGGTCAGGCGATCCTGCGCACCGCGCGCCGGCACGAAACCGAGGCCCAGCGGCGGGTGGGTTCGATCTTCGACATCGTCGATGTCGTCGTGGCTCCGACCACCGCCCAGCCGCCGCCGCCGGCGCGCGCCTTCGACCGGTTGAGCGGCTTCGGCACCGATCGAGCGATGATCGCCGCCTGCCCACTGACCTTCCCCTGGAATGTGCTGGGCTGGCCGTCGATCAACGTGCCGGCCGGATTCACCTCCGAGGGGCTGCCGATCGGAGTGCAGTTGATGGGGCCGCCCAACAGCGAGGGCATGCTGATCTCGCTGGCCGCCGAACTGGAGGCCGTGTGCGGGTGGTCGACCAAGCAACCGACGATGTGGTGGAACGCCGAAACGGGCACGCCGCCGGTGTCCGGCGCCACGCCGCGGAAGTGAAACCCCGAGCGGCGTAGCAGCGAAGTTGACTTCGCTTGAGCGGCTTCGGGTTTGTCGATGCCCACACCGGGAATGGGGTCCCGGCACGGTGATCGGTGGCGACCGCGAGCGAATCACGGTCCTCTTCGGCGAATTCGGCTACCGGACAATGACTGCGGTGCACGCACACGGGTTACTCGAGGTCACGGAGGCCGTCGCATAGCCGGCAGCAACGCGGGTACACCGGAACAATGGACCAATCTGATGCCCCACTGTTAGATGCGCTGGTCGATTACCGGGAAAAGAACCGGTACGGGTTCACGCCGCCGGGCCACCGGCAGGGCCGCGGCACCGATGACCGGGTCCTGGCCGTTCTGGGCCGCGAGCCGTTTCACGACGACGTGCTGGCCAGCGGCGGACTGGATGACCGTAGGACCAGCCACCAGTACCTCAAGCACGCCGAAGACCTGATGGCCGAAGCCGTGGGCGCCGACATCGCCTGGTTCTCCACTTGCGGCAGTTCCCTGTCCGTGAAGGCGGCGATGATGGCCGTTGCCGGCGGCGACGGCAGCCTGCTGGTAGGCCGGGACAGCCACAAGTCGATCGTCGCGGGCCTGATCTTCTCTGGCGTGCAGCCTCGGTGGATCACCCCCCGCTGGGACGCCGAGCATCACTTCTCGCACCCCCCGTCGCCCCGGCAGGTGGAAGAGACCTGGGAAAAGCACCCCGACGCCTCCGGTGCGCTCATCGTCAGCCCCAGCCCGTACGGCACGTGCGCCGACATCGCGGGGATCGCCGAGGTTTGCCACGCGCGCGGCAAGCCGTTGATCATCGATGAGGCGTGGGGGGCGCACCTGCCGTTCCACGAGAACTTGCCGACCTGGGCGATGGATGCCGGTGCGGACGTCTGCGTGGTCAGCGTCCACAAGATGGGCGCCGGTTTCGAACAGGGCTCCGTGTTCCACGTGCAGGGCGACCGGATCGATCAGGCCCGCTTGTCGGCCTGCGCCGACCTGCTGATGACCACCAGCCCCAACGTCCTGGTGTATGCCGCCATGGACGGGTGGCGGCGCCAGATGGTGCAGCACGGCCACGAATTGCTCGGTGGCGCATTGGATCTCGCATGCCAGCTGCGCCAGGACATCGAAGCCATCCCGGATGTGGAGGTGCTCGACGACGAATTGCTCGGCGTGCAGGCCTCCCACGATCTGGACCGAATGCAAGTTCTGATGGACGTGTCCGCGACGGGCACCTCCGGTTATCAGGCCCATGATTGGCTGCGCGAGCACGCCCACATCGACACGGGAATGAGCGATCACCGCCGCATCCTGGCGACCCTGTCCATGGCCGACGACAAGGACACCGCCGGCCGCCTGACGGAGGCACTCTGGGCGTGGCGCAAAGCCGCCGACGACTTCGACCCGCCACCACGCATCGACCTGCCGTCGCCCGAGCAGCTGCAGTTGGAAACCGTCTGCCTGCCGCGCGACGCGTTCTTCGGGCGCGTCGAAACGGTACGCACCGACCAGGCCGCGGGCCGCGTCGCGGCCGAGCAGTGCACGCCGTATCCGCCGGGAATTCCCGCCGTCGTACCCGGCGAGCGCCTCAACGAGGCGGTGCTGGACTACCTGTGTTCCGGGGTACGCGCGGGGATGAACGTCCCCGACGCGGCGGATCCGTCGCTGCAAACGATCCGCGTGCTTGCCTAGCCCGGGCGCGACATCACCCGATTGCCAACGGCTTTCACGCTGTCGGGCAGCACGCGGTTGACCGCACCCATGGCCTTGACGAGGACCGACCCGGCGACCGCCTGCTGATCACCGCGCATCGACGCCTCGAACCCTTGCCGCGCGACCTTGGCGGGATCGTCCTTGGGGCCCTTGCCCAACGTCGATGCCGCCGAACCTCAGAAGCCAAGGCGACCAAGCTGTTTGGGGTCGCTCTGCCAGTTCTTGGCGACCTTGACGCGTAGGTCGAGGTAGACCTTGGTGCCGAGCAACTTCTCGATCTGGCCGCGCGCCGCGGTGCCCACCTGTCGCAGTCGTGCGCCACCCTTGCCGATGATGATGCCCTTCTGGCTGTCGCGCTCGACGAAGAGCAGCGCGTGCACGTCGATGAGGTCGTCGCGGTCCTCCCGGGGGTTGACCTCGTCGATGACCACGGCCAACGAATGCGGCAGCTCGTCGCGGATGCCCTCCAGGGCGGCCTCGCGGATGAGCTCCGCCATCAGCACTTCCTCGGGTTCGTCGGTCAGCTCGCCGTCGGGGTAGTACGCCGGCCCGGGGGGCAGCGCCGCGGCGAGCACGTCGATCAGCACGTCCACCTGTGCCCCGGTGGTCGCGGACACGGGGACGATCTCCGCCGAGTCGCCGACCAGCTCGCTGACCGCGACCAGCTGCGCGGCCACCCGGTCCCTGGGCACCTTGTCGATCTTGGTGACGATGGCCACCAGCGCCGTCTTCGGTGCGGTCAAACGGATTTGGTCGACGATCCAGCGGTCGCCCGAGCCGATCCCCTCGTCGGCCGGGATGCACAACCCGATCACGTCGACCTCGGCGTAGGTGTCGCGCACCAGGTCGTTGAGCCGCTTGCCCAGCAGGGTGCGCGGCCGATGCAGGCCCGGCGTGTCGACCAGGATGATCTGGAAGTTCTCCCGGTGCACGATGCCGCGGATGGTGTGCCGGGTGGTCTGCGGCCGCGTCGAGGTGATCGCCACCTTGGTGCCGACGAGCGCGTTGGTCAGCGTCGACTTACCGGTGTTCGGCCGGCCGACCAAACATACGAACCCGGAATGGAATTCGGTCATCGCGGCGGGAGATTCCGAAGTGGGCGCAGATTCGGCGTCATTGCGGGTGCTCTCCGTCGGAACCGTTGGACTCGGGGCTCAGCAGGACCGTGCCGATCCGTACCCGCCCCCGGTGGTCGGTGCCGCCTTCGGCTTGCAGCCGCAGGCCATGCGAGACCACCTCGGCCCCGGGCAGCGGAACCCGGCCCAGTTCCAGGGCGAGCAGGCCGCCGACGGTATCGACGTCGAGGTCATCGTCGAAATCCACGTCGTAGAGCTCGCCCAGGTCTTCGATCGGCAACCGCGCCGACACACGGAAACGTCTGTCGCCCAAGTCTTCTATCGGTGCCGTCTCCGCCTGGTCGTACTCGTCGGCGATCTCGCCCACGATCTCCTCCAGCACGTCTTCGATGCTCACCAGGCCGGCTATGGCGCCGTACTCGTCGACGAGAAGGGCCATGTGGTTGCGGTCGCGCTGCATTTCACGCAGCAGGGTATCCAGCGGCTTGGAGTCCGGCACGAACACCGCCGGACGCATCACCTGCGCCACGGTAATGCCCCGACCCCCATCCCCCGACAGAAAGCTCTGCTGCACAAGGTCTTTGAGGTATACGACACCGACGATGTCGTCGACATTCTCGCCGATCACCGGAATCCGCGAATGCCCACTGCGCACCGCGAGGTTCAACGCTTGACTGGCAAGCTTGTCGCTTTCGATCCAGATCATCTCCGTGCGCGGCACCATCACCTCGCGGGCCGGGGTGTCACCGAGCTCGAAGACCGACTCGATCATCCGGCGTTCGTCGGCGGCGACCACGCCGCGCTGCTGGGCCAGGTCCACGACTTCGCGAAGCTCGATCTCGGATGCGAACGGCCCGTTGCGCAGGCCGCGGCCGGGGGTCAGCGCATTACCCAGGACCACCAGCAACCGGCTGAGCGGCATCAACAACCATGAGATGAGCCGCAGCGGAACGGCCGTCGTCAACGAGATGGAATACGCATGCTGGCGACCGAGGGTGCGCGGGCCGACCCCGATGACGACGAAACTCATGACCACCATGGTGGCGGCGGCCCCGAACAACGCCCAGTTCAGGCCGAAGTTGTCGTACAGGAAAAGCACCAACAGCACGGTCGCCGTGATTTCGCACGTGATGCGCAGCAGCACAACCAGGTTGATGTAGCGCGGGCGCTCGGTCATCACCTCGGCCAGCGACACCGCGCCGGGCCGCTCCTCGCGCACCAGCTCCTGGACCCGGGCCAGCGACACGGTGCTGATGGCGGCGTCGATCGCCGCGAAAAGCCCGCCGATAGCGATGAGCGCCATCGCGCCGAGCAGCCAAGAAAGACCGGTCAATTGCCGGAAGACCTCGACGTGCTGACAGGCTCCCCTACGTCGTCGTCGTCGTTCCGCTTCCGGCTGAGGGCCCAGGCGGTAAGGCACACCACAATGCCCAACACCCCGTAGCCAAGCGCCGAAGGCCACCAGGGCTGGGCGGGCTGGGCCGGCTCCTCGTGCGGGCGAACCGAAAGCACCACCAGGAAGTTGCCGTCGTCGGTCGGCCCCGCGCCCGGCAGCGACTGAGTCTTGGTCACCCTGATCTGGGCGCTCGCGCTGCTGGAGTCGTTGACCTGACCCCAGCCCAGGGTGGAGTCGTCGAGCAGGAAGATGGTGTCGCGGCTGCCCGCCGGTTGGCTGTCGTCGAGGCCCACCACCGCCACCTGGGCGACCTCCACGGTCTGGCTGGCGGCGGGGACGTTGACCAAGACGTTCTTGTACACCTTCGCGGGCTCCGGCGGCTTGTAGTCCGGCGGCGGCGGGCCGTTGAAGCCGTCCGGCGGTACCGAGCCCCCGCCATAGAAGCTGCCCGAAACGACCCAGCCGTCGCCGACCGCGGCGAACGGGTACACGCCGACGGTCGCCGCGTCGAGCACGATTCGGGCGCCGGCCGGCACGTACGCCTCCCGATAAGCGCCGCTGTAGAAGTAGCGGAACGTCATCGCCTGATTGAGCGGGTTGAACAGGGCCGGGCGGCGATAGGCGTCGTCGTAGTCGACGTAGTCCCAGTGCCGGGGGCGCACCAGCCGCTGATTGTCGATCTTGAGGACGTCAACGTTTTCCCGGTGCGTGCTGACGACGTTCTGCACCCGTTGGTTGAAGTCGAGCTGCGTGGGCGGCTTCGGCGGGTCGGCGGGGTTGACCCGCGTCACCGGTGCGGCCTTGGCCGCCGCGACCGCTTGCGGCGGAACGTCCAGCCCCCTCGGCGGTGCCACCACCGGAACGTTTCTCGGCGCATCGGGGCCCGCCGCGTTGATCGTCGGGGCCGTGTTCGCGGGCGGCAGGTTCGGCGGAGTGAGCGGTGTGGCCTGCACCGGCACCGGGGCGGGCGGGACGTACGGGGGAATCTCCGGAATCTGCACCGGGGTCGGCGACGGCTGAGCCCGCCGGGGCGGTGCGTCCTGGGAGCACACGTCGGAGGTGTGATACCGCGCCACCAGATACTGACACCACTGGCAGCTGGTCGGGTTCGACCCGCCGCCGGCGCACGGAGCAGCCTCTGCCACACCGATCGTGGTGGCCACCAACGAGATCGGCGCGAAGGCGATGGCGGTCGCGGCCGCGATCCCGAGTGCTTTGCGTGGGCTCAATTCTCGAAATACCTTGACTTGTCCAGCAATTGACGGTCCCGCTCCTGCTGGCGGTCCTGGCGGTAGGCCTCAACCTGCTCGGCGACCCACTCTTCGAGCAACCGGTCCTGAAGGGTGAACATCTCTTTTTCCTCGTCCGGCTCGCCGTGGTCGTAGCCCAGCAGATGAAGCACGCCGTGGATGGTCAACAGCGCCAACTCGTGGCCGAGGCTGTGCCCCGCCGCGTCGGCCTGCCCGGCCGCGAATTCCGGGCACAGCACGATGTCACCCAGCATCGACGGCCCCGGCTCCGGGGCGTCGGGCCGGCCACCCGGCTCGAGCTCGTCCATCGGGAAACTCATGACGTCCGTCGGCCCGGGCAGGTCCATCCACCGCATGTGGAGGTCGGCCATGGCCGCGGTGTCCAACAGCACCATCGACAGCTCCGCCGCCGGGTTGACGTCCATCTTGGCGATGACAAACCGTGCGACGCTGATCAACTCGGTTTCGGAGACGTCAATGCCCGACTCGTTGGACACTTCAATGCTCATGAGACGCCCATCAAACAATCACAGCCCTCATCACCGGCGCCCGCGGGAGACTGACGCGCGCCGAGCCGCGCGGTTCATCCCCAAGCCCGGCTCTTCGAACTTGGCGTAGGCGTCGACGATTTCGGAGACCAGCCGGTGACGCACCACGTCCACACTGGTCAGCTCCGCGATGTGGATGTCCTCGACGCTGTCCAGGATCTCGATCGCCGACCGCAGGCCCGACCTGGCGCCACCGGGAAGATCCACCTGAGTGATGTCGCCGGTTACGACCATCTTCGATCCGAAGCCGAGCCGGGTGAGGAACATCTTCATCTGCTCGGCGGTGGTGTTCTGCGCCTCGTCGAGGACGATGAAGGCCGAATTCAGTGTGCGGCCACGCATATACGCCAGTGGCGCGACCTCGATGACCCCGGCGGACATCAGCTTCGGGATCAGCTCGGGATCCATCATGTCGTACAGGGCGTCATACAGCGGCCGCAGATACGGGTCGATCTTCTCGCTCAGTGTGCCAGGCAAAAAGCCAAGGCGCTCACCGGCTTCCACCGCCGGCCGGGTCAGGATGATGCGGTTCACCTGTTTGGTCTGCAACGCGCTGACCGCCTTGGCCATCGCCAGGTACGTCTTGCCGGTGCCGGCCGGGCCGACCCCGAAGACGATGGTGTTGGCGTCGATCGCGTCGACGTAGCGCTTCTGGTTAAGCGTCTTGGGCCGGATCGTTTTGCCGCGCCGCGACAGGATGTCGAGGGTGAGCACTTCGGCCGGCGACTCGTTGTCGGTGCCGGCCAGCATGGCGACGCTGTGGCGGACCACCTCCGGCGTCAACGGTTGACCGTTGGCGACGATCGCGACCAGTTCGGAAATCGCACGCTCGGCCAGCGCGACGTCGGCCGGCTCGCCCGAGACGGTCACGGCATTGCCACGCACGTGCAGGTCGGCGTTCAGGGTGCGCTCCAGCGCGCGAAGGTTTTCGTCCGCCGAGCCCAACAAGCCGACGACGACATCGGGCGGAACATCGATGCTGCTGCGTACTTGGGCGTTGGCCTGGAGGCCTCCGGCTGCGTCAACAGCGCTGGTCTCGCGGGGCGTCACGTGGCTCTCGATGCCTGCTTTCTCGGCTTGTCGGTGGTTTGCTCGGCTGCCTAAGTCTACGCCGGGGCCCCAGATTGGTCAGCCTTCAGCCGCGTATTGGCGGGGGTCGGGTGGTTGCCGCGCGAGCTGCCGATCTGCCTCGGGCCGCCCGCGACCAGCGACGACGCGGCGCGGTCGCCGGCGCCCTACAGGGTGGATGCGTGGTCCCACCGCGGGGTGAGCACGCCGAGCGCCCCCAGCGCCACCGCCGCGGCGGTCGACGTGCGCAGCACCTGGGGTCCCAGCCGCACCGGCACCGCCCCCGCCTCGGTCAACGCCGCGATCTCGTCGGGCGCGATGCCGCCTTCGGGCCCCACCACGAGCAGCAACGCAGTCGCGCGGGCGATATCGAGT
Organism: Mycobacterium paraffinicum; assembly: GCF_025822865.1. NCBI lineage: Bacteria > Bacillati > Actinomycetota > Actinomycetes > Mycobacteriales > Mycobacteriaceae > Mycobacterium > Mycobacterium paraffinicum. Next base: position 119,622 of record NZ_JACKUR010000014.1, on the reverse strand, counting down.
TCGGTCAGCGCGTCGGTGGCCGACTCGTGCAACGCCAGCGCCACGGCTCCGGCGGCCACGTCGTCGCGGATCCGCTGGACCAGTCCCGCGGTGGACAACACGCCCCCCACGGGCGGGATGTACGCCCGTCGGGATTGCCGGGCCGCCGAACGGACGACGGCGCGCCACCGGCGCAGGCCCTTGTCCACGCGGGCACCCTGCCAACTGGCCACACACCGGGCCGCCTGCCAGGCCAGGAAAGCGTCAGCACCGGCTTCGGTGGCCAATTCGATGGCCAACTCCGAACGGTCCGACTTCGGCAGCGCCTGCACCACCGTGACCGGCGGCTGCGCGGCCGCGACGCTCCAGCGCCTCAGTACCCGGGCGCGCAACCCGTCGCGGCCGGCGTGCTCGACCTCGCAGTGCGCCAGGCCGCCGGCGCCGTCGCCGAGGGCCAGTTGCTCGCCGGGCCGGATCCGGCGCACGGTGGCGGCGTGGAACCCCTCGTCACCCTCGAGGACCGCCAACGAGCCGACATCGGGAAGCGCGTCGACGTAGAACAGGGTCGCGACCATGTGCGCGCCTGACGAAGCGCTAGCGCCCGGTGAAGGTTTCGCGCAGCCGGCTGAACAGGCCGCCGCCGGCGTGCGTGGAGCGGACCTCGGGCACGTCACGGCTGCGGCGGTTCTTCAGCTCGCGCAGCAGTTCGGTGTCGTGGTGGTCCAGCCGGGTGGGCACGACCACCTCGACGTGGACGTGCAGATCGCCCCGGGTGCCCGATCGGAGGTGAGGCATCCCGTGGCCACGCAGTGTGATGACCGAATTCGGTTGCGTACCAGGCGGAATGGCGACCTCGCTGATGCCGTCCAGAATGGCGTCGATGGTGACCGAGGCGCCCAGCGCCGCGTCGACCATGGGCACCGACACCGTGCAGTGCAGGTCGTCACCCTCGCGCACGAACACGTCGTGGGCCTGCTCGTGCACCTCGACGTACAGGTCGCCGGCCGGGCCTCCCCCGGGCCCGACCTCGCCCTGAGCGGCCAGCCGCACCCGCATGCCGTCGCCGACCCCGGCGGGGATCTTGACGCTGATCTCGCGGCGGGCCCGCACCCGGCCGTCGCCCATGCACTGGTGGCAGGGATCGGGGATGACGACGCCGACGCCGCGGCAGGTGGGGCACGGCCGAGAGGTCATCACCTGGCCCAACAGCGACCGCTGCACCGTCTGGACCTCGCCGCGGCCGCCGCACGTGTCACACGGGACGGGCACCGAGTCGCCGTTGGTGCCCTTACCCTGGCAGCGGTCGCACAACACCGCGGTGTCGACGGTGACCTGCTTGGTCACGCCGGTCGCGCACTCTTCGAGGTCGAGCCGCATCCGCAGCAGCGAGTCCGAGCCCGGCCGCACCCGGCCGATGGGACCGCGGGAGGTCGCGCCACCGCTGAAGCCGCCGCCGAAGAAGGCCTCGAACACGTCGCCGAGGCCGCCGAAACCGCCGCCGAAACCGCCACCCGCCGCGGCCGCGCCTTCCATCGGATCGCCACCCAGGTCGACGACGCGGCGTTTCTCGGGGTCGCTCAGCACCTCGTAGGCGACGCTGATCTCCTTGAACTTCGCCTGTGCGGCCTCGTCCGGGTTGACGTCGGGATGCAGCTCGCGGGCCAACTTGCGGTACGCGCGCTTGATCTCCGCATCGCTGGCGTTTCTGCCCACCCCGAGCAGCCCGTAATAGTCGCGTGCCACGCCTGACTCTCCTAAACCTGGTCCTTATCCCGCGCCTGCGTATACCGCGGGTGCGCGTTCATCGAGCACCCAGGACTTCGCCGATATATAGGGCAACCGCGGCGACGCTGGCGATAGTTCCCGGATAGTCCATCCGGGTGGGCCCCAGCACACCCATTCCGCCGAAGACGGTGTCGGAGGTGCCGTAGGCGGTGGTCACCATCGAGGTGCCCGCCATTTGCTCGGCGGCCGTCTCATGGCCGATGCGCACCGTCACCTTACCGGCTTCCTGCTGGGCGGCCAGCAACCGCAGCACCACCACCTGCTCCTCGAGCGCTTCCAGGATGGAGCGCAGCGAGCCGCCGAAATCGGCGGCGTTGCGCGTCAGGTTGGCGGTCCCGCCCATCAGCAAGCGTTCTTCGGTGTGTTCCACCAAGGACTCCAGCAACACCGTCGCCGAGCGGCCGACGGCGTCGCCCAGGCCGTCCGGGGCGCGGAGCTGTCCGGCCAGGTCCGCGACCGCGATCGAGGCCGCCGAGAGCTTCTTGCCCACCAACGCCTGGCCGAGCATCTCGCGGAGCTGGGACAGCTGGTGATCGTCGATGACGTCGCCGAGTTCGACGATGCGCTGATCCACGCGACCGGTGTCAGTGATGACCACCATCAGCAGGCGGGCCGGGGTCAGGGCGATCACTTCCAGATGACGCACGGTGGACGACGTCAGCGTCGGGTACTGGACCACGGCCACCTGGCGGGTGAGCTGGGCCAGCAGGCGCACCGCCCGGCGCAACACGTCGTCGAGGTCGACACCGGACTCCAGAAAGCTCAGGATCGCGCTGCGCTCGGCCGAGGACAGCGGCTTGACGTCGTGGAGCCGGTCGACGAACTCCCGGTAGCCCTTCTCCGTGGGCACGCGTCCGGAGCTGGTGTGCGGCTGCGTGATGTAGCCCTCGGCCTCGAGCACCGCCATGTCGTTGCGTACGGTCGCGGACGAGACGCCCAAGTTATGACGCTCCACCAGGCTCTTGGAACCGATGGGCTCCTTGGTGGCAACGAAATCGGCGACGATGGCACGCAGCACCTCGAAGCGACGATCGTCGGCACTTCCCACTCGTTGTCACCTCCCTGCGCCGCGCTGGCCCGGGTCTATTTTACGGGTCGCAAGCCGTGCTAACCGTTGCAGCGGCCGGTTGCCGAGGCCCTGGCGGCGGGCCTCGCGCGGCGGCCGCCGGAATTGCGGTGGCTTCCGGGCTGACGACACCTCTTCCGGTTAGCCTGTCCAGCATGAACCGGTCGCGGCATAGGGCGTCGGGAGAGATCCGGCGATGATCTTCAAGGGCGTGCGCGAGGGCAAGCCGTATCCCGAGCACGGGCTGTCCTACCGCGACTGGGCCGAGATTCCGCCGCAGCAGATCCGCCTCGACGAACTGGTCACCACGACCACGGTGCTCGCGCTGGACCGCCTGCTGTCGGAGGACTCCACCTTCTACGGCGACCTCTTCCCGCACGCGGTGCGGTGGAAGGGCGTCACCTATCTCGAGGACGGCCTGCACCGCGCGGTCCGCGCGGCGCTGCGGAACCGCACTGTGTTGCACGCGCGGGTGTTCGACATGGACCGGGCGCCGGGGCCGCCCGGCTAGGCCAGTCACATTTGCGCCGCGCCGGGTGTCGACTTAGTGAGGACGTTGGTTCACAACTCGCTAGGAGGATCGCCATGTCCCGGTTGCCAGGGGTCTCAGACCGCGATGCCGGCCTGGGCGCCAAGATCGCCTTCTTCTTCACCAAGCGCAAGCTGGCACAGATGACCGGCCTGGAAACGGCCGGGATGCTGGAACCGCTGCGGATGTACGCGCACATCCCCCGGTTGCTCAACGCGTACGGCAAGCTCGAGCAGGCCGAGTCGAAGCTGGACATCCTCAGCCCCCGCCACCGCGCGCTCGCGGAGCTCAAGTCGGCGACGACGGTGCGCTGCGAGTACTGCATCGACCTCGGTTCACAGATCGCCCGCCAGTGGGGCATCACCGACGAGGAACTGCTCGCCCTGGCGGACTATCGCAACGCCTCGTGCTTCTCCGGGGTCGACAAGCTGATCCTCGAGTACGCGACCGTGATCAGTCGTACGCCCGTGGAGGTGAGCGATGAGCTTTTCGATGCGCTGCGTGGACATTTCGACACCGCCCAACTCGTCGGGCTCACCCACGTGATCACGCTGGGCAACCTGCGCGCCCGCTTCAACCTGGCACTCGGGATCGGCTCGTCCGGCTTCTCCGGCAACCGGGTCTGCGCCCTGCCCGAGGTCCGTGCGTGACCGTGGATGCGTCGGTGACGGCGCGTTTCGAGGCGGCGAAGCCACAGCTGGGCGCCGTTGCCTACCGCATGCTGGGCTCGATAGACGACGCCCAGGACGCCGTGCAGGAGGCGTGGCTTCGGCTGAGCGGCACCGCCTGTGACGGCATCGCCAACCTGGACGCCTGGCTCACCACGGTGGTGGCCCGCATCTGTTTGAACATGCTCCGCGACCGCCGGACGCGCGGCCTCACGGTGGCCGTGCCGGATCCGATCGTGGAAGCCGAAGGCGAATTCGACCCCGAACACCGCGCGATGCTGGCCGACGCGGTCGGGCTGGCGTTGTTCGTGGTGCTGGACACCCTGCCGCCGGAGCAGCGCCTGGCATTCGTGCTGCACGACGTCTTCGCCGTGCCGTTCGACCAGATCGCACCCATCGTCGGCCGGACGCCGGAGGCCACCCGCAAGCTGGCCAGCCGGGCGCGCCGCCGCATCGAAGAGGCCGATCCGGCCCCCGACGGCGATGCGGCCGCCCAGCGGGAGGCGGTCGATGCGTTCTTCGCGGCGGGCCGCAGCGGCGATTTCGACCGGCTGGTGGCCGTGCTGCACCCGGATGTCGTGCTGCGCGGCGACTTCGGCCACGGCACCCCCGGTTTCCGCGCCGAGGGTGCCGCCGCCGTGGCAAGGCTGGCCCGCGGCTACGCGGGCCCGGACCGCGAGGTGCGCCCGGCGACCGTCAACGGCGCCGCCGGCGCGGTCATCTTCGTCGCCGGGCGGGCGACGGCCATCATGGGATTCGTGGTGCGCGGTGGCCTGGTGGCCTCGATCGATGTGCTCGCCGACCCGGCACGCCTCGCAAAGTCAGATCTGCGCGCGCTGGGCGCCGATCACTGACCGGCGGCCTGCAGCAACTCCATCGCCGACGACCGCGACAGCACCCAGCCACCCTGGTTGATGAACGTGATGTTCTGGGTGACCGGCGAAGTCAGCTTCGGACCGGAGACCGCGACATCAGCGGTGGCCGAACCGGCCGCGGCCGGCTGGATGTTCGTGACGTCGAACGACAGGGGCAGGTCGCCGTTCTTGGCCGCCTTCTGCAGCTTCTTGTCGGCTACGTGTGCCTCGATTCCGCTGATGCCGCCTTGCACCAGGTTGCTCTTGCTGGAGAAGGAGACGCTCGGGTCCGCCAGGCTGTTCAGCACACCGGTCAACTGGTCGGCGGTCGGGACGTCGGCGGCCGCAGCCGGAGCCGGATCCTGCGGTAGAGGCGCGCCCACCGCGGCCAGCCGCACCTGATCCACTGGCGCCGCGACGGAGGCCACCCCGGCGGCCGCACCCCCGATCGCGGCGAAGGCTGCCACGCTGGTGGCGAGCAACTTAACGGTTTTCATGGTTCCCCCTTCGACGGGCACGAATTTCGACGGATCCACACATCTGGCGTGGTGTCGGCGCGCCTGCTACTCCTGTTGTTTCGCGACTCGGCACGGCTACGTTACGACCAGGCCATATGAAGACAACATGCACAACCTGTGCGCAGGCTGTGTGGCCGCCCAGAATTCTAGCCGCCTAGTTCGTCGCCGTCGCCGCCTGGATCAGCGCGATGGCGGCGTCGTGTTGCAGGACCCAGTTCCCACCCTGATTGACGAAAACCAGGTGCTTTTGCACCGGCCCGGCGAACTTCGGACCCGAGATGGCCACGTCGGCCTGGGCCATGTTCGGGCCGGCCGGCGCAATGTTGGTCACGGCGAACGTCTCCGGGAAGTTCCCGTTGCGGTAGGCCTTGCGCAGATCGTGATCGGCGACGTGGCCCTCGTCGGGGGCGATGCCGTTTTCGACCAGGTTGTTCTTGGTCGTGTACGAAACGCCCGGGTCGGTCGCCTGGTTGCACAGGTTCGACAACTGCTCGGCGGTCGGCAGGGCTCCCGGCGCCGGCGGCGGCGGGGGCGGATCCTGCGGAAGCGGCGCGCCGACCGCGGCCAGCTGCACCTGATCCATCGGTGCTGCGACGAAAGCGCCACCGGCGGCTCCCCCTACGACGGCGAACGCCGCCACGCCGGTGGCAAGAGTTGTCATGGTTTTCACGGTCTTCACGGTTCCCCCTTCGATACGCGCGAACCGTCGCGGGATCTCAGCGATCTTGTCCCCCAGCAGAAGGTTCCGCGTCACCACGGTTTGGTTGGTGTAAGTGTGCCTTGTGTGACCGGCGATTGTGTCTCGGGCCGGTCACGTTACGGCGACGCTACGGCGGCGGTGCCACCGCATGTTATGAGCGACGCTCGATCGATTCCTGAAGACTCTTGGGCCGGATGTCGGACCAGTTTTGTTCGACATACTCGAGGCACTCGGCGCGGCTTGCTTCGCCGAACACCACGCGCCAGCCCGCCGGGGTGTCGGCGAAGCTCGGCCACAGGCTGTGCTGGTCCTCGCCGTTGACGAGCACGAAGAATGTGCCGTTGTCGTCATCGAAGGGGTTGATGCTCATCGCGTCTCCTCGTCGTGTGCTTGGGCGGGCCCACTAAGCCCCCACTAGTTCCCAATACCCGGTCTGACAACAATCCCAGGCAGCTGAGGTTCGGAAATCCGGGGCCCTGCGTCAACCCGGACAGATTGGGCAGGAACAGCTTCGGCGTGACGTCCGCGACCGCCAGGTCGTAGCCGATCGCTTCCTGCAGGCTGTCGGCGGTCAGCGGTCCGCCCAGGCCAAGCTCCAGCAGGTCCAGCACGTCCGGGCCGAACAACGACGTGAACCACAGCGCGTCGGCGCCGGAGCCGTCGATGACCAGGTCGAAACCGTGCACCGTCTCGAGGTTCTCGCTGCCCCGGTTGGTGGACAGGGTCAACCGGATCTGACCGTCCCGGCCCACCGCATGGGCCACCCGTCCCCGCAAGTGGCGGATCCGGTCGTCGGCCAGCAGGGCCTCCTGCACGTTCGCAGAGAACACCCCGCGGTCGGTGCGGGCCAACGCGTCGCGGCGTTCGGCCAGTGTCAGAGCGGTCCAGTCGGTCGGGTCGGAGAACAGCGAGTTCTCGAAGAAGCTCTCCCCGCGGGTGAACAGCGTCACTTGCGGGGAGATGACGGTGATGGTCGAAACCCGGTGCCGGAACAGCTCATTGAGCATCGAGGCGGCGGTCTCGCCACCCCCGATCACCGCCACCCGCTCGGCGCTGATCCGGTCGTGGCCCGCGGCGCGATTCCAGAACTGTGCGATCGACAGCATGCGCGGATTGCCGGGCAGCAGTGATTTCTCGGCCTGCCCCGGCCCGGTGATCATCAAGGCGTCGGCGTGCACGGTGTCGTCGTGGGTGTGCAGCGTCCACTGGTCACCGTTGACGGCCAGCCGTTCCACCTCACCGTGCACCACGTCGAGACCGGTTTGCTCGGCCACCCAACCCAGGTATTGGCTCCACCTGCGATGGGTCGGCGCGGGCCGGCCGCGGTCGATCCATTCGGCGAACGACGCCGTGGCGATCAGATAGGACTGCCAGCTGTAGCGGGTCATCCGCTCGTCGAGTTCGGCGTTGCGCCGGGGCACCAGCGCGGAGCGGTACGGGAACCCCACGTCCTTCTCCGGGCTGGTGCCCAACCGGTGCGTCCCGTCGGTCCAGCCTCCGCTGGCCTGCCAGTTGGCCGCCACGCCGATGCGTTCGACCGCGATCACCTGGGGGGCGTCGACACCCATGTCGCGCAGCACGGACGCCTTGGCCCCGACGGCAACCGCCTTGGCTCCCGCGCCCACTATCGCAAGCGTGCTCATGTGACCGCCTCCCGCAGCGATTCGATCCAAAGACGTTGCAGCTGCCTCACTTCGGTGTCACCGAGAATGTCCGGCAGCGTGCGCCACTGCGCGGCCAGCACGCGCTCCCCATCGAACGTGAGCATGGCGGCCACAATGGTGAGCTCGTGGCGAACCGCCAGCTCCGGCTCCGGCTGCGGCGAGACCCCGGCGAGGAGCTCACGCTCCAGCGTCAGCAGCCGGGTCCCGCCGGCGGCGTGGGCGGCACCCAGGTAGTTCAGCAACAGTTGCGGGTCGGGCAACGGGGCGAGGCGTTCGGCGGTGTCGGCACGCAGATAGCGCAGTAGCCCGTAGTCCAGCCCATCGCCCGGGATGGCCGCCAGCTGCTTCCCCACTTCTCGTGGATCGGCCGAAGCCACCCGCACCGGATAGATGGAGCTCAGCAGTCCGACGGTGTCGCCGGTGTCGACGGTGTGCGCGCCCGGCCCGTCGATGAGACCATCGGCGCGGCCGTGTGTTTCGAGCGCCAGCAGGGGCGGCGGGGTGGCCTGATTGCGCGACCGCCGCCACCGCGTCACCGTCGCCGCGGTGGCGGCGACCAGCAAGTGCGGCAACGGCACGCCCGAGTCCAGCAGTCGGCGCGTCGTGTCCGCGTCGGCCGCGATCATGCGGACGTCCAGATCGCGGGCCCGGTCGCGACGCGGATCGACCCGTCGGGCGCCGAGTTCGGGATCGTCGCGGTCGGACTGGGCGGCCCAGAATCGCACGGTGTCCAGCCGGTGGGCGCGCTCGACGAGCGCGCCGGCCCAGCGCCGGTAGCTGGTGTGCTCCCGGACCGGAGCCGGCGAGTGACCGGTGGCCAAAGCCTGTAGGGCGGCGTCCAATTCGCCGAGAACCACTCGCCACGACGCGGGATCCATCGCCAAGACGTGGGCGGCCAGCAGCAGGACACTCCGCCCGGTCGGGGGGCGAAGCCACACCGCGGCCAGCAGCGCCCCCCGCTCCGGGTCGAGGCGGTCGACGGCGCGTGCGACGTGATCGGGGATCACGGCGCGCAGATCGGCGGCCACCTCTACTTCGAGGAGGTGGATGTCGGCGGCCTGGGCCGGGACCAGGGTCATGGTCGCGCGGTCCAGGCGGGCGCGCAGCACCTCGTGTCCGGCCAGGATGCCGGCGAGCGCCGCGTCCAATTGCTCTCGGGTGACGTCGTCGGGCAGCCGGATCGCTTCGGTCTGCGCCAGCCGGCGCGGCTCCCCGTGTTCGTAGAGCCAGCGGCCGTTGGGCAGCACCGGCATGGGCTCGGCGTCGTTCTCGCCATCGCTTGTGTCGGAGACGGTTTCGGAATCGATGGCGTCGGCCAGCTCGCGGATGTTCGCGCACTCGAGGATGAGCCTGGCGCGCAGGGCGATCCCCCGCGCGCGCGCCGCCTGTACCACGGACAGGGCCATGATGCTGTCCAGGCCCAGCTGCAGGAAATCCGCGGTGACGTCGATTCGAGGCTGATGCAACAGTTCGGAAAGCAGTTCCGCCAGTGCGGCTTCCGTGGCCGTTTCGGGTTCGGCTCCGGACGTCGCCTCGGCGGTGTCGAAGGCGCTCAGCGCGGCCTCGTCCAGCTTGCCGTTGGCCGTCAGCGGAATTTCGTCGACCGTGACGATGCGCTGCGGGATCATGTAGCGCGGCAGCCGGGAGTCCAGCATGCCGCGCAGTTCGCCCGTCGACGGCGGCCGGTGTGCCGCACCGGAAATCACGACGTAAGCGGTCAGCCGCGCTCGCGCCATCGAGCGGCGCACCAGCACTCCCGCGTGCTGGACGGCGGGATGCGATTCGAGCGCGGCGGCGATCTCGCCGGGCTCGACGCGGTAGCCGCGGATCTTCACCTGCGCGTCGGCGCGACCGACATACTGCAGCGCGCCGTCGGGACCGCGCCGCACCAAATCGCCGGTGCGGTACATGCGTTCGCCGACCGCGAATGGGTCGGCGACGAACCGCTGGCTGGTTTCCGCCGCGCGGCCGAGATAGCCGCGGGCCAGCTGGGCGCCGGCCAGATAGAGCTCGCCGGTGGCCCCGAACGGCACCGGACGCAGCGCCGAGTCCAGCACGTAGCCGCTGGTGTGCAGGGTCGGCCGCCCGATCGACGGCTCGTCGTACTCCGCGATGGCGGCCACCACCGCCTCGACCGTGGCCTCGGTGGGGCCGTAGCAGTTATAGGCCGCCATCCGGGTGCGTGCGCACTCTTCGCGGATGAGGGTCCAGGCGGGCTTACCGAGCGCTTCTCCGCCCAGCGCCAGTACGGCCAGCGGAACCGCCGTCAGCAAACCGCAGGCCGTGAGTTGGGCAAACATCGACGGAGTGGTATCGATCATGTCGACGCCATGCTCGGCGATGGCCGCGACCAACGCCTCGGCGTCGGCCTGGGTGGGCTCGTCCACGACGTGCACACCATGGCCGTCGAGCAGCGCGATCAACGGCTGCCAGGCGGCGTCGAACGCGAACGACCACGCGTGCGCGATGCGCAGCGGCCGGCCCAACCGGGCGGCCGCCGGCCGCAACACGTTATCCAGGTGATCGTCGGCGTAGGCAGCCACCGCCGCGTGAGTTCCGATGACGCCCTTGGGTTCTCCGGTGGTGCCCGACGTGAAGACGACATACGCGGCCTGGCCGGGCGCCACCTCGGCCGGGCGAAAGTCCGTGGCGGGATGTTCGCCCACGACCAGCGACACCTCGTCGAGCACGATCGAGGCATTGGATTGACGCAGGATCGATCCCACCCGTTCCGGGGGCGTCCGCGGCTCCATCGGCACGCAGATGCCGCCGGCCTTGAGCACCGCGAGCATCGCGACGATGTACTGCGGCCCCCGGGAAAGCCGGATGGCTACCGGGGTTTCGGACCGGACCCCGCGCCCCGCGAGCCGGGCGGCCAGGCCGTCGGCCAGCGCGTCCAGTTCGCGATAGCTGAGTTGGCCGCCCGCCCAGCTGACGGCGAGGTTGTCGGGGGTCCGACCGGCGACCTCGGCGAATCGAGTGTGGATGCCGCCCGCCGGCGGGGCGGGCACGCCCGCGGGGCGGGCGGGAACCGTCTCGTCGTCGAAGAGGACGCTGACCTGGCGCAGCGGGCGCTCCCAGTCCCGCAGCAGCCGCTCGGCGGTGGCGATCACCCGCCGACCGACGGTAGCGGCGGGGATGGCGCCGAGCGCCCCGTCGATCACTTCGACCAGCACCACCAGTTCGCCGCCCGCCATGTGTGCCGCGACGGTGATCGGGAAATGCGACAAGGTTTGCAGGGCGGACGGCCGGAATGTCGCACCGGCGGCGGTCAATTCGGTGCCGGCGGTCAGCCCGTCCAAGGGGAAGTTCTCGTAGACCATTAGGGTGTCGAACATTTCGCCGACGCCGCCGAGCGCCCGCAGTTGGGCATGCCCGATGTGGCTGTGCTCACGCAGCAGTGCGGCGTTGCGCTGTGCCGCGCGGCATTGCTCGCCCACCGTCGCGGCGGGGTCGAGCCGCACCCGCATGGGAACGGTGTTGATGAACAGACCGATCATGGTTTCGACGCCGGCGAGTTCGGGCGGCCGCCCGGACACCGTGACGCCGAAAACCACATCGTGGGTGTCGGTCAGCCGGGACAACACCAGCGCCCACGCCATCTGCATCAGGGTGTTGACCGTGATGCCATGGGCCCGGGTCTCCTCGACCAAATGCGTGGTGGCGTCGGTCGGCATCCGCAGTTCGGTGGTGCGGGGCAGCCCAGTCCGCCGGCCCTCCGCCGAGCCCAGCGCGGCCGACAGCAGGGTGGGCCCGGGAAGGCCCGCCAGGTGCCGGCGCCAGACCTGCTGGCTGGCTTCGGGATCGCGGCCGGCCAGCCAGCCGATGTAGTCGCGGTAGGGCCGCGGGCCGGCGGGCAACGCCGAGAGATCGCCACCGGCCCGGTACAGGATCATCATCTCGTTGACGAACACCGGCAACGACCAGCCGTCAATCACGATGTGATGGGCGGTGAGCACCAAACGCCATCGCGCGCCGGGTAATTCGACGAGCAGGAAGCGGATGGCCGGACCGTGTTCCAGATCGAACGGCCGGCAGCGCTCGCCTGCCTCCAGCGCCCGCACATCCTCGGAAGCGGCGGCGACGGTGCGCCACGGCAGATCTACCCGGGACGGGACGATCTGCACCGGTCGCGCGATACCCCGGCTGAAGAAGCTGGCCCGCAGGTTGGGGTGGCGCACCAACATCTTTGTCGCGCAATCACGTAACAGCGCGACATCAAGCGCGCCGGAGATGTCGGCGGCCATGCCGATCACGTACGGGTCATCGGCCTCGCCGTCGGTGAACTCGGCCAGCGTGGTCAGCGAATACAAGCCCTCTTGCAGAGGGCTCAGGGCCATCACGTCCTCGATGTCGGGCGTGACATCTTTGGTGGCCGTCATGGCGTACCGTCCCGTGAGGACGACCACAGCTGCGTCACGGCGGCGAGATCCTCGGCCGAAAGCCCGGACGCGCTCATAGGCTCGAACCGGGCGTCGGCGGGCCCGGCGGGCTCGGTGCCGTTGCCCCCCAAAGCATCCAGGGCGGCGGCCAGCTGTTGCACCGTCGGGTTCTCGAAGATCATCCGCGGGTTTACCGCCAGGCCGGCGGCCCGCGCCCGCGAGGCCAGCTGCACTGACAGGATGCTGTCGCCGCCCAGGGCGAAGAAGTCGTCGAAGCGGCCCACCTCGGGCGTCGAGAGCAGTTCGGAGAACACCTTGGCCAGCGCCCGCTCGGTGTCGGTGCGCGACGGTTCAACGTGTCCGCGGGTGCTGACCGCCGGCGGCGGCAGCCCGGGCCGGTTCAGCTTGCCCGATTCGGTTTCGGGCAGCGCGTCGAGAACGGTCAACGACGAGGGCATCATGTAGCCGGGCAGTGTCGTTCCGATCGCGGCGCGCACCTGCGATACGAACGCGGCCTTGTCGGTGTCATCGTCGATCTGCTGTTGTGGCACAACGTATCCGGCCAGCGAGGTGCCGCCGTGCACCTCCCAGGTGCGGGCCGCCGCGGCGGCGACGCCGTCGGCTTCCGCCAGCGCCGCCTCGACCTCGGCCAACTCCACCCGAAAGCCGCGCACCTGTACCTGGTGGTCGGAGCGTCCGACGAATTCCAGTCGCCCGTCCTCGGTCCAGCGGGCAAGGTCGCCGCTGCGGTACAGGCGCGAGCCCGGTTCGAGGGCATAGGGATTGGCCACGAAGCGGGTGGCGGTCAGTCCGGGCCGCTTCCAGTAGCCCCGGGCCAGTTGGTCGCCGGCGTAGTACAGCTCGCCCACCACCCCGACCGGCACCGGCCGCAGGCCCTCGTCGAGCAGGTAGGCGTCCGATCCCGGGACCGGTTTGCCCACCAAAGGATTCGGCGGCTCCAGTCGACCGCGGGACACCGCACCGGAGGTCTCCGTGGAACCAATGTTGTTCAGCAGCTCGGTGCCTGCGCCGGCGCACGCCGACACCAGCCGCTGCAGCAGCGCGGCGCTCACCGGTTCTCCACCGCACACCAGCCGGGACAGCGCGCGCACCGCCTCGGGCCTGCTGTCCACCAGGGCGGAGACCAGGCTGGGCACCGCGGTCACCTGGGCCACCGCGTGCCGGACCATCAACTCCCCGAGCGCTTCCGGGTCGCGGTGCTCGGCATCGTCGGCGAGGATCATGGTCGCCCCCGCCGCGAGGCCGGCCAGCATTTCCATGCCGCCCTCGAGAAACGTGATCGAGGCCTGTGCCAGTCGAATGTCGTCGGTTCTCGGCGGGTAGTGCCGCAGCTGCCAGTCCAGCCGGGCCGCCATGGACCGATGCGTGCCCAGCGCGCCTTTCGGCTTGCCCGTGGATCCGGACGTGAAGACCAGAAACATCGGGTCGTCGGGGTGCGGGAGGGGCAGTTCTCGCGGATCGACTTCCCCGTTGTCCACCGCGGCGCGCACCTGCGGGTCGTCCAGCGAAATGACGGTGACGCCGGCAACTTCGGGCACACCGCGGGCCGCGTCGGCCGTGGCGAGCACCACCGGTGGTTGCACGTCGTCGAGCATGAACTGCTTGCGTGCCGGCGGGTAGGCGGGATCGATGGGGAAATAGCCGCCGCCTGCCTTCATGATCGCGACCAGTGCCACCACCAGGTCGATGCTCCGCCGCGTCGACAACCCCACCATCGACCCCGGCCCCACCCCCCGCGCGACGAGCAGCGCCGCAAGATTGTCCGAACGACGATGCAGTGCAACGTAATCGATCTGCTCGTCAGCGCAGCGAACCGCGATCCGGTCGGGGCCCCAGCTTCGGCTCGGCTGCAGGAGTTCTGGAATGGTGCGCGGCCGGTCGTGCGGCGGCCTTTCGCCCCGGCTCCAGTGCTCGAGCATCCGGAGCCGCTCGTCGGCGTCGGTCAGCTGGAGGTCGCGCAAAGTCTGATCAGCATTGCCGGCAAACTCGGTGACCACCCGGGTCAGCCAGCCGGCCAACCGCTCGACGGTGGCTCGGCTGTACAGCTCGGTGCGGAAGATCAGGCTGCAGTTGTACCCGACTCCCCCCGAGCCGTCGGTGCCGAAGAAGTTGACACTGAGATCGGCGTGCGCCATGTCGAAGACCGGGTCCAGCGAGGTGCACACCGTGTCCTGTCCGCCATTTCCGGGATCCTGCTCGATCACCCGTGCGGCCGGCAGCTGGTCGCGGACGTGCACCACGACCTGGAACAACGGGTTGCGCGACAGCGAACGCACCGGGCTGACGCTGTCGACCACCCGGTCGAACGGCAGATCCTGGTGAGCGTAGGCGGCCAGCGCCGTCTCCCGGGCGCGGATCAGCAGCTCACGCAGCGTCGGGTTGCCGGTCAGGTCGTTCCGCGACACCAGGATGTTGACGAAAAACCCAATCAGCTGGTCCAATTCGGCCTCGGTGCGCCCGGCGACCGGGGTGCCCAGCGGGATGTCCCGGCCACCACCCGCCTTGTGCAGCACCACCGCCACCGCCGTTTGCAGCAGCATGAACTCCGTGATCCCCAGCTCGCGCGACAACTCGGCGAGCTTGCCGCGGGTGGCCGCGTCGATGCGGAAGTCGACGGATTCGCCCGCACCGCTGGGCACCGGCTGGCGCGCGAAGTCGGGACGCAGCCCGGTATCCTCCGGCAGCCCGGCCAACTGCCGGCTCCAGTACTCGCGTTGCTCGGCGGCGACGGCGGATTCCTGGCCGCCCGCATCACCCAGGAATGCCCCCTGCCACGCCGCGTAGTCGGCGTACTGCACCCGCAGCGGCGCCCAGGCCGGGCTTTCCCCGGCCCGCCGGGCCCGGTACGCGGTCATCACGTCGGCGAACAGCACCCCCGCCGACCAGTGGTCGGAGGCGATGTGGTGGATCACCAGCGACAGCACATGTTCGGCGGGGTCATCGGCGGTGTGCAGCACCGCAACCCGAACCGGCAGCTCGCGGTCCAGATCGAAGCAGTGCCGGCGCTCGGCATCCAGTTCCCGCCGCAGCCACGCGTCGTCCGGCCCGGTCGACCGGCGCACGGCGACCTCCCCTGCCGGCCCGACCACCTGGTAGGGCACCCCGTCCAACTCCACGTAGGAGGTGCGCAGGATCTCGTGCCGAGCGACGACGTCGCCGACAGCGGCGATCAGGGCGTCGATGTCCCAGGGCCCGGTCAGCTTCGCGGCGAAGGGAATGTTGTTGACCCAGCTGGGCCCGTCGACCCGGTAGGCGAACCAGCTGCGCAGCTGTGAGGCCGATAATGGCATCGGCTCGTCGTGGGCGGTCGCGATCAGCCTGGGCCGCGACTGCCTCAGTTCGCCGAAACTCAGGCGGTCGACCCGTTCCGCCAGCAAGCCCACCGTCGCGAGCTCGAAGACGTCGCGGATGCCGAGCTCCACCCCGCACTCCGAGCGGATCGCGGTGACCAGTCTGGTGGCCACCAGCGAGTGGCCGCCCAGGTCGAAGAATGAGTCGTCGGCCCCCACCCGGTCGTGGCCGAGCAGCGCGGAAAACATTGCGGCGATGCGACGTTCGGTGGGGGTCGTCGGGTCGCGGTATGCGGCGGCCGCCGCGATCTGTGGTTGGGGCAGCGCGGCCCGGTCGATCTTACCGTGCGCCGTGATCGGGATTTCGTCGAGCGCCACGTAGGCGGCCGGTGTCATGTAGTCCGGCAGCGCGGCGGCCACCCGGGCCCGGATGCGTTCGACCTCAACGGTTTCCGGGCCGCCGCCCGGGGCCGGCGTGACGTATCCGACCAGGCTTTTGCCCAACCGGGGCAGGTCCATGGCGAGCACCACTGCCTGCCCGACGCTGGGGTCGACCGAGATGGCGGCGGCGATCTCGCCCAGCTCGATGCGGAAGCCGCGGATCTTCACCTGCTCGTCGGCACGGCCGACGAACTCGATGTCCCCGTCGGCTTTGCGGCGTGCCAGGTCGCCGGAGCGGTACAGCCGGCCGCCCGGGGTGAACGGGTCGGCGACGAACCGTTCGGCCGTCAGTCCGGGCCTGCGGTGGTATCCGTGGGCGACATGCGTTCCGCCGATGTAGATCTCGCCGATCACGCCGACGGGAACCGGCCGCAACGCGTTGTCGAGGAGGTGTACTTGGGTGTTGATCTTGGGACGCCCGATGGGTACCACCCGGGTCCCCTGGGCCCCTTCGACGGGGTAGCTGGTGCAGTTGACGACGGTCTCGGTCGGTCCGTAGAAGTTGTACAGCAGCGCGTCGAAGGTGGCGTGGAACTTGTCGGCGATCTCGCCCGGCAGGGCCTCACCGCCGATCGGCACGCGCCGCAGGGTGCGCCATTGGCTGACCCCGGGAAGAGACAGGAACAGCCCGAGCAGTGACGGCACGAAATGCATTGAGGTGATGCCCTCGCCGCTCAGCAGATCCGTCAGGTAGCCGATGTCGCGCAGCCCGTCGGGCCGCGGGATCACCAGGCGCGCGCCCATGATCAACGTGCCGAAAATCTCGCCCATGGACACGTCGAAGCTGGGCGACGCGACCTGCAGCAGCCGGTCGGTCTCGTCGACGCGGTACTCGTCACCGAACCAGACGAAGTATTCGGCGATCGGGGCGTGGGGCACCGGCACGCCCTTGGGCAGGCCGGTCGAACCGGAGGTGTAGATCAAGTAGGCGGTGTTTTGTGGGCCCAGCGGCCGCACCAGCTCGGCGGGCGCGGTGGCCGGGTATCGCGACAGTCCCGGAACCGCCTCGCGCAGTACCAGTTTGGCGTCCGCATCACCCAGAATGAAGTTCAGCCGATCCTCGGGGTAGGTGGGATCCACCGGCAGGTAGACCGCTCCGGCCTTCAGCACTCCCAGCGCGGTGATGACCAGTTCGGGTGATTTGTCCAGCAACACCGCGACGCGGTCCTCGGTGCCGAGGCCTTGCTCGATCAGCCAGTGCGCCAAGCGGTTCGACTCTTCGTCGATCTCCCGGTAGGTGTACTCGCGACCCTCATAGACCACGGCGATGGCATCGGGCGACAGCGCCGCCCGGCGGGTGACCAGCGCGGGCAAGGTGGCGGCCGGGGTGTCGAACTCGGCACCGGTCGAGGCCCAGCGCAACCACTCGGCATCGTCGCTGTCCATCAGCGCGCACGCCGACAGCGCCGCGTCGGGGTCCGCCAGTGCGTTGTCGAGCAGCACCGCGTAGTGCCGCAGCAGCTGGTCCACCAGCCGGTGATCCAGCACCTCGACCAGGTACTCGGCTTCGACCAGCCCGCTGTTCGCGCGATCCAGCTCGATCATGAAACTGAGCGGCAGCTGGTTGAAATGACCGCGCAGTTCCGCTCGCTCGCAACGCACCCCGGGCGGGCAGAAGCCGGCGCCATCGGGCTCTCGCTGCCCGAAGCTCACCCGGGTCATCCGGTCGGCGCCATGCCGGCGATCGGGATTGGACTCGCGCACCAGCCAGTCCAGGTCGGTGCGCGAATGGGCGAAGGCGCCAACCGCGTTATCCCGGGTTTGGGCCAGTAGCTGCCGGAACGTCTGGTGCGGTTCCGGTCGCATCCGGATCACCACGGTGTTGCCGTAGTAACCGATGGCCGATTCCGTTCCGACGCCGCGGTTGAGCACGGGCGCGGCGATCAGGAAGTCCGTTGACTGAGTGTAGCGATGCACCAGCGCGGCGAAGGCCGCCATCAGCACCATGTACGGGGTGGCACCGGTCTCGCGCGCCAGCGCGGCGGCCCGACCGACGGTGGCCGCCGGCAACCGCTTCGTGGCGCGTTGTGCACGCCAGGTGCTTGGCACCACCGAACCGTTGGGACCCGGAAGCTCAAGCGGCTCGGGCAGGTTCGCCATCAGGGGCCGCCAGTATTCGAAGTCCGCGGCGTGATCCGCGGCTTCGCCCGGCGGAGGCGCCGTTATCGCGGGTTCTCCGCCGAATCCGACCGGATCGGTGTAGGCGCGAGTCAGGTCGGCGAAAAACGGTGTCCACGACGCGTCGTCCCAGGCGATGTGATGGGCGGTGACCAACAGCATCAGCTCGTCGGCGGACAAGCGGGCCGCGGTGACACGCAGGGGAGATTCCTTGGCCAGGTCGAAGGGCCGGCGGAAATCGCGCTGCGCCAGCACATCCAGCCGCAACCGCCGGGCCTGATCGGTCAGGTCCGACAAGTCGTGTTCTGCCCACTCGGGCCGCAACTCGTCGTGGATGACCGGATACGGGTCACCGTCCGGCCCGGTGTCGTACGTCGTGTGCAGTACGGAGTGCCGCGCGGCCACGGCCTCGACCGCGCTCCGCAATCGGTCGATGTCGACCGTGCCGGTTACGCGATAGGAGACACAGACGTTGAGCAGCGCGCTGTCGGGGTCCACCGACTGCACGAACCACATCCGGTGCTGGCCGACGGACATGCGCGGCTCGTCGTAGGTGGCCACGGGTGCGGAGACGGCGGGCCTGGCCAGCCCACGTTCGGCGATCTTGCGGCGCAACAATTCCAGGCGTTCGTCATCGAGACGGGTGCTGGCCCCGGTGGTGTCCGTCACGCTGGGAGTCCAACCTTTCTGGCTTCGCGATCGTCGAGTGTTGCGCCGTCCCGCGGCCCGGCGCGCAACGCGTCGATCAATTCGTTGAGGGTGATCCCGCCGAGCATGCGAGCGACCGGGACCGAACTTCCGACCGT
Organism: Mycobacterium paraffinicum; assembly: GCF_025822865.1. NCBI lineage: Bacteria > Bacillati > Actinomycetota > Actinomycetes > Mycobacteriales > Mycobacteriaceae > Mycobacterium > Mycobacterium paraffinicum. The sequence goes on along the minus strand of NZ_JACKUR010000014.1, from coordinate 100,801 downwards.
CCGGCGCAGCCGCTTACGCAGATCGAGTGCGAGCAACGAGTCCACTCCCAGGTCGATGAGCGGTGCGCTCGGGTCGATCGACACCGGATCGTCCAGGTGCAACGTCGCGGCGAGTTCGGTGCGCACCACCTCGGCGAGCGGCTTGGCGGCAAGGGCGTCCGCTCTCCCGTCGCCGTCGCGCTGCGCACTGAACGGCATTGGCATGCCCTGGCTTTCGAAGAACACCGCGAGCCGGTCGAGGTCGGCGTCGAAGATCAGTGGATCTGCGCCGTAGCGACACAGGCCCGCCTCGATCGCCGATTCCGGAGCCATCGCGAGCAGGCCGGAGCGTTCCGTGCGGGTGATCTCTTCGCCCGTGACCACGCCGGCGGCCTGCCACAGCCCCCACCGGATCGCCACGCTGTCGCGGCCCCGGCCGCGCAGCTGGGCGACCAGCACGTCGAGCATCCGGTTGGAGGCGGCGTAAGCCGCGTGGCCGTAACCGCCCCATACGCCGAACACCGACGAGCAGGCCAGGATCCGGCAATCGGGCCGCAGCGGCCACACGTCGGCCAGCAGTGCCAGGCCGCGCACCTTTGCGGCGCACACCGCCGCCACGTCGGCTCCGGTCAACGCGGAACGCCGCCGGGCCTCGGCGATGCCCGCGGTATGGATCAGCAACGACGCGCCGTTCCCCGCGTGCCGGGCGGCGACGGCCGCCAGAGCGGCCGGGTCGGTGATATCGCACCGCGGGGCGCGCACCTCGGTGTCGTGGTTCGCGGTAAGCCAGCGCAGCGCCTCGTCATCGATACCGTTGCGGCTCAACAGGGTGACCGTCCGCGCGCCGCGCTCGATGCAGTACCGCGCATACTGCAGGCCGATGGCTCCGCTGCCGCCGGTGATCACCACGTTGTCCAGCGCGTCGGCGCCCAGCGGCCGCTTGATGGCCGAATCGCGGCATTCCCGGAAGGTCCGCTCGTGGCGGCGCGGCGATTCGTTGCCCCGCAGCGCCACTTCCGCCGGCTCCCCGAGCAGCACGTCGACGGCGGCGCGGGCCGTGCCGGCATCGACGTCTCGGCCGGGCAGGTCGAGATGCCCGAAGGCTTGGTCGGTGAATTCGAAGCCGACGCTGCGGTGCATCGCGGCCAGCGCCGCCTGTGCGGGGAACGCCTCGGCATCATCCGCATCGATGGCTTCGGCGCGCGCGGTCAGCAACCAGACGGCCCGGCATCGCGGGCCGGTCAGGGCGGCGTAGTCGGGTAGACCTGCGTCCGGCCGCTCGGCGATTCGCTCGGTCGCCGCGGCGGCGTCGAGCTCGTCGAGCTCCGGCGCGATGATCGCGAGGATTTCCGCGTCGTTCGGCGGCACCACCCGGCAATCGCCATGCGCGGCAACGGCATCCATCAGTTGCTGGACCAAAGCGCCGTTCGTGGAGTCGACGGCGACAATGCCGATGTCCGCCCCCGCCGCGCGGGGTCGTGTCTCGTGGGGCCAATCCTCAACCGCGACGGTGAGCGCCGGGACCTCCCTCGTCTCGATCAGCGGTTCGGGCGCCGCCCACAGGTGCACCGCCCGCATCGGTGCGTTCGGGAATCCGCGCAGCGGCGGCCGGACGCCACCGGGAATGGCGTTGGCCCATTGGCAGCCGGGGTCGGCCGCCGCCACGCCGGCAATGTTCGCCGCCAGCGTGTCGGTGATGGCCCCTTCGCGATGCCCCGATCCGACGGCCACGGTCGTCCGCTCGTCGACCAGGTCCGCGAGCGGGTACAGCAGCGCGGGATGTGCGGACAACTCGACGAACGTCGTGGCCCCGAGCCTTAGGGCCGCCGCCACCGCCCGGTCGAAACGCACGGTGTTGCAAAGGTTGTCGTACCAGTACCCGGAGAGGTCCACGTCGCCGCCGACCTCCGCGCCGAAGGTCGAGCCGACGAATCGCACCGGACTGTCCCGGAACGCCGAGCGGGGAACCAGCTCGGCCAGCTGGGTGCGCAGCGGCCTCAGCACGCTGGTGTGGCCGGGATAGTCCACCGCCAACCGGTGGGTGAAGACGCCCCGTTTGCGGGCGAGGGACACGGCGGCCGCCACGGCGTCGTGGTCTCCGGACACCACGGTCGACGAGGGGCCGTTGACCGCCGAAACTTCCAGCCAGCCCGCCGTTTCGCCGATCAGGGACTCGGCCTCGTCCGCGCCGGCGCCAAGCACCGCCATGGCGTAGTGACCGGCCAATTGGCCGACGATCGTGGCGCGGGCTCCGACCAACGCGACCGCGTCCGGCAGCGTTATCGTTCCGGCCACGTACGCCGCCGCGACCTCGCCAAGGCTGTGGCCGACGGTGATCGCGGGGAACACGCCGTGGAATCGCCATTCGTGGGCCAGGCTGACCGCGTGCGTGAACTGTGCTCCCTGGATTTCGGTGCGCGACCAGTTCTTGTCGAGTTCCCCGGTCAGGTAGGGCAACGGTGAAGGCAGCCCGGCGGCGCGGAACGCCTTGGCGCACCGGTCGGCCTCGGCCCGGTAAGCCGGAAGTCGTTGGTATGCCTCGGCGCCCATCGATTGCCATTGGCTGCCCTGGCCGGGAAACACGAAGGCGATGCACGGCGCAACGTTGCTGCAGGATCGGGTGACCAGCGGGTGCTCCTCGCCGTCAGCGAGCGCGGTCAGGCCGGAGACCAGCTCGGCGCGGCCGGCCGCCCGAACCACCGCGCGGTGCCGCCGCACCCGCCGAAGCCGCAGCAGCGTGGACGCCACGGCCGCGGTGTCGGTGTCCGCGCCGGTCCCGCTTAGGTAGTCCAGGATCGCCCGGGCGTCCACGCCGATCAACTCTTCGTCGTGCGACGAGAGCAGCATGGGCACGCGGCCGTCGGGCAGTGGGGAGGTCAGCATCACGCGACCTCGGGAAGGGCGACGATCACGTGCGCGTTGGTCCCGGCGATGCCGAACGCCGATGTCGCCGCGATTCGTTGCCCGTCGGCCGCGGGCCACGGGGTAAGTGTCCTCGCCAAGCGCAAACCCTGGCTTTCCCAATCTATTTCCGGGCTAGCCTCCGCGGCGTGCAGGGTGGGTGGCACGGCCCCGTGCTGGGCGGCGACGATGACCTTCGCCAGCCCCAGTGCTCCGCTGGCGGCCAGCGCGTGGCCCACATTGGATTTCACCGAGCCGAGCAACGCGCCGGCGCCGGGCGCCGCGTCTCCGTACGTTTGTGCCAGCGAACGCAATTCGGTGCGGTCCCCGAGGCGGGTGCCCGTGCCGTGCCCCTCGACCATCCCGACCTCGTCGGGCCGGATCCCGGCCTGCGTCATGGCGCGCCGGAACAGGCGGACCTGCGCGTCGCCGCTGGGGGCGCTCAGCCCGGCGCTGCGGCCATCCTGGTTGACGGCGGTGGCGCGGACTTCGGCGACGACCTGGCGGCCCGCGCGCAGCGCGGCCGATTTGCGTTGCAGCACAAACATCGCCGCCCCCTCGGCCCACACCGTCCCGCTGGCCTGCGCACTGTAGGGGCGGCAGTGACCATCGTCGGAAAGGGCGTGCTGCTTGGAGAATTCGACGAAGAACCCCGGCGAGCCCAGCACATTCACGCCGCCGGCCAGCGCGAGGTCGCAGTCGCCGTTTTGGATCGAGCGCACGGCGAGGTGGAACGCCGCCAGCGCGGACGCGCACGACGAGTCCACCGTCAGCGCCGGACCGGCCAATCCGAGTGTGTAGGCGACCCGCCCGGAGATCACGCTGAGCGCGGTCCCGGCCAGCAGGTGACCGCTGTGCTGGGAGAAGTTGGCCATCTGCGGCCCGTATCCGGTGGCCGAGGCGCCGACGAAGCACCCCACGTCGTGCCCGGTCAAATCGTCGGGGTTGATGCCGCTGTTTTCCAGCGCGCGCCAGGACACCCGGAGCACGACGCGCTGCTGGGGGTCCATGGCGACCGCCTCGCGCCGCGAGATGCCGAAAAACTCCGGGTCGAATGTGGTTGCGCTGGCGAGAAATCCACCACGATCGTGGATCTCTTTGAAACCGCTGCGCCGCGATCCCGCGAGCAGTTCGCGGACCTGCCAACCCCGATCGGTGGGGAACGGCCCCAGCGCCTCACGGCCGTGGGACAACATTTCCCAGTACTTGTCGGCGGTGTCGATGCCGCCGGGCGCTTCGACGGCCATGCCGACGATCGCGACCGGATCGGAGGCGCCGGCGAACCCGTTGTCAGACATCGGCATTCACCCGTCGCGCCACGGCATCGATGTGCTCGTCGAGATAAAAATGCCCGCCGTCGTACAAGAACAACTCGAAGGCGCCGCTGGTATGGTTCTCCCAGAGCCTTAATGCGGACGGATCGACGCGGTGGTCGTCGCGCGCCCCCAGGACACGGATGTCGGTGCGGATTTTTACGCCGGGAGCGCACTCGTACCGGTTGACCGCTTCGTAGTCGGCGCGCACCGCCGTCGTCAGCAGTTCGGCGAACTCTTCATCGGCGAGCAGTTCGGGGTCGGTGCCGCCGAGATCGGTGATGTCGGCCAGCAATCCGTCGTCGGTGGTGGGGAGTTCCGGCATGGCGGCAACGGCCGACGGCGCCGGGCCGGCCGAGACCCACAGGCGCTGCACGGCAACATCGTGGGATTCGGCGATCCTGGCGAACTCGAAAGCCACGACCGCACCCATGCTGTGGCCGAACAGCCGCAGCGGCGCCACTCGGCTCCACGGCCCGGCGTCGAACAAACCCCGGGCCAGGTCGTGCACCGTGTCGGGGGCCGGGTGACTCAGCCGGTCCGCGCGCTGCGGGTACTGCACGATGTAGGTGTCGGCACCCGCGGCCAGCGCGGTAGCCAACACGCGATAGCTTGCCGCGGCGGCCCCCGCGTGCGGAAACACGACGGTCGCGCCGGTGCGCCGGCTCTGGTTCCTGCTGGGCGCCCGCTTGATCCAGGATGCGAACTCGGTTGGCACACTCAGCACACGGTCAGACGTCATGGCGCCGTCCCAGTGTCGCCGGTGCGGCGAGAAGCCGATAGCACCGTGTCGGTGTCCATGTAAATGACTTCCAGGTACAGTTCGGCAACCTGATCCAGCCGCCGGCCGTCCTGCTCGCGCTCGGTAAGCAGGTCGGCAAGTGCGGCAACGGTTCTGGTGGCGAAGAAGTCGGCAACCATGATGTTGGGGGTGTCCAGCCAGGTCCGGATACGGCCCACGGCCTGGGTGGCCAGCACGGAATCACCGCCCAGGGCGAAGAAGTCATCGTCACGACCGACCCGGTCCGCGCCGAGTAGATCACCGAGGAGCGCGGCCAGGGCGGATTCCATCGGGGTCGACGGGGCGCGGTAGCCGGGCTGCTCGGACAGCGAAACCTTGGCGCCCAAGTCGCGGGCGACGGCACGACGGTCGATCTTGCCGGCGTCGGTGAACGGGATGCGCCCGACCAGCGCGACGTGACGCGGAACCATATGCGCCGGAACGAGTTCGCCCATCAGTTCCCGAATTCGCTCGGCCGTCAGCCCGGCGCCGCTGGAACTTTCCGGACAGACCGCGGCGGCCAACATCTCGGAGCCACCCGATGCGGGGAGCAGGGCGGCGACCGCGATCGCCACCCCCGGCAGCCTTCGCAACGCGGCCTCGATCTCGCCGAGTTCGACGCGATATCCGCTGATCTTGATCCGGTGATCGGCGCGGCCGACGAACTCGAGCGTGCCGTCGGGCCAATACCTGGCCAGGTCGCCGGTCCGGTACCACCTGTGTCCCCCGTGCTCGACGAAGCGCTCCACGGTGAGGTCCGGACGCCCCCGATAGCCTCGGGCGAGGCCACGACCGGAGACCCACAGCTCGCCGGCGACCCAGTCGGGGCAGTCGTCACCCAGGTCGTTGACGACGCGGCAGGCGTTGTTCGTCAGCGGCACCCCGTAGGGCAGGGCCGTCCAGTCCGACGGCAGCGTGTCGGGATCGTCAACCTCGAAAATGGTGTTGTGCACGGGGGTTTCGGTCGCTCCCCCCAGACCGGCGAACCGAAGGCCGGGCGCCTCGGCCTTCAGCCGGCGCGCCACCTCCGGCCGCACCCAGTCCCCGCCGGTGGGGATGACCCGCACCGAGGACAGCCTGCCGTGCCCGACTTCGATCAGCATCTCGAGCCAGCCCGGCATGAAGTGCAACACGGTGACTTGGTGGGTGTCGATGAGCCGCGCCCAGGCGTCGGGGTCACGGCGCTGCGCTTCGTCGACCACCACGATCGACCCGCCGGTGCGCAAGGTGACGAAGATGTCCATCACCGAGATGTCGCCTTCGAGCGTGGATAGCGCCAGGCATCGATCCGCGGGACCGATCTCGAAGTGGCTCGCGATGAACTCCACGGTGTTCATCGCGGCGTCGTGCGTCACCTCGACGCCCTTGGGCTCGCCGGTCGATCCGGAGGTGAACAACACGTAGGCGAGGCCGTCGGGATCGACTCCTGCCGAGATGTTTTCGGTGACAACGGGTGGCTCTCGCAGGACGTCGGCGAGGCTCAGCTCGGGCACCGGCAGTGCCAGCCGTTGCCCACCGCATACCAGGGCCAAGCACACCGCGCCGGTTCCCAGGATGCGTTCCGCGCGGTCGCGCGGCTGGTCGGCGCCGATCGGCAGGTAAGCCGCGCCGACGCTCAGGATGCCCAACAGCGCCGGCACCTGCTCGGCGGTCTTCGGGCCCATCACCGCGACCGTGTCACCGGCACCGACGCCGGCCGCGCGCAACGCGGCGGCCACCGCCAGTGCCTGGTCGCGCAGCTGCCCGTAGCTGAGGTCACCCGAGCTGGCGAAGAGCGCGGGCGCGTCGGGTCGCCGCTCGGCTTGCCGAAAGAACCCGTCGTGCAACGCTTCTCCGCTGGGTTCGGCGGTGCGGCCATTGACCGCGTCACGCACCGCGCGCTGCGCGTCCGGCAGCGGCGACGGTCCCGGTGCGTCCCAGCTGTCCTCGGCGGAAGCCAGCCTGAGCAGTTCGTCGATGTGATAGGCGAACATGGCGTCGACGACACCCGGGGCGAAGATGCTTTCGCGCACATCCCAATTCACCAACACGCCACCGTCGAACTCGGTGACCTGAGCATCGAGCAGCACTTGGGGACCCTGGGAGATGATCCACGCGGGCGTCCCGAATTGATCGGTGACCTCGGGGCTGAACAGTGCGCCGAGTCCCAGCGCGCTGGTGAAGACCACCGGCGCGAGCACCTGGGTGCCGCGATGGCGGCTGAGGTCCCGCAGCACCGACAGCCCGGGATAGGCGGAGTGGGCGGCGGCGGTCCGCATGGCCTCCTGCACTGCCTGCGCCCGCGCCGCCGCGGTGCGGGCGCCCGTGAGGTCGACGTCGAGCAGCAGCGAGGAGGTGAAGTCGCCGACCAGGGAGTCGACGTCGGGGTGCAGCGGCTGTCGCCCGAACAGCGGCACGTTCAGCAGGAAGCGCGAGGTGGTTGACCAGCGAGCCAAGGCGTTGGCGAAAGAGGCGGCCAGGGTCATCGCCGGGGTGACACCGCGGGCTTGGGCGCGGGAGAAGAGGGCGTCGCGGGTGCGCGGGTTCAACCAGTGCCAGAGCCGGGTGCTCGTCCGCGAACTGCGGTCGCCGGTGGCGGGTAGGGCAGGCGGGTCCGGCAGCTGCGGGATGCGCTGCGCCCACCAATCGCGGGCTGCGTCGCGGGCCGGCTGCGGCCGCGCCTCTTCCGCCTGGATCGCGTGGCGGTACTGCCGGTAGGTGTAGGTCAACGCGGGCAGGTCGTGCCCGAGGTACAGGGCGGCCAGGTCGGCCATCAGGGTCCGGTAGCTCATCGCATCGGCGGCCTGCATGTCCAGATCGACGTGTAGGCGCGAACGTTCGCCGGGCAGCCGCGTCAATGCCAGCTCGAACACCGCTCCGTCGAGCTGCTGGTGTGATTTGGCGTCGCGAATGGCCGCGAGTCGCCGATCCGCTGTGTCGCCGTCCAGGCGGCGCAGATCCTCGACGGCGACCGGGAAGTCGTCACCGGCTGCCGCGATCCGCTGCGTGCCGTCGGGCAGGAACCGCACCCGCAGCATCGGGTGGCGCCGGGCCAGCGCCGTGGCCGCGTCGCGCAGGCGTTCCGGATCGATGGCGCCGCCGTCGAACTCGACATAGAGGTGGCCGGCCACCCCGCCGAGCTGCTGGTGGTCCTGGCGGCCGATCCACATCGCGTGCTGCATCGGGGCCAGTGGGAACGGCTCACCCGCGTCACCCGCCGGTTGCGCGGGGTTGTGCTGCTCGGCCGGATCGGCCGGCGAGTCGGCGCTGACCAGCTCGGTCCACGCCTCGACCGTCGGAGTTTCGGCCAACGTGGCGAAGTCCACGGCGATGCCCGCACGGCGCCAGCGGCCCGCCAGCGTCATGATCCGGATGGAGTCCAGGCCCTGGCCGATGAGGTTGGTGCTGGGGTGAACGTCGTCGACACCGACGCCGAGCAGTTCGGCCACCTGCGCCCGGACGTCTTCCGAGCGCGCCGAGGCACGCACCACGAACCCTCCCTGGATTAGCACAGGCTGCCCTAAGTATTTTTGGTTACCCTATCCTTACTCACAGATCGCCGCTACTACGCCCCCCGGTTTAAGGACCCATGACCGCGCAGACACCACCGTCCCTGGCCGGGGCTCTCGAAGGGTTCGTGCCGTTCCCCGCCGATCGGGTCGCCGCCTATCGGGCGGCCGGCTACTGGGCGGGACGCACGCTCGACACCGTCCTGAGCGACGCGGCGCAGCGCTGGCCCGACCGAACGGCCGTGCTCGACGCTGCGGACGGTGCGGGCCTGAGCTATGCCCAGCTCGAGGCGCGCGCCGGCCGCGCCGCGACAGGATTGCACGGGCTGGGCATCGCGCCGGGCGACCGGGTGCTGCTGCAACTGCCGAACGGTTGCCAGTTCGCGGTGGCGCTGTTCGGGCTGTTGCGCGCGGGCGCTATCCCGGTGATGTGCCTGCCCGGCCACCGGGCCGCCGAATTGGGGCACTTCGCCGGCGTCAGCCAAGCCACCGGATTGGTGATCACCGATGCGGCAAACGGTTTCGACTACCGCGCCATGGCGCGCGAACTCATCCACGACCACCCGACGCTCGAGCACGTCATCGTCGACGGCGAACCCGGCCCGTTCACGTCGTGGGCACAGCTCTGCGATCGGGCCGCCACCGCACCGCCGCCGACGCGGGATCCGGGATCGCCTGCGCTGCTGCTGATTTCGGGCGGCACCACCGGGACTCCCAAACTCATCCCCCGCACCCACGACGATTACGTGTTCAACGCGATTGCCAGCGCCCAGGTGTGCCGGCTCACGGCCGACGACGTCTATCTGGTGTTGCTCTCGGCCGGCCACAACTTCCCGCTGGCCTGTCCCGGGCTGCTCGGCGCGATGACCGTGGGCGCCACCACCGTGTTCGGCACCGACCCCAGCCCGGAGGCCGCATTCGCCACCATCGAGCGCTACGGCGTCACGGTCACCGCCCTGGTGCCGGCCCTGGCCAAACTGTGGGCTCAAGCCTGCGAGTGGGAGCCGGTGACACCGAAGTCACTGCGGCTCTTGCAAGTTGGCGGCGCCAAGCTGGAGGCCGACGACGCCCGCCTGATCCGCGCCGCGTTGACCCCGGGACTGCAGCAGGTATTCGGGATGGCGGAGGGGCTGCTGAACTACACGCGTCCGGGCGATCCGCCCGAACTCACCGACCATACCCAGGGCCGCCCGCTGTGCGCGGCCGACGAATTGCGCGTCGTCGACGCCGACGGCGAACCGGTAGCGCCCGGCGAGGAAGGCGAGCTGCTGGTGCGAGGCCCGTACACGCTCAACGGCTACTACCGCGCCGAGCGCGACAACCAACGCTGCTTCGACCGCGACGGCTTTTTCCGAAGCGGCGACCTGGTCCGGCTCCGGCACGATGGCTATCTGACGGTCACCGGGCGGGTCAAGGACGTGATCTGTCGAGGCGGTGAAACCATCTCCGCCGCGGACCTCGAGGAGCAGATGCTCAGCCACCCGTCAATCTTCGCTGCGGCGGCGGTGCCATTGCCGGACCCGTACCTTGGCGAAAAGATTTGCGCGGCGGTAGTTTTCACGGGGCCGGCGGTGACGCTAGCGGACCTGAACGACTACCTCGACCGGCGTGGGGTGGCCGCCCACGCCCGGCCCGACGCGCTGATGCCGATGACCACTATGCCCACCACACCGATCGGCAAGATCGACAAAAAGGCGATCGTCGCCCAGATCTCGGACCAGCGAGGGTGACGTCAGCCGATGTGCTTGGCCCGTAATGCTTCAAGGAGCCTGTCCATCACCGCGCCGGCATCCGCCCTCGCCTGGCGATGATCGTCTGCACGGGCAATGTAGAGCGTTGCCTCGCGCAACGCCCCCATGACGGTCAGGGCCGTGGCCTCGACGGGTTGGGGCGGGATACTGCCGGACTCGATGGCGTCGGTAAGCAGCGCCGTCACGAATCCGATGTTGTATCGGTGCCCGATGTCGCTCCAGCGTTCCCAGCCAAGCACCGCCAGCGCCTCGAGCAAGACGATGCGCTGGACCTCCGGCTCGGCACACGCGTCCAGCCACAGGCCCGCGCACAGCCGCATGATCTCGACTGGATCGGATTCCCCCGCGGCCGCGACGGCCTCCCCCATCCGGGCCGCCATCTCGCCCTCCACTTGCTCGAACACCGCCGCGAATAGCTCTGTCTTGTCGGCGAAGTGGTGGTACAACGCGCCGCGCGTCACGCCGGCGTCGCGCACAATCGTCTCCAGGGATACCTCGGCGAATCCCGACGATGCGAACAGGGGCCGGGCGGCGCTGATCAACGCGCCACGCGTATCCGCGGCGCGCTCCGCCTGTGTGCGGCGACCATCCTGCGCCATGCGAGCCTCACCTTTCACACCCATGTATGCATGTCATACATACCGCATGAAGGTCGCGGGGTGCGATACCGCGGGAGGCAGCGTCGTTCAGAACACTCTGAGCTGACGGATGCTCTCCATAGCGGACGGGTCGCCCTCGGCCTGAACGCCGAGGCTTTCCCAGGGACCGCGTTGGGTTATCCATCGCACGAACGCTTCCGAATCGGACGTGATGCGCGCGGCCACATCGCCCGGCGCGCCGAGGCGCAGGGTCCTGGCGCACAGCCCGTCGAGGCGGATCTCGGCACCCACGCGTAAATCGTTGAGCAGGTGGGTGTTCTGCTGCGGCAGCGCAGCCTCGATCCAGTCCAGCGTGGGGGCGAGCCGTAGCTCGTCGACGGGTGGCGGATCTGACCGCAACGGCCCACCCGGGGCAAACAAGTCGTACCGAAGATGGATGAAGGATTCGAAGACAAACGTCGTGGGCACGACGGAGGCCGGATAAGTTCCGACGTCACCGATCGGTATCTCGATATCTTGTCCCTCAACAGCGGCGAGCACCTCCAGCCCTCGCGAACTGACCGACTCATAGTCGGCCACGACCTCCGCCGGGGTCATCGAACGACGGGACTCGACGTACAGGTCCGCCGCGCGTTCGGCTGGCAGACCGCCGGGATCGGGCAGCGTCGACGGATCAACTGCCAACCAGTAGCTACACGCCATGTGCGACACCAGATCCTGGACCGACCAGCCCGGACACCCGCTGTCCTCCGCCCACATCGAATCAGGCATTCGCGCACAAACCTTCAGAACGGTTGCGCGTTCCTCCGCTATCGCGTCGAGCGTGGCAGACATGGACCCATCCCCTTTCATACATACCGTATGTATGAACATACACTCTGTATGTATGACGTCAAGCGGCCCTCCGGCGTTTATCGGCCGACAGCGCGACTTCACGCCGAGCGTCACGCCAGCGTGACGCTCGGCGCTCGGATTACAACGTTTGGGAAGGCGCTGCTTCAGTCCCCTGGCTTCCGCATCCGGCGAGGCGAGGCTCTCTCGGCCACCGGAGTTCGGCCAATCTCCCTGACCAGTAGGTCATTTCGCGCAACTCGGCCGCGTCTGCGGCGAAAGCCGTTGGCGTCAGCCAATACTGGCGGACCCCCGCGCGCCCCTTTCGCATTCTGGACAGGCGATCGCACGCCGGATGATCACGCGCAGAAAAATTCTTCGGCTGGTACTATTCCGCCGTAACCCGGCCTGGGATATGGTGATCGAGGCGTCGTTTCGTGGGCCTGGGAGTTGCACGAATGGCATTGCTGAGATAGCGCTCGCTACCGGCGAGTATTCGACACGTTGGGTCCGTGGCGTCGAGATAAAGGCTTGTTTGAGCAGTAGTCCGGAGTTAATCGCGCGACGCATCCAACGAATCCGGGTGCCGGTTGACTCTTGCACGGCAAGACGATGGCAATCGTGCGGGTCCTGCCAACCCCGTGCGTTTGTCAGGCCCGAGGGGGACGTTTATGCTTGCGCCGCGCGACGGTCGGCGAGTCGCCTATCCGCCCTGGTTGACGACACGCGCGGGGCCATTTCAAGCCAGAGTGAGCCAAATCACTGAGCCACATTTCACGCAGCTAGCGAAAGGCACTTTCCGGCCTCGCGAAATAAAACTCCCTCGGCAAGCTCAGCGTCATACGGCAACTCAAGCGCAGGCGCGTTATGGTCATCCGACTGGCGTCGCCAACTGACGAGGAAAGGTAGCGCATGTTCCTGGGCACGGTTGACGACTGGACAGCCGAGGGCACCGTCGTATCGTGGTATCCCACCGCGAACACTTATGCGCGCGCCGCAGAAGCGCAATATCACCCAGCTCCGGTCAGTTACCAGCAGTCACAGCATCTTCGCTATTACCGGCGCCAGGTCAGCCTCGGCCGCGATATCCCCCGGTTGTGCATCGGAGCCTGGGAGATCAGGGGCGTCTGCGATATCGATGCGATGACCGAAGCGCTGAATAGCCACGTGCGCCGACACGATGCCTACCACGACCGGTTTGCCTTCTGTGACAATGACGAACTCGTCCGATACGTCATTGCCGACCCGGAGAACATCACACTCGTGCCAACGGATCTCGGAGAAATGGCTCCGCTTCAGATCCGCAAGCTCATCCTCGATACCCCCGATCCGCTGCAATGGGACTGCTTCAGCTTCGGAATTGTCCAGGGCGAAGACCGGTTCACCATCTACATCGCGGTCGATCACCTGCGCGCCGACGGTATGTCGGCCGGTGTGATCTTCCTGGACATCCAGACGGCGTACTTCAGCGCGCTGCAGAACGGGCAGGCCGCGCTGGCGCCCGCGGCCAGTCATCGTGAATTCAGCGCGAAGCAGCGCGCCTACACAGCGAGCCTTGATGACGAATCGCCCGAAATCCAGCGCTGGCGCGCCTTTCTCTCGGCGAACAATGGTGCGCTGCCGAGGTTTCCACTGGAACTGGGCGAGGCCGCCGCGGATACGCCGGGAGCCATCGACGTGTTCGACCTGATCGACAACGATCAGGGCCGGCGATTCGAGGCCGCGTGCCGTGCCGCGGGAGCACGCTTCAGCGGTGGCGTGTTCGCCTGCGCCGCCCTGGCCGAGCATCGGTTGACCGGTGCGGCCACATATTTCGGTCTGACCCCCTTTGACAACCGGCGCGATCCCGCCCATGCCACCGCGGTCGGCTGGTTGGCCAGTTTCGTCCCGCTGGCGATTCCGACCGCCGGTGCGTCATTCGACGAAGTGGTGAGGGCCGCCCAGGCGTCGTTCGATGCGAACGCGGCCCTCGGCGCCGTGCCCTACTACCACCTGCTCGAGACACCGGCCGGCTCGGCGGGCGACTTCGAGGTTCCGGACCGACCGGTGCCGATGCTGTCCTACATCGACATTCGCAAGCTGCCGTTCGGCGACTACTTCGATGGTTTGCGCGCCGGCATCTGGGGTGACAACCGGCTGTCGGAGACCGTGTGCATGTGGGTCAACCGCATGCACGACGGAACACAGCTGGTGGTCGCTTACCCGGGCACCGACATCGCTCGCGCGTCGGTCCGGCGCTATGTCGAGACCATGCGCGCCGAGTTCACCCGGGTGTCCGACGCCGGGTTGCACGACAATGCCTGATGCATTTGTGTTCTCCTGCGATAGGTCTCGGCGTGAGCGGCCGGGCCACCCATGCACCTCCTAACTCGCCAGTGACGAAGCTGGCACTTCTGGACCAGGCCGCTTTCCTGCGGCTGCGGGCCACCGGTCAAGGCAGCACGGTGCAATGCACGTGGGTGTACGACCGCGACGTGAACATCGACGAGTTGCGCACCTTCAAAGACAATCTCGCTGCCGGTCTCCTCGGACGGCGCATCGAACGCTCACCGCTGCCGTTCGGGCGTCATCGTTGGGTACTCGACAACCATTCTCCCGACATCGCGCTAGAGCCGCGGCAACCGCGGTCGGCGATCGGCACGTGGATCGAAAGACGGGCACAGGTACCCGTCGACCCCGAGTTCGGCCCGACGTTTCACCTGGGCGTCCTGCCGCTGGACGACGGAGGCGCGGCGGTCACCTTGGTGTCATCACACTGCGTCGTCGATGGGCTCGCGGCGATAACGGCGGTAACCGAGGCGGTCAATAATCAGAGACGCAATCGCGGCTACCCACAGCCGAATTCACGTAGCCGGGTGCGCGCCGTCTCCGAGGACCTGACCGATGCCGTGCGTTCGCTGCCTATGGTCATCCGCGCCCTCATCGCGACTCTGATGATTGTGCTCACGGCCTCGTCCGGCCCCCGGTCTGCGGCTGGGGCGCGGCGGCCCGGCCCGCTTTCTGGGATTGCTGACGAGCAGACCGCACTCCCATCGGTGACGATCCAGACCGACGCCGCCGCATGGGACGCCCGTGCGCGCAGTCTCAACGGAAGCAGCAACACACTGTTCGTCGCATTCGCGGCTCGGCTGGCGCACCGGATCGGCAGGGTGCTTCCAGACGGGAACTCGGTAACGGTCGTGCTCCCCGTCAGCGATCGCACCGGCAACGACGACCGGGCCAACGCCCTGACTTCGATCACGCTTTCCGTCGACGGAACGACGGTGGCCAGCGACTTGAGTCGCGTGCGGGCCGATGTCAAGAGGCGACTGACGTCGCTGCCCCAAGAGCCCAACGAAATGCTCGCGGGATTACCGCTTGTTCCGTTCACACCACGCTGGCTCGTCCGCCACGCCGAAGGCGTCGCCATGTCGACCGGCCAACTTCCGGTCGGCTGCTCCAACCTCGGAAGCCTCGATCCCGCCGTTGGCCGCATCGATGGTGCCGATGCAGCCGAGGTCTCCATCCGGCTGGCCGAGCAGGGCATCACCCGCCGCCGCATCGAGCAGACCCATGGCCAATTGTTCTGCAGCACTGGAACGATCAACGGCAGCCGGTTTCTCAACGTCATAGCGTGCCAGGACGGCGCAGGCAACACCGCAGCGCAAGCCCGTGAGCTCGCGTGCAGCGCGCTGGCTGACCTGCGGCTGGGGGCCACCACCGTCTACGAGGGCCAGATCTGATGGTGGGCGTCGACCTCAGAGCGACTCAAAGCCGGCGCCACCTCATGTACGCGGGTGTCGCCGCCGCGATTGCGGCCTGGGCGGTAGCCGTGCTGTGGTTCGCGATCAAGATCGTTCCGCTCGACGTGTACTGGATGTCGTACTACGCGGCCGACTACACGCATGGCTTCGTGCGGCGCGGTCTCGCAGGCGAATTGGTGCGGCTCGCCCCGGGACACTACTTCTCCGCCGCGCTGATTCTGCGGTGGCTGTCGACGGCAAGCTACCTAGGCGGCCTGGCAACGGTCGCGGGTGTGGTGCTCTTCGGTCGCCCGCGGTCTGAGCGCAGCATGTTGGTTGCGATGCTGATTCCGTTGCTGCCCTTCGGAGTTCCGTTTGCGGCATACTCGGCCCGGCCGGATCTGTTCGGAGCAGCGGCGCTGGCGCTGTTCTCCTGCGCGTTGATGCTCGCACGTTCCCGCGCGATCGCGGTGGCATTGTGCACGGCCTACGGCCTTGCGATTGCGGCGTTGACGCTCATGCACGAGGCGGTCGGGCTGCAGTTCGCATTGGGCGCCCTGCTGGCGATCGTCGTCCTGGGCGGTGCGCTGACAGACGCCCGGGGCCTCGGCGCGCTCCTCGCCGTGACGCCAGGCGCCTGCACGACGGCCGTGGTCGCGGCATTCGGTCGTCACGACGTCGCCGCTCAACTGTGCGCGTCGGTCCCCCGCCGCTTGATGCCCAACCCGTTTGCGACGGTCACGTCACCAACCACGTTGCTGCGCTACGTCATTGACGGGCAATCGCGGCAAACCGACTACCATGACTGGGTGTGCCGAAACGTGACGCCGAATTACGACAACACAATCACGGATGCCATCCGGACCGTCGGCCACATCGGCATAGTCGGCCTCGCCGTGTCCCTGGTGTTCGGTGCCGCCGCCGTGGTGGCGACGATGTGGGGACTCAGCAATGTGTCGGGCGTGCCGCTGGGTGCGTTCCTCGACGCGCTGCGGGGCCGGGTGGTCTGGATCGTCGCCGGGTCGGTGTTGATCTCCCCGGTCTTCCTTACCGGCTACGACTGGACCCGCTGGCTGACGATCGTGGCGTTCGACATCGGAGTGGTGTTCGCCCTCTTCGCGTCGCGCAGGCCGGAGATCGGGCAGGAGCCGACTCCGAAAACGTTGCGGCTGTTCATTTTTCTTGCGATCGCGCTCGCGCTGATCCCGGTGGGCACGGTCCCCGGCTTCGGCGGGCCGCGGATGTTCTGACCGCTCCACGGCCAACCGCAACCGAGCCACCGCAAAACGCGGCCCCAAAACTGCCATTGACTAATGTCACCATTTGTTATTGACTTCGTGGCATGGCGGACGGTGTTCCGGCCCGCGGGTCATTGCGGTCCCGCGGCGCGGCAGCGGTAAGTGCGTACACCCTGCGGCCCGTCACGGGCCTGATACCCCCCGAGCGGACATGGGGGTTATGGCTGTCGCGCCAGATCGTCGCCCGGATCATGGGAACGTTTGGCCCCTCGCTGGCGGGCACCCGCGTCGAACACGTCGACACGAAACTGCCCGACGGGCGCCGCGTCAAGGGCGAATGGGTGTACGGACCGCGCACGCCGACGAGCGAGGCGCCGCGGTCGTCCACGACCGGGGGAGCCATCTACTACGTGCACGGCAGCGGTTACGCCGTGTGTTCGCCGAAAACCCACCGGCGATTGACGTCCTGGCTCTCGTCCATGACCGGCTTGCCGGTGTTCAGCATCGACTACCGACTCGCACCCCGCCACCGCTTTCCCACCGCGGCCGACGACGCACGGGCGGGCTGGGACTGGCTGGTGCAATCGTGCGGTGTGTCCCCGAAACAAATTGTGGTCGCCGGGGATTCGGCGGGCGGACACCTGGCCGTCGACATGTTGCTGCAACCCGAGGTCGCCGCCGATCATCCCGCCGCGCTGGCGCTGTTCTCCCCGCTGTACGACGTCACCTTCGCGCTGTGCGTCGCCCGTGAACGGACGCGTCGCGATCCCGCCATCCGGGCGGCCGACGCGGCTCGCCTGGTCGGCATGTATCACGCCGGAGTCGACCCCGCCCACCAGCGGCTGACGCTGAATGTGGCCGGCGGCCCGCCGCTTCCGCCGACCCTCATCCAGGCCGGCGGGGCCGAGATGCTGCAAGACGACGCCCGTCAGCTTGCGGCCGACATCCAAACCGCGGGCGGCCGATGCGAACTGCAGATCTGGCCGCATCAGGTGCACGTCTTTCAGGCACTGCCACGCATGACGCCCGAAGCCGCCAAGGCCGTGGCCTACGTCGCGAGGTTCATCGCCCACGCGTTGCAGGATGCGCGCGCCGTGGCTCAGGAGGTGCTCTGAGGGATGTTGGACAGATTGCTGGGAAGGTCGAAACCCAGCCGCGGCGCGTCGGCGGTGGTGACCGGCGCGGGAAGCGGCATCGGCGCGGCGTTCGCGGTAGAACTCGCCCGCCGCGGCGGCGCGGTCGTCTGCAGCGACATCGACGAAGCCGCCGCCCAAAGCACGGCCGACACGATCACCGAACTGGGTGCCAGGGCCACCGCCATCCGTTGTGACGTTTCGAACTTCGAGCATGTCCAGGCGCTGGCGGACCAGTCGCAGGCCTGGTTTTCCGGGCCGCCAACCCTGGTCATCAACAACGCCGGTGTCGGTGCCGGCGGTGCGGCCATCGGCGATGCGCCGCTGGACGATTGGGTGTGGACGCTGGGCATCAACCTGTGGGGGCCCATTCACGGCTGCCATGTGTTCACCCCGGTCCTGCGGGGTCCGTCGCACGCTGCCCGCGGCATCATCAACGTCGCCTCGGCGGCCGCCTTCGGCGCGGCCCCGGGCATGGCCGCCTACAACGTCAGCAAGGCCGGAGTGCTGTCACTCTCGGAGACTTTGGCCGCCGAATTGGCCGGCACCGGGGTGAAAGTCACGGTGCTGTGCCCGACCTTCGTCAAGACCAACATCGTCGAGTCGGGCCGCATCAGCGAGGAATCCAGCCAGCTGGCGAACAAATTGATGCGCTGGACCGGATTCTCCGCGGACAAGGTCGCGCGGATCTGCCTGGACGCACATGACCGCGGCGAGCTGTACTGCATGCCGCAACTCGACGCCAAGATCGGCTGGAGCATCAAACGCATGGCCCCGCAGGCCTATACGCGTGCGGCCGGACTGGTGTCCCGAATCAACCTGCCCTGATCAAGCAAAGGAGCTCCCGGTGGCCATCGACATGGAAGCAATGCTCGCCAAGATCAAGGATCGCCAATGGGCGCTGGCTGACATCGATTGGGACGCGCCCGGTGCCGAAATGATCAGTGACGAACAGCGGCCACAGCTCAAGGCGTTCATGGCCGACCTATGCTGGATCGAGAACATCGGCGCCAGGGGCTTCGCGGCGCTGGCGAAGAAGGCACCCACACCGACCATTGCCGAGATCTACCGCTACTTCCACGCCGAGGAGCAGCGGCACGCCAACGCTGAACTGGCGCTGATGAAGCGCTGGGGCATGCTCGAGGACGGTGAGATTCCCGAGCCGAACGTGAACATCCGACTGGCGATCGACTGGCTGGACCGCTGGGCCGACGACATGCCGCTGTCTCTGCTGGGCACGGTCATTCCGATGCTCGAAGTCGCACTGGACGGCGCCCTGTTGAAATTCCTCCTCGACGAGGTGCACGACCCCATCTGCCACCGGGTCTTCGAGAAGATCAACAATGACGAATCACGGCACCTGGTCGTCGATTTCGAAGTCCTCGACATGATCGGGCACGCGAAGATCCGACGGTTACTGATCGACTTCGTCGGTCACAATGCCACTCCGGGTCTCATCATCGGCGCGATCATGGGCGCACCGCTGATCAACAGGATCCGCAACGAGATCACCGCCATGGGTATGGAGCCGGAGCGGCTTTACAGAGCTGTGAAAAGATTTAAAGAGCTTGGTGATCGCGGCGAACGCACCAGGCGGGTACCGACTTATCGGTTCCTGAGGCGCTACGCGGGAGTGGTCACAAATCCACGCCACCCGTACCACCTGCTGGCGAATTCGATGGTATGGCTTTCCGACCGATATCCGCGGCCCCTGCTTCCGTCGGTACCGACTTGGGTTGGAGAACTCACCCACGAGCCGGCGGCGTGACCATGACAGACGACCGCACCCACGCGGTGCTCATCATCGGGGCCGGCTTCACCGGGCTGGGGGCCGCGATCCGGTTGGCCGACGCCGGAGTAGACGACATCGTCATCCTGGAACGCGGCGACCGGGTTGGCGGAACCTGGCGCGACACAACGTATCCGGGTGCCAGCTGCGACGTCCCATCCCTGCTGTATTCGTACTCGTTCGTCAAGAACCCGGCCTGGTCGCGTACGTACTCCCCCGCCCCGGAAATCTGCCGCCACCTCGAAGACATGGCTACCAGATTCGACATCCGCCGCCACATCCGATTCGGCCATGAGGTCAGCGGCCTGACATTCGACGAGGATCGCGGGATCTGGACCGCAACCACCAAACGCCGCAAGCGATTCCGCGCGCGCACCGTCGTGCTGGCATCCGGACCACTGTCGGACGTCAGGTTCCCCGACATTCGCGGTCTGGACAGCTATCGCGGGCACAAGATTCACAGCGCACGCTGGGACCACGACTACGATTTCACGGGCAAGCGGGTCGCCGTCATCGGCACCGGCGCCAGCGCGATCCAGATCATCCCCGAACTGGTGAAGCGGGCCGGCTTCGTCAAGGTGTTCCAACGCACCCCCTGCTGGGTGCTGCCGCGCCTGGACGCCGCTACCCCGACGGCGGTACAGGCCCTGTTCACCAAAGTGCCTGCCGCCCAACAGCTTGCGCGGCAAGCCTTGTTCTGGGGTCACGAGGCGAGCGCTACGGCCCTGGTGTGGGACACACCGCTGACCTCGCTGGCCGCGCGCCTGGGGCGGGCGCACCTGCGCACCCAGGTGAAGGACCCGTGGCTGCGACGCCAACTGACGCCGGACTTCCGGCCGGGGTGCAAGCGCATGCTGGTCTCCAGCGACTACTACCCCGCCCTGCAGCGCGACAACTGCAAGCTCATCGACTGGCCGATCGCCACGATGAGCGCGGCCGGCATCCGCACCAGCGACGGCATCGAGCACCACCTCGACTGCATCGTCTTCGCCACCGGCTACGACGTCCATCTGACCGGGCCGCCTTTTGCGGTCACCGGGCTCGGCGGCCGGTCGCTGGCCGACGAATGGGCCGATGGCGCACAGGCTTACAAGAGCATCAACGTGCACGGGTACCCGAATCTGTTCGTTATGACCGGACCCAACTCCGGGCCGGGCCACAACTCCCTGCTGGTCTACATCGAGGGCCAGCTGGAGTACGCGGTGCGCGGCATCACTGCCATCCTCGACAACGACCTGCGCTATCTCGATGTGCGGGAAGAGGTCCAGCGCCGCCACAACGACAGCCTCCAGCGCCGCCTCACCAAAACGACGTGGATGTCCGGCTGCCGCAGTTGGTACCTCACCAAGGACGGATACAACGGGTCGATGTACCCGGGTTTCGCGACGCAGTATCTTCGGCAGATGAGGGATTTCCGCTACGAGGATTACCAAGCGGTGGCGCGCCGCACCCGGGCGCTCGCCTCCGCGTCGGGCTGACGCATGGCACCGGACCGCCCGCTCCATCGTTCTTCAAGCCCCGAACCCGGCACCATCGCCAGCGTGCTGCACAACGTGCGGCGCGCGCCCAAGCGCGTTCGGCGCCAATCGCGGGAGTACCGGCAATTGATCGAGACGGCGGTCTCGCAGCTTTTCGACGCGGCGGTCCGCCACCCCCAGGGCGTCCCGGCGTCCGGTGAGTACCGGATCGATGACCTGGCCCGGCTGGCCGGCACCACCACCCGCAACATCCGCGTCTACCGCGACCGCGGATTGCTCCCCCCGCCGTTGCGGGTCGGCCGCATCGCGCTGTTCAACGACACCCACCTGACCCGGCTGCGGCTCATCACCTCGATGCTCGATCGCGGATACAACATCGCGCACGTTCGCGAAATGCTCAGCGCCTGGGAGCAGGGCAAGAACCTGGGCGACGTGCTGGGCCTGGAGACCGCCATCGCGGGCCCCTGGACCACCGAGAAGCCGGAGACCATGCCACTGGCCGAGGCGCAGCGACTCGTCGACGACCCGGACGCGTTCGAACGCCTGGTTGCGCTGCACGTCATCCGGGTCGACGGAGTCCAAGCCACCGTCACCCGCCCGAAACTGATCGAGGCGTTCAACGAAATCCGTGGCTACGGCGTCAAATTGGAGAAGCTTGTCGACTTACACGAACAGATCGTGCCCGAAATCGACAAGATCAGCGACCTGCTGGTGCGCGCCGGAGCCGAGCACGTGCTGGACCGCATCAAGCCGGGCGAGCCGTTGCCGCCGGATGCCGAGATCGCCGAGCTGATCACGATGCTGGTGCGCTTCCGCACTCAAGCCGTGGCGACGGTCACCGCCACGCTCGCATCGTCGATCGAGTCCAACATCGAATCACTGGTGGGCCACATACTCGCCGACTACCTCGAGTCGAGCTCTTCGGCGGAAACGGCGTCGGGCTAGGCGATGAATTTTCGGGGGCGGACCACTGGAGGCGAGGCGGGGGCCACCTGCCCCACGGGTTCCTGCGCTCGTGGACGATCGGCAAACCCGTAGATAATGCCCAATTGCGGGGTGGACAAGGCGGCTAGCGTGCCCAGAACCAGAAACCAGTCTTCTTTGAGCCGGTCGATACGTGCTCTAACCATGAGCTTTCCTGACGTGAACATCCGAGGGGGATGCGCCTGGGTTCCCGCTCAGCCCCGTTTCAAACTTCCCAATGGTCGTTCAGAAGTCAGCCGACCCGTCGACCCCGAAGGCGTTCGGTCCCATGGGCCCGCATGGCTGTTAAGCCATGTTGGCCTGCGAGACCCTCGTCAGCGGAAAATCACGGTCAGTGCCCGCTCAGGGTCAGTGTCCCTTCGGTTTTCAGCACCTTGCTGGCGGTGATCCTCTCGGTCTTGCGAGCCTCGCGCTCGAGATAGCGCTGCTTGGATTCGTCGAACTTGTCGGAAGCCTGCTCGAGCTCCTTGACCAACACGGCGAGATCGTCGCGCATCCGCGCGGCCTCCCCGGTGAAGTCTTCGCGTTCGAAGATGCGCCACTTCCTGAGCACCGGCATTACCACCTCGTCCAGATGGATGCGCGGGTCGTAAACACCGCCGACGGCGATGATTACCGCCTTGCGCCGGAATTCGGGCACCGTGAATCCGGGCATCTTGAAATTGCGCAGGATGCGGTGCACCGACTTCATCGCCTGGTTCGGCGCGATGTCCAGACCCGCCCCGCTGACGTCCCGGTAGAAGATCATGTGCAGGTTCTCGTCGTGCGACACCCGCGCCATCAACTGCTCCGCGATGGGTTCTTGAGACGCCTTACCCGTGTTGCGGTGGGAGACCCGGGTGGCCAGCTCCTGAAAAGAGACGTACATGACCGAGTCGAACAAGCTCTCGGCAAACAGGTCACCCTGCTGATTCTGCCCCGGGCTGAAGCCGCGGGTCATTTGCTCGAGCCGCAGCTTCTCCAGCTCCACGGGGTCGACGGCTCGGGTGACCACCAGGTAGTCGCGCAACGCCGTGCTGTGCCGAGCCTCCTCGGCCGTCCACCTGTTGACCCACTGCCCCCAGGGGCCGTCCATGCTGAAGTTCATCGCGATCTCGCGGTGATAGGACGGCAAATTGTCCTCTGTCAGCAGGTTCTGCACCATCGCCACCAGCGCGACGTCGGGGAGCCTGCTGTGTCCGGGCTCCCAATCCTGACCGTCCAGCGCATAGAAGTTCTTGCCGTCCGACCACGGCACATAGTCGTGTGGATTCCATTCCTTGAACATCGACAGGTGGCGGTTCAGCAGATCCTCGACCACCGGTTCGAGTTCGTGCAGTAGCTGCAGGTTGGTCAGATCGTTAGACACAAAGCCCTCCAGTTATGTGTGCCGTCAAGTAACGCACAATGTATCTGTGTCATGCGGTTACATAAAGATGACACGCCGGAAACCGGCGAACTAGGGCCAAAGGTCCCTACGCAGGGGAGGGGGCAAGCCCGCCGGGAGGGCTCCGGCGGGGCACGAGTCGGTCGCGCAAGCGCTACTGGCGCGGAACCAGGTAGGGCGCGAGGGTGGACAGCTTTTCGCAGGTCTCTTCGAATTCCCGCTCCGGCGTGGACTCTTCGATGATACCCGCCCCGGCCCGCAACCATGTCATGCCGTCGCGTTCGTAAGCCGCCCGCAACGTCAGCGCTGCGTCCAGGCCGCCGTCGGCCGAGAACATCACGACCGCACCGGAATACAGTCCGCGCGGTGCGTCGTCGAGGCGCAGGATCGCCTCCACGCCGCCCGCCTTCGGGATGCCAGACGCGGTGACGGCGGGGAAAAGCGCCTCCAGTGCGTCCATCCGGTCGCGCGACGGACTCAGCCGCCCGCTGACCGTGGAGCCGAGGTGCTGCACGCTCCCGCGTTCTCGGACCGTCATGAAGTCGGCGACCACCGCACTGCCGGGTTCGGCGATCTCGGCCATCTCCTGTAACGAGCTTCGCACCGAGATCGCGTGCTCGACAATCTCTTTGGAGTTCGATTCCAGGTCGTCGCGGGCCTGCCGGTCGCGGGCCACGCCGCGACCCAGCGCCCGCGTACCCGCCAGCGGCTCGGTCACCACAATGCCGTCGTCATGGACGGCCGCGACAAGTTCGGGGCTGTAGCCGACGGCGCGAATTCCGCCCAGCCGCAACAAGAACGACCGCACCGGGGTGTTGTGTCGACGACCCAGCCGGTAGGTGGACGGGAAGTCCAGCGGGAAAGGCACCTCGAGACAGCGGGACAGGATCACCTTGTGGTAGCGGCCCGCCGCAATCTCGGCGACGGCCGACGCCACCCGGTCGCGGTAGCCAGACGGGTCGGCGATGACGTCGACGGCGCGAGCCTGCCGCGCCTCGGGCACACCGTCACCCAGCAGTCCGAGTACCGCGTCGCGGTGCGCCGCGGTCGCGTCCCACAGCTGGACCGCCTCCCGGTCCACCACGATGCGCGTGCGGGGCCAGAACACGCGAGCCAGCGGGGTTCGTGACGCCAGCCGCTGCTGCAGCCCGTAGCGGTAGACGCCGAACTCGAAGGCGATCCACCCGAAGAGTTGGTCGGTTTCCAGCAACAGCCTGTCGACGGCCTCGCCCAGCACGGGCCCGGGCCGCCCCGACCACTGCTGCCGCTGAACCACCCCGTCCCGGATGACCCGCACCTCGTCGCTGTCCAGCTCGACCATCGCGCGCACACCGCTGGCCAGCACCCATTGACCGCCGCGCTCGTAGAGCAGGTATTCCTCGCCGACTCGTTCGGGAAGCAACGCGGCAAGCTCGGCGGCCAGGTCGGCCGGGTCGACGTGCGCGGGAAGGGGAATCGGCGATGACGTGGAGCCGGCGGAACTCGTCTGAACGCTGACCTCGGTCACGGTTAGTAAATGTAGCCTAACCTATGTAGGAGCGCGCAACTACTCCCCGCAAGCCCCGGCAAATCCGGCCGGCCCGCTAAAACTCCCTTCGAGTCAATGCACCAGCGATCCTGAGAGGCGGAGTTGGGCTCGACACCCCGGCGGCCCGGCTATTCACAGTTTCCGCAGGTAAACGAGGTGGCAAAGCTGGTGTCGCCGGGACCCGCACCCCCAGCGTGCACCTCGACACCCCAAAGACACCCCGAACGTTTCCCCACTGTTTACGTCGTGACGGAACATCGACCGGCCACGGTGACGTGACTTCTCCTAAGATCGAGTCGATCCGTGCAAACCCGCCGACCGGGGCTCAGTTGGGCGCGGAGGCTCGGTGAGTCCATCGCAGTAGGTAAAGGAGTGGCGCTTGAACTCCTATCTGGACGACTATTCGAGAGCAACACCATGTTCGTGATCCGGCTTGCGAACGGCGAAGAGGTCCAGGGCGGCGAGAGTGACGAACTCGAAATCAACCAGGAAACCGGCGTGCTTACGGTTTCGCGCGTTGACGGTTTCGAGAAAATCACCACCCATTACTCACCAATGGCGTGGCTGTCGGTGACACACCGCCAGAAGGGCGTCGGGGTCCGGCCGTCGGTCATTTCGTCGGCGCGTTGATTCTGCGCTGACCCCACAGCAAATACACAGCACTTTCCCACCAAATCCACGCCTACCAAACCGCCGGCGCGCATTCGAGAGATCGCCGGCTAGAGGCCTTTGAACAGGGGTTTTTCTGCGCTCCGGTCCGCCGGCAGCGCTTCGACACGCTCGTACTACACGCTTTGCATTCGAGTGGCGGTTTGACACCGGCGGGGATAGGTTTTGCTCGGTCGTCGGGATGTTCGTGGTGGCTCCGCTTGCGGACGGTGCTTTCCCTGATCACCGCACTCATCGAGGGAGGCATCGAATGCTGCAAGAGTTCTGGCAGAACTTCACCCATAACCTGT
Organism: Mycobacterium paraffinicum; assembly: GCF_025822865.1. NCBI lineage: Bacteria > Bacillati > Actinomycetota > Actinomycetes > Mycobacteriales > Mycobacteriaceae > Mycobacterium > Mycobacterium paraffinicum. The sequence goes on along the minus strand of NZ_JACKUR010000014.1, from coordinate 74,961 downwards.
TCAAGCCGCTCCTGCTGTTCTTCTACTTCGGATTCCTCATCCCGATCCTGAAGGTGCGCTTCGAATTTCCCTACGTGATCTACCAGGGCCTGACCATGTACCTGCTGCTGGCCATCGGCTGGCACGGCGGCGAAGAACTCGCCAAGATCAGCGCCGGCAGCATCGGGGTCATCGTGGGCTTCATGGTGTTGGGGTTCGTGCTCAATTTCGTGATCGGCGGCCTCGCCTACCTGCTGCTGAATTGGTTGACAACGCTACGAAGAATCGACCGAGCTACGGTCGCGGGGTATTACGGATCCGACTCGGCCGGCACGTTCGCCACCTGCGTGGCCGTCCTGACGGCCATCGGCATGGCGTTCAACGCCTACATGCCGGTCATGTTGGCCGTCATGGAGATTCCGGGCTGCCTGGTGGCGCTGTACTTCGTGGCGCGGCTTCGCCACCGCGGCATGGACACGGCGGGAAACATGATCGACGAGCCGGGCTACATCGCGCCGGTCAGGGCTTCAGTCGGGCCCGGCACCGCGGCCCAGCCCCCGCACGGCCAGAGCCTCGAGGCCGAGCACGAGCGCGGGATCGAGGAGGAGCTCGAATTCTCCCTGGAAAAGCTCGACCATCCGGACTGGGAGGCCGACCAGAGCCTGTCCCGCACGACGGGCAAGCGGGTGCCGATCTTCTCGCGGGAGCTCTTTCAAGAGGTTTTCCTCAACCCCGGCCTCGTCCTGCTGATGGGAGGCATCATCATCGGCCTGGTCAGCGGGCTACAGGGGCAGAAGGTTGTCGCCGACGACGACAAGTTCTTCGTCATGGCGTTCCAGGGCGTGCTCTGTTTGTTCCTGCTCGAGATGGGCATGACGGCTTCTCGGAAGTTGAAGGATCTGCGAACCGCGGGCCCCGGTTTCATCCTCTTCGGTCTGCTGGCGCCGAACCTCTTTGCGCCACTTGGCATCCTGGTCGCCCACATCTACGCCTCGCTCACCCACGTCGATTTCAAGCCGGGAACCTATGTGCTCTTTGCCGTGCTCTGCGGCGCGGCGTCCTACATTGCCGTCCCGGCGGTCCAGCGGCTGGCGATACCCGAGGCCAGTCCCACCCTGCCGTTGGCCGCGTCACTCGGTTTGACGTTCTCTTACAACGTGACGATCGGGATCCCGCTATACATCGAGGTCAATCGGCTGATCGGCCACTGGTTCTAGTTGCGCTCGATCCAGGCCGGCGCCGGCGAATCGTGTTGGGCGACAATTCCTTTGACCGGCTGGGCCGGACCTGAGCCGACGCCCGACCCAGCTGGTTGTTAATTGTTCGTAAAGACGGGTTGAGTCGGCTCACCGAAGCCCCGGGTGTCCGTTAAGTTCGTGCGCGCCGCGAGTCGCTTGCTGCCGCCCGCTGCGCCGGTCTGCGTCGCCAGGAGGCGCCCATGCTCTACGAGTTGTGGCAGAACTTCATCCACAATCTCTTCAAGCCGCTGTTGCTGTTCTTCTACTTCGGGTTCCTCATCCCGATTCTGAAGGTGCGGTTCGAGTTTCCCTACGTGATCTACCAGGGCCTGACCATGTACCTGCTGGTGGCCATCGGCTGGCAAGGTGGCGAGGAGCTCGCCAAGGTCAAACCGGCCGAGATCGACAACATCGCCGGGTTCGTGGCGCTGGGCTTCGCGCTGAATTTCGTGATAGGTGCACTCACCTACCTTCTGCTGCGCTATCTGACCCGGCTGCGGCGGGTCGACAGGGCGACGGTTGCGGGCTACTACGGATCGGACTCCGCCGGCACGTTCGCCACCTGCGTGGCCGTACTGACCAGCGTCGGGATCGCCTTCGACGCCTACATGCCGGTCCTGCTGGCGTTCATGGAGATTCCCGGCTGCCTGGTGGCGCTATACCTGGTGGCCCGACTGCGGCACCGGGGAATGGACGACTCCGGCTACCTGCCGGACGAACACGGCTACACGGCTCCCGTCAAAGTCGGGCCGGGCACGGCCGCCCAGCGCGAGCGCGCCGAAGGTGTGGACGAGCGAATCGAGCGTGGGATCGAAGAGGAGCTGGAGTTCTCGCTGGAAAAGCGAGAACATCCCGAGTGGGACGGGGACACCCTGCAGCGCAAGAAGGCACCGCTGTTCTCGCGCGCGATTTTGCAGGAGGTGTTCCTCAACCCCGGGCTGATCCTGCTCGTCGGCGGCATCGCCATCGGTTTCATCGGTGCGCTGCAGGGCCAGAAGGTTGTGCACGACCAGAACGAGCTGTTCGTCGCGGCGTTTCAGGGTGTGCTCTGCCTGTTCCTGCTCGAAATGGGCATGACGGCGTCCCGCAAGCTGCGGGATCTCAAGCTGGCCGGCAGCGGATTCATCGTCTTCGGCTTGTTGGCGCCCAATGCCTTTGCGACGCTGGGCATCCTGGGCGCCTACTGCTACGCGAACCTCACCGATACACACTTTCAGCCAGGTACCTACGTACTCTTCGCCGTGCTCTGCGGCTCGGCGTCCTACATCACGCTGCCCGCCGTGCAGCGGCTGGGAATCCCCGAGGCGAGCCCGACCTTGCCGCTGGCGGCCGCGCTGGGCCTGACATTCTCCTACACCGTCACCATCGGGATCCCGCTGTACATCGAAATCAATCACGCAGTCGCGCACTGGTTCCCAAGCAGCTGAGCACTACCCCAGGACGGTTCGCACCACACCGTCGGCCAGCAGCCGACCGCGCGGCGTGAGGACGAACCGGTCGCCGTCTGATACCAGCAACCCGTCGGCGACCGCGCCTTCGGCGCGTTCGAGTTCGGCGGCGCTCAGCACGTCACGCGGAAGACCTTGCCGCAGCCGAGTTTTCAACAACACGTCTTCGGTGTGCAGCGCGTCGGCGTCCAGCCGCTCGAATCCTCCCACCGGCAGCCTGGGAGCGGCCAGCCTCTCCGCATAGGCGTTGGGGTGCTTGACATTCCACCACCGCGTGGCGCCGGCGTAGCCATGGGCTCCGGGTCCCGCACCCCACCACTGGCCACCGTCCCAATAGCCGAGGTTGTGTCGGCATTCGCCGCCGGGCCGCGACCAGTTGGACACTTCGTACCAGGTCATTCCGGCCTCCGACAACCGGGCATCGACCAGCTCGTAGCGGTGCGCGAGCACGTCGTCGTCCGGAGCCGCCAGCTCGCCACGCCGAACGCGTCGGGCCAGCGCGGTGCCCTCCTCGACGACCAGCGCGTATGCCGAGACGTGATCGACGCCGGTCTCGATCGCCGTGTCGACCGAGCGCACCAGGTCGTCGTCGGACTCCCCCGGCGTCCCATAGATCAGGTCGAGGCTGACGTGCTCGAAGCCCGCATCCAAGGCTTCGCGTGCGGCGGCGGCCGATCGATTGGGGGTGTGAATGCGGTCGAGGACTCCCAGCACCCTGGGTGACACCGACTGCATGCCGAGCGACACCCGCGTGTAGCCGGCCGCGCGGATGGCGTCGAAGAAGTCCGGCCAGGCCGACTCGGGGTTGGCCTCCGTGGTGATCTCGGCGTCGGGCGCCAGCGCGAAATGCTCACGCACCATGTCCAGCAGCGCCGCCACACGCGCGCCGCCCAGCAGTGACGGCGTACCTCCCCCGACGAAGACCGTGTTCACGGTCGGCCCGGCAAGCCGCTCGGCGGCCAGCTTCAGCTCGGTCCGCAGCGCCGCCAGCCAGGCGTCGGGGTTCACACCGCCCAACTCGGCGGGCGTGTAGGTGTTGAAATCGCAGTAGCCGCAACGCGTTATGCAGAACGGAACGTGGATGTACACCCCGAACGGCCGCCCGGGGATGGGCTGCAGTTCGGGCAGCTCGACCGTTTCCTCGCGAAGTGCCATGCCAAATGATGCCACGGTGGGCGGTACCCGGCCGCGGTGTCGATCCCGCGACCGCGCACGACGGCCGGCAGCGTTTTCCTGGCTTTTCTCACCGGCGCGGCCAGCTTGATCCGAATTCCGCTCATCGTGAGCCGATATTTGGCCTGGTTGTATGGCCCCCCCGGCGGGCATGGCACAATGGACGCGTGACCGTCGCTCAGCCCAGCCTTCGCATTGCGCTCGTGGCGCGGCGGCACATTGATCTCAAGCGTGTTTGCAGCTGTTGCTGTCTCCCTTGATGTCGTAGACCCGCCCACCTGTACGTCCAGCTGGCATCGGATCTGCGCCGCCGATACCACCGGTGAGCTGCGCCTCTGTGCCTGCGATGTCGAGAAGGAGTCCTCTCCAATGACCACAGCCCGTCCCGCCAAGGCCCGTAACGAGGGCCAGTGGGCGCTGGGAGACCGCGAACCACTCAATCCCAACGAAGAGATGAAGCACGCCGGCGCCCCCCTCGAGGTGCGCGAACGCATCGAGAACGTCTACGCCCAGGCCGGGTTCGACAGCATCGACAAGAGTGACCTGCGCGGACGCTTCCGCTGGTGGGGGCTCTACACCCAGCGCGAACAGGGTTACGACGGCACCTTCACCGGCGACGAGAACGCCGACCTGCTCGAAGCCAAGTACTTCATGATGCGGGTGCGCTGCGACGGCGGCGCGCTCTCGGCCGCCGCGCTGCGCACGGTCGGCCAGATCTCGACCGAGTTCGGCCGCGACACCGCCGACATCTCCGATCGCCAGAACGTGCAGATGCACTGGATCGAGGTCGAAAACGTCCCCGAAATCTGGCGGCGGCTCGCCGACGTCGGCCTGCAGACCGCCGAGGCGTGCGGCGACTGCCCGCGCGTCATCCTGGGTTCGCCGCTGGCCGGCGAGTCACTCGATGAGGTGATCGACCCGACCTGGGCGATCGACGAGATCGTGCGTCGCTACATCGGCCAGCCGGACTTCGCCGACCTGCCGCGCAAGTACAAGACCGCGATCTCGGGTCTGCAGGACGTCGCGCACGAGATCAACGACATCGCTTTCATCGGAGTCAACCATCCCGACCATGGGCCCGGCCTGGACCTGTGGGTCGGCGGCGGCCTGTCCACCAACCCGATGCTGGCCCAGCGGGTCGGCGCCTGGGTGCCGCTGGACGAGGTGCCCGAGGTGTGGGAGGCCGTGACATCGATCTTCCGCGACTACGGCTACCGGCGACTGCGGTCCAAGGCCCGGCTGAAGTTCTTGATCAAGGACTGGGGCATAGCCAAGTTCCGTGAAATTCTCGAGACCGAGTACCTCAAGAGGCCGCTGATCGACGGCCCCGCCCCCGAACCGCTCAAGCATCCAATCGACCACATCGGGGTGCAGCGGCTCAAGAACGGGCTCAACGCCGTCGGGGCGGCTCCGATCGCCGGACGGGTCTCGGGCACCATCCTGTCGGCCGTGGCCGACCTGATGGACCGGGCCGGCTCGGACCGGATCCGGTTCACTCCGTACCAGAAGCTGGTCATCCTCGACATAGCCGACGACAAACTCGATGATGTGCTCGCGGGCCTGGAGGCGCTCGGGTTGCAGACGAAGCCGTCCCAGTGGCGCCGAAACCTGATGGCCTGCACCGGGATCGAGTACTGCAAGTTGTCGTTCGCCGAAACCCGGGGCAAGGCCCAGGTCTTGGTGCCCGAGTTGGAACGCCGGCTCGAGGACATCAACGCTGCGCTCGACGTACCGGTCACGGTCAACATCAACGGCTGTCCGAACTCGTGTGCGCGAATCCAGGTGGCCGACATCGGTTTCAAGGGCCAAATGGTCGACGACGGCCACGGGGGCTCCGTCGAGGGCTTTCAGGTACACCTGGGCGGCAGCCTCGGGCTGGATAGCGGATTCGGGCGAAAGCTGCGCCAGCACAAGGTCACCAGTGACGAGTTGGGCGACTATATCGACCGGGTGGTACGCAACTTCATCAAAAACCGCAGTGCGGGAGAACGGTTCGCGCAGTGGGCGATTCGGGCGGATGAGGACGATTTGAGATGAGTGAACAGGCAACGAAACGGACCGAAGCCGAACTGCGGGAGCTGGCGGCGCGCGGCGCCGCGGAGCTCGAGGGCGCCAGCGCGACGGAGGTGTTGCGGTGGACCGATGAGCATTTCGGCGGCATCAACGGACCCCGCGGCTGGGCCACCTGCAACTATGTGTTGACCTCCAGCATGCAGGAGGCCGTGTTGATCGATCTGGCTTCCAAGGTTCGGCCGGGTGTGCCGGTGGTGTTCCTGGACACCGGCTACCACTTCGCCGAGACCATCGGGACCCGGGACGCGGTCGAATCGGTCTACGACATTCACGTCCTCAACATCACCCCCGAGCAGACGGTGGCCGAGCAGGACCAGTTGCTGGGGAAGAACCTCTTCGGGCGTGACCCGGGCGAGTGCTGCCGGTTGCGCAAGGTCGTGCCGCTGCGCAGGGCCCTGAGCGGATACTCCGCCTGGGTGACCGGGTTACGCCGGAGCGAAGCGAAGACCCGTGCCAACACCCCGATGATCGGCTTCGACGAGGGCTTCAAGCTGGTGAAGATCAACCCCTTGGCGACGTGGACCGACGAGGACATGCAGAACTACATCGACGAGCACGGTGTGCTGGTCAATCCGCTTGTCTACGACGGATATCCGTCGATCGGCTGCGAACCGTGCACGGCCAAGCCGCTCGCCGGTGCCGACCCGCGCAGCGGGCGCTGGCAGGGGCTGTCGAAAACCGAGTGCGGACTGCACGCCTCGTAACGGAGAGCGGGCGTTACGCCGACGTCAGCGTGGCTTGATCCTCGCCGGTGCCGGTGGGACGGTCGTTGCCGCTGTCCGCCGAGTTAGCGGCAAGGGACGGGATTCGGGTCGCGCGCACGTAGACGGTGTCCCCCTCGCGTAGGGCCAGGGCCTCGGCGTCGCCGCGGGTGATCTGGGCGGTGAACGCCCCACCGGTGGCGGCGCTGGTCAACTCCACCCGCACCTCGAAGCCGAGCACTACCACCCGGTCGACGGTGGCGCGCACTACCCCGATGGACTCTGCGGTGCCGTCACCGCCGGCGATGGCCATCTCGGGGTTGCGGCCCACCCGGATATCGTGCGGGCGAACCAGATTGCCGTTCAGGGCGGATACCGCGCCGAGGAACGACATCACGAAGGCGCTCGCCGGTGCGTCGTAGACCTCGGTCGGCGATCCCACCTGTTCGATACGACCGTGGTTCAGCACGGCGATGCGGTCGGCGACGTCCAATGCCTCCGCCTGGTCGTGGGTGACCAGAACAGTGGTGACGTGCACCTCGTCATGAAGGCGACGCAACCACGCGCGCAGGTCCTCGCGCACCTTGGCGTCCAGCGCGCCGAACGGCTCGTCGAGCAACAGCACCTGCGGGTCGACCGCCAGCGCCCGCGCGAGCGCCATCCGCTGTCGTTGACCGCCGGAGAGCTGATTGGGATAACGGTTCTGAAATCCGCTCAGCCCCACCACTTCCAACAGGTTGTCGACCTTGGCCTTGACCTCCGCCTTGGGCCGCTTGCGGATCTTCAGGCCATAGGCGACGTTGTCGCGGACGGTCAGGTGCTTGAACGCGGCGTAGTGCTGGAATACGAACCCGATGCCTCGCCGCTGCGGCGGCACCCGCGTGACGTCGTGACCGTTGATGGTGATCGTCCCGCTGTCGGGTTGATCGAGTCCGGCGATGGCCCGCAACAGGGTCGACTTGCCGGAACCACTGGGGCCCAACAGTGCCGTCAGCGAGCCGGAGGGCACGACGAAGTCCACGTGGTCCAGGGCCACGAAGTCGCCGTAGCGCTTGTAGGCGTTGCGCACGACGATGGCTTGGTCGACGGACCGGCTGTCTTTGTCTGTCATATCCGAGTCTCCATGTCAGGCTACCTGGCCGCTCTCGCCCGGCGGATGTCCAGAATCACTTGGAAGATCAGGACCAACACCGCGACGCCCATCAACAAGGTCGACAGCGCGTAGGCGCCGTACTCGGCACCGCGGTTATACCGATCCGAGACCAGCAACGTCAGGGTTTGGGACCTTCCCGGGAGGTTCGACGACACGATGATGACCGCACCGTATTCGCCGAGGGTGCGGGCGATGGTCAGCACGATGCCGTAGGTCAGACCCCACCGGATCGAGGGCAGGGTGATCCGCCAAAAAGTCTGCCACCAGCCCGATCCCAGGGTGGCGGCCGCCTCCTCCTGGTCGGTCCCCAATTCGTGCAGGACCGGTTCCACCTCGCGCACAACGAAGGGCAGGGTGACGAAGATGCTGGCAAGGACGATGCCGGGCAGCCCGAAGATGATCTTTAACCCGAGGTCCCTTTCCACGAAGCCGAATGCGCCGGCGGATCCCCACAACAGGATCAGGGCGACGCCGACGATGACCGGCGACACCGCGAACGGCAGATCGATGACCGCCTGCAGCACGCCCTTGCCACGAAACCGGTTGCGGGCGAGCACCAGAGCGGTGGGAATGCCGAAAACCACGTTCAGCGGCACCACGATGGCGACCACCAGCAAGGTCAGGTTCAGCGCCGAGATCGCCGCGGGCGTGCTCACCCAGTCGAAGAACTGGCCGAAGCCGGGCCGAAACGTCCGCCACAGGATCAGGGCAACCGGTACGGCCAGCAATACGAAAAGGTATGCGAGCCCGATGAATCGGATCAGGTATCGAACCCTGGGCGACGAGGTCACGCCGCCAACTCCTGACGCTTGGCCGCGCGTCCGCCGACGACTCGCAGAATGAACAGCACCACAAACGAAATCGACAGCAAGACGATGGATATCGCGGCGGCGCCGGTGCGGTCGTCGTTCTCGATCAGGGTGCGTATCCACTGCGATGACACTTCGGTTTTGCCCGGTACCGCGCCACCGATCAGGACCACCGACCCGAACTCGCCGATCGCCCGTGAGAAAGCCAGGCCCGCGCCGGACAGCAAGGACGGCGTCAACGACGGCAGCACGACAGAAGTGAAAACCTTTGCGCCGCTGGCACCCAACGACGTCGCCGCCTCTTCGGTTTCCCGATCGATTTCCAGCAGCACCGGCTGCACGGCACGCACCACGAACGGCAGCGTGACGAAGGCCAGCGCCACGGCCACGCCCCACGCCGTGTGCTGCAGATGCAGCCCTACCGGGCTGTTGTTGCCGTAGAGGGCCAGCATCACCAGGCTCGCGACGATGGTGGGCAGCGCGAAGGGCAGGTCGATGATCGCATCGACGAGCCGCTTGCCGACGAAGTCGTCCCGCACCAGCATCCAGGCGATGACCAGGCCGAAAACCAGGTTCACCAAGGTGACCCCGGCGGCTATGGTCAGGGTGACCCGGAACGACTCCAACGCGGCGTTTGACGTCACCGCCAACCAGAAGGCGTGCCGGCCACCGCCCGCGGCCTGCCATGCGATGGCGGCCAGCGGCAGCAGCACGATCACCGAAAGCCACAGCGTTGCCACTCCCACCCGCAGTGACGTGGTACCCGACCTGCGACGCCCCGAATTCGATTGGCGGTGCCCGGCGTCATCACCTGCCGGGTGACCGAGCTCGGGCCTGATTGCCTGGGGGTCGGGCGTGATCGCGGCCGTCATCCGGTGGCCTGCGTGTAGATCTTGGTGATGCTGCCGGTGGTCTTGTCGAACAGCTGCGGATCCACCGCGCTCCAGCCGCCGAGGTCGGCAATCGTCCACAGTTTCGCCGGCGCCGGAAACTGGTCGCGGAATTCGGCGGCGACGGCCGGATCGACCGGCCGAAAGCCGGCCTGCCCCCATGCCTTCTGCGCCGTGGCCGTGTACTGGAAGTTCTTGAAGGCGACCGCGGCGTCCAGGTGCGGGCTGGTGGTCACCACCGCAACCGGATTGTCGATTTTGAAGGTCTGCGGCGGGTTGATGTGCTCAACCGGTTTGCCAGCGCGCTCGGTGGCGATCGCCTCGTTCTCGTAACTGATCAACACATCCCCGCTGCCCTGAACGAAAACATCGGTGGCCTCCCTCCCCGAACCGGGCCGCAACTTGATGTGTTCATGCACCAGCTTGCTGATGAAGTCGACGCCGGCCTGGGTGTTGCCGCCGCCTTCGCTCTTGACGGCGTACGGTGCGAGCAAATTCCACTTGGCCGACCCCGAGCTCAGCGGACTGGGCGTGATGACCTCAACTCCCGGCCGCAGCAGGTCATCCCAGTCCTTGATGTTTTTGGGATTGCCCTTACGCACCACCAGGGTTACCACCGACCCGAACGGAATTCCCTTGGTGGCGTCGGTATTCCAATCTTTGGATACCTTGCCGGCCTTCACCAGTCGCGTGATGTCGGGTTCGACCGAGAAGTTCACGATGTCGGCCGGCTTGCCGTCGACGACTCCGCGCGACTGGTCGCCGGAGGCGCCGTAGGAGGTGATCACCTGGATGCCCTTGCCCTCCTCGGCGGCGTTGAAGGCGGGGATGACCTTGCTCCAGCCGGGTTCTGGGACCGAATAGGCCACCAGCGTGATACTGGTGCGCGCGTTGCTCGGTCCGCCCCCGCCCACGACGTCACTGGCGCCGCCACTGCACCCCGAGATGACCGCGACGATGAGGGCGAGCGCACTCACCGGCCGCCAGCGCGAAGCGATGTCGTGGAGCATTCGGGCCTTCCAGTACGGGGACTTAGGTGATAGTGGTCCCGTTGCTGCGGAAAGGCGCCTAAACGACTGGGAGGCCTGACGAACCCCATACCAGACCGCACACGGGATCGGCGGTCAGCGACAACAGTGCACGAAGACATGGCGTTCTACGACACCGGATGTCACGTGCATGGCGGGAAGCCTAACAGGAATCGCCGGGCCCGCCACCGCTCGCGTCGCCGTGCGGGCACGCTGCGCGAAGTCGCGCACTCAGTGCGTTAGCCACCACGCGACGATCACCAGCACCACGAGCGAGACCAGAATCAACGTCACGTGTGACCGAGGCATAGGCGTTACCCGGGCGCCTCACCGGCGTGGCGGGCCCGGCGCATCAGGGCGATGCTTTTGCCGAGCAGGCCATCGAGCAGTCCCGCCGTGACCGCGGCCACGACCAGCACGACCGGCATCACCACCATGGCCTGGAGCACGAAAGCGAGCCCGGAAAGCCACAGCTCGTTGCCGTCCCACCAATTCAGGAAAGCGGTCACGGGGCTCACCCTATTCGGCCCTGCAGCCGAAAACCAATGTGCCAAGATCGGCCCATGTCCGCCCCGTCGTCCCCACCCGCGGCAACGGCCTGCCTGATCGCCGGCGGCGGCCCGGCGGGCATGGTGCTGGGCCTGCTACTGGCACGCGCCGGCATAGACGTCACGGTGATGGAAAAGCACGCCGACTTCCTGCGTGACTTTCGCGGAGACACCGTGCACGCGAGCACCTTGCGACTGCTCGACGAACTGGGTTTGGCCCACGATTCGCCGAAATTCCACACCGCCTCATCGACACCGTCCACATGGAGATACAGAACGCACCGCTCGGCCTCGACCTGACCCGCTTGCCGGGGGCGCACAAGCACATCGCGCTGGTGCCGCAATGGGACTTCCTGGAGCTGGTGGCCACCGCCGCCGAGGCAGAACCGACCTTCCGGCTGTTGCGCAGCACCGAGGTGACCGGCGTCATCCGGGACGCCCACCGCGTCGTCGGCGTCACCTACCGGGACCCGGCAGGCGAGCTCAAGGAGATGCGCGCCGAATTGACCGTGGCCTGCGACGGCCGCTCTTCGACGGTGCGTTCTTCGGTCGGCCTCCTACCGCACAGCTTCGGCGCGCCCATGGACGTGTGGTGGTTCCGCTTGCCCCGCTACCCCGGCGATCCGCGGGGTCTGGCCGGCGTGTTGCGGGCCGGACACGCCGTCATCGTGATCGACCGCGGCGATTACTTCCAGATCGCCTACATCATCCCGAAGGGAACCGACACCCGGCTGCGGTCGGAGGGCATCGAAGCGCTGCACCGGGCGCTGGTCGGCATGGTGCCCTGGCTCGGTGACCGCGTGCAGACGCTGACGTCTTTCGATGACGTGAAACTGCTAGACGTACAACTGAATCGGCTTCGTCGCTGGTATGCCGACGGTGTCCTGTTCATCGGTGACTCCGCGCACGCGATGTCGCCCGTCGGCGGGATCGGCATCAACCTGGCGGTGGCCGACGCGGTGGCGGCCGCCCGCATCCTGGCGGACGCGCTGCGCGCCGGACGGGTGCCCACCCGGCGACTCGCCCGCGTGCAGGCGCGCCGCTGGTTTCCCACCGCGCTGCTGCAGACCGCCCAACGGTTGATCCATGCCAACGTGATCGCCGCGGCGGTGGGCGGAAACGTGCAGCGTGCGCCGCTGGGCGTGCGGCTGGTGGGCCACTCCGCGGTGCTGCGGCGAGTACTCGGCTACCTCGTCGCGATCGGCCCGTTTCCGGAGCACGCCCCGAGGTTTGCCCGGCGCCGCGGATGACCCCAAGCGGCGCCACGTCGGCGAAAGAATGGACGCCGGGCCGCTGAACAGATGATGATGTCGGGATGGTCCTGCACGCCCAGCCCGACGACCAGCCCGCCGACGCCATGCCCGAGGAGGCATTTCAAGCGGACGCGGCGGCCTTGCCATCGCCCATCGACTTCAGCGCGCCGGCGCCGCTGGCTTCGAGCGGGGCACTGCGAAACCCGTTCCCGCCGATCGCGGACTACGCCTTCCTGTCCGACTGGGAGACGACCTGCCTGATCTCGCCGGCCGGCTCGGTCGAATGGATGTGCGTGCCGCGCCCCGACTCCCCCAGCGTCTTCGGCGCCATCCTGGACCGCAGCGCCGGCCATTTCCGGCTCGGCCCCTACGGCGTTTCCGTGCCCTCGGCCCGCCGCTACCTGCCCGGCAGCCTGATCATGGAGACGACGTGGCAGACCCACACCGGGTGGCTGATCGTGCGCGACGCGCTGGTGATGGGGCCGTGGCACGACATCGAGCGCCGGTCCAGGACCCACCGCCGCACGCCGATGGACTGGGACGCCGAGCACATCCTGCTGCGCACGGTGCGCTGCGTGAGCGGCACCGTCGAGCTGATGATGAGCTGCGAACCCGCGTTCGACTATCACCGCGTGGGCTCCACCTGGGAATACTCGGCCAACGCGTACGGCGAGGCGATCGCGCGGGCCACCAAGCAGCCCGACGCCCACCCGACCCTGCGGCTCACCACCAACCTGCGGATCGGGCTGGAGGGCCGCGAAGCGCGCGCCCGTACCCGCATGAAGGAGGGCGACGATGTGTTCGTCGCCCTGAGCTGGACCAAGCACCCGGCGCCGCAAACATACGAAGAGGCCGCCGACAAGATGTGGCAGACCACCGAGTGCTGGCGGCAATGGATCAACATCGGCAACTTCCCCGACCACCCATGGCGTGCCTACCTGCAGCGCAGCGCCCTCACGCTCAAGGGGCTGACGTACTCGCCCACCGGGGCCCTGCTGGCGGCGGCCACCACCTCGCTGCCGGAAACGCCGCAGGGCGAACGCAACTGGGACTACCGCTACGCCTGGGTGCGCGACTCCACGTTCGCGTTGTGGGGTCTGTACACGCTCGGGCTGGACCGGGAGGCGGACGACTTCTTCGCGTTCATTGCCGACGTCTCCGGAGCCAACAGCAACGAACGCCACCCGCTGCAGGTGATGTACGGCGTGGGCGGCGAACGCAGCCTGGTGGAAGAAGACCTGCACCATTTGTCCGGTTATGACCACGCCCGGCCGGTGCGCATCGGCAACGGCGCCTACGACCAGGTCCAGCACGACATCTGGGGCTCCATCCTCGATTCGTTCTACCTGCACTGCAAGTCCCGTGAGCAGATCCCGGAGAGCTTGTGGCCGGTGCTCAAGAAGCAGGTGGAAGAGGCCATCAAGCACTGGCGGGAGCCCGACCGGGGCATCTGGGAGGTCCGCGGCGAACCGCAGCACTTCACCTCGTCGAAGGTGATGTGCTGGGTGGCGCTCGACCGAGGGGCGAAGCTCGCCGAGCGGCAGGGCGAGAAGAGCTATGCCCAACAGTGGCGGGCCATCGCCGAGGAGATCAAGGACGACATCCTGCAACACGGGGTGGACTCCCGCGGGGTGTTCACCCAGCGCTACGGCACCGACGCGCTGGACGCCTCGCTGCTGCTGGTGGTGCTCACGCGCTTCCTGCCCCCGGACGACCCCCGGGTGCGCAATACGGTGCTGGCCATCGCCGACGAACTCACCCAGGAAGGCCTGGTGCTGCGCTACCGCGTCGAGGAGACCGACGACGGGCTATCCGGCGAGGAAGGCACGTTCACGATCTGCTCGTTCTGGTTGGTGTCGGCGCTGGTGGAGATCGGCGAGGTGGCGCGCGCCAAGCGATTGTGCGAGCGGCTGCTGTCCTACGCGAGCCCGTTGCACCTCTATGCCGAGGAGATCGAGCCCCGAACGGGCCGGCACCTGGGCAACTTCCCGCAGGCGTTCACCCACCTGGCGCTGATCAACGCGGTGGTGCACGTGATCCGCGCCGAGGAGGAGGCCGACGGCTCGGGGATGTTCCAGCCCGCCAACGCACCGATGTAGTGGCGATCGCAAGCGCGGCCGTCAGGCCGGGCGCAGCGGGTCGCCACCATGGAATGTAGTGGCGATCGCAAGCGCGGCCGTCAGGCCGGGCGCAGCGGGTCGCCACCATGGGATGTAGTGGCGATCGCAAGCGCGGCCGTCAGGCCGGGCGCAGCGGGTCGCCACCATGGGATGTAGCCCGCCATTCAGCTCAGCGCGCTGACCTTGTCTCGCATGACTTGCGCGATGTCCAGCGCGCTGGATCCCTCTAGCGATACGCCCGGTGAGTCGACAAAGTCGACCTCGACTTCGACGAGGCAATTGTCTCGCACGCCGATAGCCCGCGCGGCGGGAACGGATGGCGAGACGAAGCCGGGCGCGCTCCACTCCGTCGAAATAGTCGCCGCGACAACGGAAGTGGCGCTTTGGACGTCGCTGACTTTCACTTCCAGCGGTAACGTTCCGCCGACGATGGGCACCGTCTTGCCGTCGCATTCGTGCCACTGCCTGGAGAACGTCGCGAACAGTGCGTTGGCGTCGGCGGCCGTGGGCAAGCTGATGGCGGCCTCTTGCACCCGGGTCACCGCCGCGCCGGATGCGACAGTAGGCCGCCAGGTGGTGAACGCAACGGCGTTGACGTTCGCGGACCGGTAGGCGCCGGCCTGCATCATCACGGCCACCCCGAGGCAGCTTTCGGGCCCCTCCGCCGGCGCGGCGCCGAACGTCTCGGGGCCCCCGACAAGCGGTGGGGAACCCGGGTCCAGCTCCAAGGGCTGCCTGACGACGCGGGAAAGCGCGCTCTTGCCGAGGAGCACCCGCTTTAGGGTCTGCCCGTCGAGGAATCGCGGCGCGAGGTTGGCCGGTGGCCGCGCCGCGCCACCGACCGTGTTGGAACAGCCCGTGGCCGAGAGCAGCACGACCAAAAGTGCTGCGCACCAACCTCGTCGTCGACCGCAGCGGTTACCGGATGGTGCGGCGACGACCGGAGCAGGGGGCAGCTCGCTACCGCAAATATTTCCCATGCGCTTCTCGGCTACCTCCCACTTCACCGAGTTTAGGCTCGGCGGCACGGCGAAGCCGTCGCCCACGCGTGAGCACAGCTCAACACCAGAGAAGTCCCAGGTTTGTGGCAGGTGCCGGTCAGCTCAGGCCGCTGACCTTGTCCATCATCGCGTGCGCGATGTCGATGGCGCTGCGGTGCACATCGCCGGACCCCTCGTCCGATGAGCGCGTCGAATTGAAGAACGCCACTTCGACTTCGACGAGGCAGTTGCCCCGCACGCCAATGGCACGCGCCTCGGGCCTGGGCCCGCTCGACGGTATGCCGGGCAATTGGGTGTCGATCGAAACGGTGGCGGCCAGAACGGATTCGGAGGCCCGCACCTCGGAGATGGTGTCCAAGAAGACGATCGCGGGGCGGTCGGTGATGATGCTGGGGCGCCCGATGGTCACGGTCGTGCCCTCGCAGTCGCGCCACTGCTGGGCAAACTGTTGGAACAGCGCGGCGGCCCCGGCGGCGCTGGACAGGGCGACCACGCCCTCGGCGACACTGATCACCTTCGCCGGCCCGTGCTGGTTCCACCACGTCTCCCGCGCCGCATTCTTGACGTCGGCGGATCGGTAGGCATCCTTCACCATCATCGAGGCGACACCGACGCAGTTGGCGGGCGAAACCGCGCCGAAGGCCGGCGGCAGCACCTCGGGACCGCCGAACCGCGCCGGGAGTTCGTTCTTGCTTCCGAAGGACTGGCCCAGCAGCTTCGACAGCTCAGCGTCGTCGAGGAGCACTTTCTTGACGGGTTGCCCGGTTACCGGGTGCGGCTTCAGATTCGGCGCGGGCCGCGCGGTGCCGTCGACGGTGCAGCCGGTGGCGAGCACGACGGCCAACAGGCCCGTGAGGATGGTCCGGCGCGTCGACATCAGTTGGTGCTCGAGACTTTTCGCAACATCGCCTGAACGACTTGGATGGACCGGGTCCCGGCCTGCGCGTGCGGCTCGACGGCGACTTTGACGTCAGCGATGACGTCGCCCGCGGTGCCGAGTGCCCGCTCGTTCGGGGATGGCGGCGTGTGATGGTTGTCCCACGCGATGACGGTAGCGGAAAGTATCGGTCCGTCGACGCGGACGTCGGTCACCTTCGAGTACAACTCCGTGTTGCTCCGGTCGTGTGTGTACATGGTGACCGTGGTGTCCGTGCAGCGTTGCCATTGCTGAACGAACGACGCGAAGAGTCGTTGCGCGTCGGACGTGGTCGCCAGCTCGATCGCCGCCGCTGTTGCGCTGGACACCTGTATGCCGGAGTCGTAGTTCCAGTAGTCCTGCGTCGCGGCGCGGCGCACCGGGCCCTTTTCGTAGACGAGGCGCATCGCGGGGTCGACGGTCCCGAGGCATTCGATGGGCGCGGCGCCACCAGCGTCACGAATCCCGTTGGGCAGCACATCGTTACCACCCACCAGCGGCGGACTGTGTGGCGGGAGCTCGTTTCCGACGGCGGCGCTGACCTCGGCGGCGTCCGGTAAGACCTGTTCGAGGGGCAAAGCGGCTCCGCCGAGGGGGCCAGTGCGCGTGGGGGTTCCGGCCACTGTCGTGACGCATCCCGTGCCGAGCAGGCTTAGTCCGACAACACCAACGGCTCGCATCAGCATCACGACTATTTCTTGCCCTTGTCCCCCGCGGCGTCGGTCGACAACGCCGCGACGAAAGCCTCCTGCGGCACGTCCACCCGCCCGATGGTCTTCATCCGCTTCTTGCCCTCCTTCTGCTTTTCCAGCAGCTTGCGTTTGCGGGTGATGTCTCCGCCGTAGCACTTCGATAGCACGTCTTTGCGGATCGCCCGGATATTCTCGCGCGCAATGATTTTCGATCCTATGGCCGCCTGCACCGGCACCTCGAACTGCTGGCGCGGAATGAGCTCTTTCAGCTTGGTGGTCATCTTGTTGCCGTACGCCGACGCCCCGTCCTTGTGCACGATCGCAGAGAACGCGTCGACGGCCTCGCCCTGCAGCAGGATGTCCACCTTGACCAGTTGCGCCTCCTGCTCGCCGGCCTCCTCGTAGTCGAGGCTGGCGTAGCCGCGGGTGCGCGACTTCAGCGAGTCGAAGAAGTCGAAGATGATCTCGCCGAGCGGCATCGTGTAGCGCAGTTCCACCCGCTCGGGTGACAGGTAGTCCATGCCACCCAACTCGCCGCGGCGCGACTGGCACAGCTCCATGATGGTGCCGATGAACTCGCTGGGCGCGATGATGGTGGTCTTGACGACCGGCTCGTACACCGTGCGCACCTTGCCTTCCGGCCAGTCCGACGGGTTGGTCACCACGATTTCGCTGTTGTCCTCTTTGATGACCCGGTAGACGACGTTCGGCGACGTGGAGATCAGATCCAGGTTGAACTCGCGCTCCAGGCGTTCGCGGGTGATCTCCATGTGCAGCAGGCCCAGGAAGCCGCACCGAAATCCGAAGCCCAGCGCCACCGACGTTTCCGGCTCGTAGGTCAGGGCGGCGTCATTGAGCTGCAGCCTGTCCAGGGCGTCGCGCAGATCCGGGTAATCGGAGCCGTCCACCGGATACAGGCCCGAGTACACCATCGGCTTGGGCTCGCGGTACCCGGTAAGGGCCTCGGTGGCGCCGTGCCGGGCTGTCGTCACGGTGTCGCCGACCTTGGACTGGCGGACGTCCTTCACACCGGTGATGAGGTAGCCCACCTCACCCACCCCCAGTCCATCGCTGGCCTTGGGTTCCGGCGAGACGATGCCCACTTCGAGCAACTCGTGGGTGGCGCCCGTGGACATCATCAAGATGCGCTCCCGCGGGACGATCTTGCCGTCCATCACCCGGACGTAGGTCACCACGCCGCGGTAGATGTCGTAGACGGAGTCGAAAATCATCGCGCGGGTGGGTGCGTCGGCGTCGCCTTGCGGATGCGGCACCAGCCGGACCACCTCGTCGAGGAGGTGGGCCACGCCCTCGCCGGTTTTGCCGGACACCCGCAGCACGTCGTCCGGCTCGCAGCCGATGATGTGTGCGAGCTCGCCCGCGTAGCGGTCCGGGTCGGCCGCGGGCAGGTCGATCTTGTTGAGCACCGGGATGATGGTCAAATCCCGATCCAGGGCCAGGTACAGGTTGGCCAGGGTCTGCGCCTCGATGCCCTGGGCCGCGTCGACCAGCAGCACCGCGCCCTCACAGGCTTCCAGCGCCCGCGACACCTCGTAGGTGAAGTCGACGTGGCCCGGAGTGTCGATCAGGTGCAAGACGTATTCTGTTCCGGCGGCCTCGCCGCCGGATACTTTCCAGGGCAGCCGGACGTTCTGGGCCTTGATGGTGATCCCGCGCTCCCGCTCGATGTCCATCCGATCCAGGTACTGGGCCCGCATCATCCGCTCGTCGACGACGCCGGTGAGCTGAAGCATCCGGTCCGCCAGCGTGGACTTGCCGTGATCGATGTGGGCGATGATGCAGAAGTTCCGAATCTGCGCCGGCGCGGTGAAGGTCTTGTCGGCGAAACTGCTGATGGGAATCTCCTGGTCTGGACACGCTTGCGGGCGCTTGAGCGCCGGTTCATTGGTATGTCCAGGGTATCTAGGCGGGGTGCCCGAGACATACTTGGACACAATCGCACCCGCGCGCCCGCGTCTATGCTGCGAATATGGCGTCGGCCCGCAAATCCCAGTGGAAGACGTTCCAGCATTTCGCGGAAAACCTGGTCTTCGATCGGGCCCCGCGGCTGGCCCGGCACGTGCAGAACTCGCAGACCGTGCTGCGCGAACTGCAGCACGCCGTGAAGATCACCGCGAACGTCATCGCCGCCGCCGCGCCGCAACCGCCCGCGGTCACCGCGGGCCGCCCGGTGACCAGCACGAGCTTCCCGACCGCGCAGCGCGCACGCAAGCTGGTCTACGCCCCCGACCTCGACGGCCGGGCCGATCCGGGCGAGATCGTTTGGACGTGGGTGGTATATGAGGACGACCCGACCCGGGGCAAGGACCGGCCCGTGCTCGTGGTCGGTCGTGACCGCCGCGTCCTGCTGGGGTTGATGGTGTCCAGCCAGGAGCGCCACGCCGAGGACCGGGACTGGATCGGAATCGGTTCCGGCGCCTGGGATTACGAGGGCAGGCCTAGTTGGGTTCGGCTGGACCGGGTGCTCGACGTCCCCGAGGAGAGCATTCGCCGCGAGGGCGCGATCCTGGACCGCGAGATCTTCGAAGTGGTGGCCGAGCGGCTGCGCGCGGACTACTCCTGGAGCTAGTCGCCCAACGTGTGACCATTGCAAAAAACCGGCCGCTTATTCGCGCTGAACGCACGCTCGGCGAACACGCAGTCAGCCCCGCCCGGCGACGATGCGCGCCGTGGAACGCCGTGAGGTGGGTACCCCCGGCCGCGGAGCGGCCAGGGGACAAGCCGGGCAGTCAGCCTTGCGTGATGTAGGACTGCAGCTGCTGCTGCTCGGCCTCGAGCTCTTCCATCCGGGTCTTCACCACGTCGCCGATGCTCACGATCCCGATCAGCTTCTTGCCGTCCAACACGGGCACATGGCGCACCCGGTTCTTGGTCATCAGCACGCTCAGGGAGTCGACTGTGTCGGCTTTCGTGCAGGTGGCAACGGTGGTGGTCATGATCTTCGAGATCGGGCGCGACAGCACGCCGGCGCCATGGGTGTGCAGCTCGCGCACGACGTCGCGCTCGGAGACGATGCCGACGACGCCCTCGTCGCCGACGACCACCATGGCGCCGATGTTCTGCTCGGCGAGGCCGGCGAGCAGCTCTTTCACCGTCGCCTCGGGGTTGATGGTCACCACCGCCGCGCCCTTGTTCCGCAAGACGTCTGCAATCCGCATCAAAGGCCTCCAGCTGGTTGTGATCCGCTTCACAACAGGCTACGGCTAACTCGTGCGGCGCAAAAGCCACGACGAGAACCGGTAGCCGATCCGTGTCCATACCCTGACGCCGCCGTTCGAAACCTGGGCGCTCGATCGGTCGGATCGACCGATTGGGCCACTGGACAGGGGCGCGGCTTGCAAGATAGGGCCCATGATCGAGATCACGCTGCTGGGAACGGGGAGCCCGATCCCCGACCCGAACCGGGCCGGACCGTCGACCCTGGTACGGGCCGGCGGGCAGGTGTTTCTGGTGGACTGCGGGCGTGGGGTGTTGCAGCGCGCGGCGGCGGTGGGCGTGGGCGCCGCCGGTTTGTCGGCGCTGCTGATCACCCATCTGCACAGCGACCACATCGGAGACCTCGGCGACCTGCTCATCACCCGCTGGATCAGCACCTTCGCACCGGACCCCGCGCCGCTGCCGATCATCGGACCGCCCGGGACCGCGGAGACGGTCGAGGCGACGCTGTACGCGTTCCGCCACGACATCGAGTACCGGCTCGCGCATCACGCCGACCTGAACGCCCCACCGTCGGTCGAGGTCCACGAGTGCACCGAGGGGGCGGTGTGGGACCGCGACGGCGTGTCGATCCGGGTGGCACCGACCGATCACCGACCGGTGACCCCGACCATCGGGTTCCGCATCGACTACGGCAGGGCGTCGGTGGTGCTCGCCGGGGACACGGTGCCCTGCGCCGGCCTCGACCAGCTGGCGGCCGGCGCCGGCGCTTTGGTGCACACCGTGATCCGTAAGGACATCGTCGGCAACATCCCGCAACAGCGGCTTCAGGACATCTGCGATTACCATTCGTCGGTCGAGGAGGCCGCCGCAACCGCGGCCCGCGCGGGGGTGGGCACCCTCGTCATGACGCACTACGTGCCCGCGCTGGTGCCGGGCCAAGAAGAGCAGTGGCGGGCCCTGGCGGCGTCGGCGTTCGACGGGCGGATCGAGCTCGGCGACGACCTGCATCGCGTCGAAATCAACGCGCCGTAACGGTCACTCTCCAATCCCGTTGCGGCGCAACGGCAGCAGCGCCCCGGCCAGCACCAGCCAGCACAGCGCCGACACCCTGGCAACCGGCAGGATCACGCCCAGGTCCGGCCAGACCAACACCGCCGTCGCCGCTTCGGCGAGGGCGGCGATTCCCAGGCCGGCCCAGGCCACCGGGCTCGGCAGCAAACCCCGGCTCAGGCCGGGTCCAGCGATCCCGGCGACCAGCAGGCCCAGGGCCACGATGTGCCCCGGGCCGCCGACCAGGAACACCAATAGGTATAGCGCGCGGACCAAGGTCACGTCCGCAGCGACTTCGGGCCGCGACAGTGGCCAGGCCAGCAAGCCGCACAGCCCCAGCGCTCCGGCCGCCACGAGGCCTCCCGCGAGCGCGATCGACGCTCCCGGCCCGGCAGCGCCGAGCCGGCGCAGCCGGGCGCTGACCGTCGCCGCATAGACCCCCAACGGAACCGACGCCGCAAACGTCGCCACCGCGATGACGCGCACGGCGACCGGCTCCGCTCGGACGTAGGCCGCCACCGCGGCCGCCGGGCCGTATGGCAACGGCATCACACCGCCCAGGGCGACGCCGACCGCGATCCCACCGAAGAGCACCGCAGCACACAGCACGGACAGCAGCAGCAACCAGGGGCCACCGCGGTGAGACCCAGTGTCGTTCATGACGTGAACGCTATGCCCGCGCCGGCTAAGCCAGCCGGGTGATCTCCACGACGACGTCGAGATCGGTCGCGCCCTGACCGGAGTAAATGCCTTTCAGGGGAGGGACGTCGGTGTAGTCGCGGCCCGCGCCCACGCCGACGTATTGCTCGGAGATCTCGGTTCCGTTGGTGGGGTCGTAACTCCACCAGCCGCCCGTCCACGCCTGAATCCACGCGTGGCTGCGCCCGTCCACGGTGTCCCCGACGACGGCGTCGCGCTTGGGATGCAGGTAACCCGACACGTAGTACGCGGGAATCCCCATGGCCCGCAACAACATCAGCGACAAGTGCACGAAGTCCTGGCAGACACCCCTGCCCGCGTTCAACGCGTCCAGCCCCGACGAGTGCACGCTGGTGGTTCCCGGGAGATAGTCCAGCTCACCGCGCACCCAGTCGCCGGCGGCGGCGACGGCCTCGGCCGGCTGGTGCGACTTGGCGATCTTCTTGGCCACGGACGCAACCTTCTTGCTCGCCGGGGTGTGCCCGGTGGGGCGAAGCAGTTCGTCGAACCGATCGATCACCGCCCCGGACTTGAGGTCACCCCAGCCGACTTCGCTCACCGGCGGTTCCGGCTGCTCGGTCTCGACCACCGACGACGACGTCACCGTGAGGTCGGTGTGCGGCGCGTGCAGATCGAACGCCGTTACGGCGGTGCCCCAATAGTCGATGTAGCGATAGGACCGGGTCGCGGGGATCGTTTCGACGCGATTGAGGATGACGTTTTGCCTGGTGTTCGACCGTGGGGTCAACCGCGCTTCGTTGTAGGACGCGGTCACCGCCGACTGGTAGGCGTACCCGGTGGTGTGCACCACCCGCAGCCGCCACATCAGCCGTCCCCTTTCCTGCTGACCAGCCGGCCGCGATCCCCGGCATCCGACCACGCCACCCACGGCGTGACGTGAAAGTACTGCACCGACAACGCTTCTCCGACATCGTGGCAGGTTCGTTGCAGGCCCGCCAGGCGCGTCTCCAAGGACTCCAGCAGTACCCCGGGTTGCACGAATTCGAGTTCGCTTCGGGCCTGCCCGAGCAGCCGCTGCGCCTCACCGGTGGCCCCGATCCGGCTCTGCCGAGAGTGCAGCAGTTCGTCGAGGTTGTGTTCGGCGAGCCGCAGCGAATAGAACACCGAACGCGGGAACAACCGGTCCAGCAACATGAATTCGACCACCCGCCCGGCGTCCAGCACGCCACGGTAGGTGCGCAGGTAGGTGTCATGCGCACCCGCCGAACGCAACAGCGTCACCCACGCCGGGGATGAAGCGCTGTCCCCCACTCGCGAAAGCAACAGCCGCACCGTCATGTCCACCCGCTCGATCGCGCGGCCCAGCACCATGAAGCGGTATCCGTCGTCGCGGGACAGTGTCGAGTCGGCCAGGCCGGCGAACATCGCCGCCCGGCCCTCGATGTAGGACAGGAATTCATGGGGCCCAAGGCGTTTCGCGGCACGCTCGCGCTCGGCCAGGGCGTGGTAGGTGGTGTTGAGGCACTCCCAGATCTCGCTGGACGTCACCTCGCGCGCCGACTTCGCGTTTTCCCGCGCCGCCGTGACGGCGTCGACGATCGAAGAGCCACCCGAAGCGTTGGTGCTGAAGGCCACCAGGTCGGTGAGCGACCAGACGTCGAGGTCGTAGCTGGGGGGGTCGATGCCGAGCACCCGCAGCAGCAGCCGCGACGCCTGGTCCGGGTCGACGCTGGAATCCTCGAGCAGTTGGTGCAGCACCACGTCGAGGATGCGGGCGGTGTCGTCGGCCCGTTCGACATAGCGACCGATCCAGAACAGCGCCTCCGCGTTACGGGCCAGCATCAGCGCTTCGCCCGCCGCTGTTGCTGCTGAAGCTGCTGTTCCTGGGGCGATTCCGTGGGTTGCGTCTGGGTCTGCGCGAAACGCTGCGCACCGTCCAGCGCCGGGTCGGACATCGACTCCGGCAGCGAGCGCACGACTTCCGCCGCGCCGAGCTCGTGGTCACCGCCCGAGGTCCGCGACGCCAGCACCCAGGTGTCCTTCGAGCCACCGCCCTGGCTCGAGTTCACCACCCGCGAACCCTCGACCAGGGCCACCCGGGTCAGCCCACCGGGCAACACCCAGACGTCGTCGCCGTCGTTGACCGCGAACGGCCGCAGGTCGACATACCGGGGCGCCAGCGTGTTGCCGATCTGCGTCGGCACGGTCGACAGTTCCATCATCGGCTGGGCGATCCAGCTGCGCGGGTCGTCGCGAACCTTCTTGGCGACGGTGGCCAACTCCTTCTCGGAGGCTTCCGGCCCGAACACGATGCCGTAACCGCCGGATCCCTCGACCGGCTTGAGAACCAATTCGTCGATCCGGTCCAGCACCTCTTCGCGTTCGTCATCGAGCCAGCACCGGTACGTCTCGACGTTGGCCAGCAGCGGCTTCTCCCCCAGGTAGTACTCGATCATCGTCGGCACATAGGTGTAGACGAGCTTGTCGTCGCCCACACCGTTGCCGATGGCGCTGGATACGACGACGTTGCCGGCGCGGGCGGCGTTGACCAGGCCGGCCACCCCCAGGACCGAGTCGGCGCGGAACTGTAGCGGGTCCAAGAAGGCGTCGTCGATGCGCCGGTAGATGACGTCGACCTGCACCTCCCCCTCCGTGGTGCGCATGTAGACCTGGTTGTCGCGGCAGAACAGGTCGCGACCCTCGACCAGCTCGACCCCCATCTGGCGGGCCAGCAGCGAGTGCTCGAAGTAGGCCGAGTTGTACACCCCGGGAGTGAGCACCACCACGGTCGGATCGGCCTCGTTGGTGGCCGCGGAATTGCGCAAGGCGCGCAGCAGGTGCGAGGCGTAGTCGTCGACCGCACGCACCCGGTGGGTGGCGAACAGATTCGGGAATACCCGCGCCATGGTCCGCCGGTTCTCCATGACGTACGACACCCCGGAGGGCGAGCGCAGGTTGTCCTCCAGGACCCGGAAGTTGCCCTTCTCGTCGCGGATCAGGTCGATGCCCGCGACGTGGATGCGGACGCCGTTGGGCGGGACGATGCCCATCGCCTCGCGGTGAAAATGCTCGCAGGAAGTGATCAGGCGGCGCGGGATGATGTCGTCGTTCAGGATTTCCTGATCGCCGTAGATGTCGTCGAGATACATCTCGAGCGCCTTGACGCGCTGGATGATGCCGCGCTCCAACCGGCTCCACTCGGCGGCCGAGATCACCCGCGGAACCAGGTCGAGCGGAAAAGGCCGCTCCTGGCCCGACAGCGAGAACGTGATGCCCTGGTCGATGAACGCGCGACCCAGCGCTTCGGCGCGGGCCTTCAGGTCCGAGGCGTCCGACGGCGCAAGCTCGGCGTAGATGCCCTTATAGGGACCCCGAACGGTGCCGTGGGCATCGAACATCTCGTCAAATGCCATCGAATAGATGTCCGAGGACGTGTTGTAGCCGCCGAAAATGCGCTCGGCACGCGCGGCGCGCAACCCCCGCCCGGTTTCCTCGAGCTGGCTCGGAAGACTCACTTTTCAGATGCTGCCTCAAATTGGCGTTATGGCAGGCCACGGGTTCCCGTTTTGGGAGAAAACGTAACCGACTGATAACCTGGGCAGTCGCTGTGGTGATATCCGGCGCCCCAACAATCGTCGAAGCGGAGAAGGAACTAGAAGCGTGGCCAACATCAAGTCGCAGCAGAAGCGCAATCGCACCAACGAGCGCGCTCGACTGCGCAACAAGTCCGTGAAGTCGTCGCTTCGCACCGCCGTCCGCGCGTTCCGTGAGGCCGCCCACGCCGGCGACAAGGACAAGGCCTCGGAGTTGCTGGCCGCGACCACCCGCAAGCTGGACAAAGCGGCCAGCAAGGGCGTGATCCACAAGAATCAGGCGGCCAACAAGAAGTCGGCCCTGGCGCGCGCGCTCAACAAGATCTGAACCGCTCGCTCATCGGTTCCGGTTCGCGGCCAGCTCGGCCACCTTCCTGACCGCCGATTCGAGCGCATAGTCGGCGTCCGCCACGGCTCCCTTGACGTTGGCGTTGAGCGCCGCCACCACCTTCATCGCGGCCGCGACGCTGTCGCGCGACCAATACCGCGCCTGCTTCTGGGCCTTCTGCACCCGCCACGGCGGCATTCCGAGCTGCGACGCCAGCCGATAGGGGTCGCCTGACAGCGGCCCGACCCGACCGATCGTGTGGACCGCTTCGGCCAGCGCGTCGGCAAGCACCACCAGCGGCTCCCCGCGCATCATCGCCCACCGCAGCGCTTCGGCCGCTCCCGCGACGTCGCCCGCCACCGCCTTGTCCGCGATGTCGAACCCCTTCACCTCGGCTTTGCCGCTGTGATAGCGGCGGACCGCGGCGGCATTCACGACCCCACCCGTGTCGGCAACCAGCTGCGAACAGGCGGCCGCCAGCTCCCGCACGTCGGAGCCGACCGCGTCCAGCATGGCGGTCACGGTCTCCTCGTCGACCTTGACGCGTAGCGCACGAAACTCCTTGCGGACGAAGTCGATTCGCTCGCTGGCCTTGGTGATCCGCGCGCACGGATGCACGACGGCGCCCAGTGACTGCAACTCGGTGGCCAGCGCCTTGGCCCGGCCGCCGCCCGAATGCACGACCACCAGCATCGTGCCCAGCGGGATGTCGGCCGCGGCCGAGGCGATCACCGCGGCCGCCTCCTTGCCCGCTTCGCCGGCGGATTCCAGCACGACGATGCGCTCGTCACCGAACAGTGACGGACTCAGCAGCTCGGCGAGTTCGTAGGTGCTGACGTCACCGGCTCGCATGCGGCTGACGGGAACATCGTCGATCCCGGCCCGCTGGCGCGCCGCCCGCAATACGTCGGCCACCGCCCGCTCGACCAGCAGCTCCTCGTCTCCCAGGACCAGGTGCAACGGCGAAACTTCTGTCACCCCACGATGGTGTCACGACGGACCGACTACGCCACCCCGGGATCCACCAGCTTCGACAACCACCAAGCCAGCGCGCAGAGGGCAGCCGTCAACCCGCCCAGGCCGACCGCGGCGCCAAACCAGCGCCGCCCGCGCAGCCTCGTCACCGCCACGACGATCAGCGCGGTCACCCCGGCGACCAGCACCACTCCCGGCACCCCGGACGGAACGGGCAGCGTTGCCCCGGGCGCGCCCGCCGACCATTGCGCCACCCGCACCACCCACCACAGTTCGGGGCCGGTGAAACGGACCAACACCTGCGCGCCGGGCGGCCACACCACGCTCAGCACGGCCGCCGCGCTGCCCAGCACGGTGATCGGCGCGATGACCGGCGCCGCCGCGAGGTTGGCGCCCACTGCCACCAGGCTGACCCGCCCGGAGATGCCCGCTACCAGCGGAGCAGTCACGACATGTGCGGCCGCCGCGATCGCCAGGGCGTCGGCCAGCGGCTTGGGGCAGCCTCTCCCCGCCAGGCCCCGCGACCAGACCGGCGCGACCAACACCAACGCCGCCGTCGCGATCGCCGACAGCGCGAAGCCCACGTCGACGGCCAGCTGCGGGGCCAGCGCCAGCAAGACCAGCACCGCGGCGCAGAGCGCCGGGATGGCTTGCCGCCGCCGCGAAGACAGCAACCCCGCCAGCCCGATGGCGCCCATCACGGCCGCCCGCAACACGCTCGCCGTCGGTTCCACCACGATGACGAAGGCGACCAGCGTCAGGGCGGCGAGGGCGACGGCCGCCCGGGGACCGATCAGGCGCGCCGAGAGCAGCACGGCCGCGCACACGATGGTCACGTTGGCGCCCGAAACCGCCATCAGGTGCGTCATCCCCGCCGCGCGAAAGTCCCGGCCGGTCCCGGCGGGAACCGCCGATGTGTCGCCCAGCACCAGCGCGGGCAACATCGCCGCCTGGTCGGCGGGCAACGCGCCGCGAACCGCGGCGCCGAATCGGGCCCGCACCGTGTGCGCCACCCGGTGCACGGCGCCGGCGGTGCCCAGCGTTGGGCGGCCCGACGCGTTGAGCACAGCGACGGTGAGGTCGCGGCGGGTCGGGCGGCTGATCCGGGCGGTGAACCGCATCGGACGGCCCACCATCAACCCGTCGGCTTCGGATTCGAATTCCGATGCGCGCGCGAAGACGACCACCCGCCCCGAGATCTGCGCGTCGCGCAGGCGCTGCAGCGTGGCGCGAAACATCAGCTGGCCGCGGCCCAACGACACCGGGCTCTCCGTAGGAGTGACCGTCACCGGGGCGGCCGTCCCGAACGCCGCGGTGATCGGGTGGCGATCGACCGCTTCGGCGCGCAACGCGACCGCAAAGCCGAACCCCGCGCCGGTGACACCGACCGCGACCAGTCCGGCGCTGACGGCCCGGTGCCTCCCGGTTTCGCCCCGCCGGCGCCCGGTGCCCCAAACCAGCGCGCCCGCGGCGGCGACCGACAAAAGACAGGCCCCCGCGATCACCCGGCCGATCGGCCACCAGATCCCGGCGGCGGTCACCACCCAGCAGGTGAGCGCGGCCGGCGCCAGGCGCGCGTCAACGCGTGCCGCATCCGATTCGGCGCGACCGGGTTCCCGCACCGGTGTTCAGACACGGACCAGGGCGCGCAACTTCTCCAACCGCGCGGGCCCGATGCCGTCGACGTCGGCGAGCTGGTCGACGTTGGTGAATTTGCCGTTGGCCTGCCGCCAGGCCACGATCGCGGCGGCCGTGACCGGCCCGACGCCGGGCAGGGCGTCCAAGTCCTCCACGGTCGCGGTGTTGAGGTCGAGCACCTCCCCTGCCTTCGGCTTCCCCGGCCCCGCTCCGGTCCGCGGTGGCGGTGGCTTGGATGTCGGTGTGGAACCGGAGGCCACCGAGCTGCCCAACGCCGCAGGCCGCCCGGGGACGGGCGGAAGCCCGACGACGATCTGCTCGCCGTCGCCGAGCGGACGCGCCATGTTCAGCCCGACGGTGTCCGCCCCGTTCACCGCGCCACCAGCGGCCTGCAGCGCATCCGCGACGCGCGCCCCGGGCGCCAGGGTGACCAGTCCCGGGCTGCGCACCAGGCCCACCACGCTCACCACCACCGGCCGGTCGGGGCCGGCACTTGGGCTCGCCGACGACTTGGGGCTCGCCGTCGACGCCTTCTCGACCGGCGGCAGTTTGGCCGACATCACCGGCGCCGGCCGGTCGCGCAGCAGCGTGAACACCGTGACCAGAACGGCCAGCGCGGCCACGATCGCCAACCCGATGGCACCGGCACGTCCCGGGTCGGCGCGCAGCCTGCCCACCCACCCCCGATCGGGCGACACACCGGGCAGCCACCGCGGCAGCAGCGAATTCTGGTCCTCGTCCACCGCCTGCCCGGCCGACGTCGACGCGGCGCCGTCGGGCTCGGCGTCCGGTTCGGCCCCGAGTCGCCGCTGCAGACGCTCGGCGGGAAGTTCTGTTCGCATGCGCCGACCGTAGGTGCGCCGACCGCCAGATCCGCCCCACCCGGCGGCGCCGCGACCTGAGACTGTGGACTAAACCGAGGCTGTGCACAACCGCTGTACGGGATGGGTCAAGATGGAGCGAAGAACGCATCGCCAGGACCGGGCATCCATCCGAAGCTGGTAGCCACGTTCACCCCAGACGACAGGAGGTCGCCGTGCAACTGGCGCTCACACCGGAGGAAGCCGCGTTCCGCGACGAGCTCCGCACCATCTACACCACCAAGATTCCGGAAGAGCTGCGCGAGCGGGTGCGCCGGGGCTCGGCGGAGGTGAACCACGAGGACATCGTCACCAGCCACAAGATCCTGCACGAGCACGGTCTGGCGGTACCGAACTGGCCGGTCGAGTGGGGCGGCAAGGACTGGACGGCGACCCAGCACCAGATTTGGGCCGACGAGATGCAGCTGGCGTGCGTCCCGGAGCCGCTGAACTTCAACACCAAGATGGTGGGCCCGGTGATCGCCGAATTCGGTTCGGAGGAGGTCAAACAACGCTTCCTGCCGCCGACGGCCAGCCTCGACATCTGGTGGTGCCAGGGGTTCTCCGAGCCCGAGGCCGGTTCGGACCTGGCGTCCTTGCGCACCACCGCGGTGCGGGACGGCGACAGCTACGTCGTCAATGGGCAGAAGACCTGGACCACGCTCGGCCAGTACGCGGACTGGATCTTCTGTCTGGTGCGCACCGACCCGCAGGCGCCCAAGCGGCAGGCGGGCATCTCGTTTCTGCTGTTCGACATGAAGACCCCCGGCATCACGCTGCGGCCCATCAAGACGATCGACGGCGGCCACGAGGTCAACGAGATCTTTTTCGAAGACGTCCGGGTGCCCGCCAACCAGCTTGTGGGAGAAGAGAATAAGGGCTGGACGTACGCCAAATTCCTGTTGGGCAACGAACGCACCGGCATCGCCGGTGTCGGCCGGACCAAGGTGCGACTCGCCGAGGTGAAGAAACACGCGGCGGCCACCGGGGTGCTGCAGGATCCCCTGTTCGCGGCGCGACTGGCGGAGGCCGAAAACGAGTTGCTGGCACTGGAACTCACGCAGTCGCGGGTGGTCACGGACTCCGCGAACGGGCAGCCCAATCCGGCTTCGTCGGTGCTCAAATTGCGCGGCAGCCAATTGCAGCAGATCGCCACCGAGCTGCTCGTCGAGGTGGCCGGGCCCGATGCCCTGCCGGCCGACGGCGAAGGCATCGCGTCTCCGGACTGGGCGCAACACAGTGCGCCGCACTACCTCAACTACCGCAAGACGTCGATCTACGGCGGCAGCAACGAGGTGCAGCGCAACATCATCGCGTCCACCATTCTGGGATTGTGAGGCAGCCATGGACTTTCAGTTGACCGACGAGCAGACCCTGCTGCGCGACACGACCCGCGAACTGCTCTCGCGCAGCTATGACCCGGAGAGCCGCAACAAGGTGATCGGCTCCGATCTGGGCTGGAGCCGCGAGGTATGGAGTCAGCTCGCCGACACCGGGATCCTTGGCCTCGGCTTCGACCCGGAGGAGGCGGGCCAGATCGAGATCATGGTCGTGCTCGTCGAGGCGGGGCGCCGGCTGGCTCCCGAACCGATCCTGCACGCCGCGCTGGCACCGGGTGCGCTGATCGCCGAGTTGGGCACCGACTCCCAGAAGGAACAGCTCGACGACGTCGCCGCCGGCCAACGACTGCTGGCCTTCGCCCACCTGGAACCCGGCCACCGCAAGCCGACCACGGACGTGGGCACCAAGGCTGCGCGGCAAGGCGATTCGTGGACATTGACCGGACGCAAGAACCCGGTGCTCGCCGGCGACTGCGCGGACACCCTGGTGGTCAGCGCCGCCTTGCCGGACGGCGGCACCGGCCTGTTCCTGGTCGACGCGAGCCCGGAAAGCACCTCCGTCACGCGTCACCCGTACCGGACCTTCGACGGACAGCGCGGCGCGCAGGTCGACTTCGAGGCGACACCGGCGGAACCCTTGGGTGAAGCCGTCGACGCGTCGCAGGCCATCCGAGACGCCATCATCCGCATCCAGGCCGGGCTGTGCGCCGAAGCGGTCGGGGCGATGGAGGAGGCGCTGCGGCTGACCACCGATTACCTCAAGACCCGCAAGCAGTTCGGCGTCACGCTCAACAAATTCCAGGCGCTCACGCAGCGGGCGGCCGACATGTACGTGTCGCTGGAACTGTCCCGCAGCATGGGCCTGTACGCGTCGATGTCGATCGCCGACGGCAATTTCGATCCGGTGATCGCCTCGCGGGCCAAGCTGCAGATCGGCCGCTCGGGCCGGCACATCGCGCAGGAGGCGATCCAGCTGCACGGCGGAATCGGTGTGACCGCGGAATATCCGGTGGCGCACTATGCGGCCCGGCTCACCGCGATCGAACACACGCTGGGCACCTCCGGCGAGCACCTGCACAACCTGATCGACCACATCGGCGACTACGACCTGGCCCGCCTCTAGCGCATGGCCAAGCTGTCCGGCAGAGTTGTCGAGTTCCTGTCAGCCGGCACCCGTACCGGGATGCTCGGCTACGTCGCCGGCGACGGTCGGCCGCTGGTCGCGCCGGTGTGGTTCGTGGTCGACGGGGACCAGCTGGCCTTCAACACCGGCCGCGACACGTCGAAAGGCCGTGCCCTGCGCCGCGACCCGCGAGTGGTGATCTGCGTCGACGATCCTCACCCGCCGTACTCGTTCGTTCAGGTGCAGGGCGTGGCGACGGTAAGCGATGACCCAGCCGACGTGCTCGACGTCGCCACCCGAGCCGGCGCCCGATACATGGGCGTCGACCGCGCCGAGGAGTTCGGCCGCCGCAACTCCACGCCCGGCGAACTCGTGGTGCGGGTGCGCCCGACCAAGGTCATCGCCGGATTCGACATCAGCGACTGACGCCGGCGCCGAAGAATCCGAACCGATTCACCGCCAGGATCATCCGGGCGCGCCGACGGGTTCGATCGGCTCCGGGTCCAGATCCGGCACCTGACTGGCCAGGTACTCGGCGAGCGAGCTGATCGTCGGATAGTCGAAAACCGCCGTGGCGCTGATGGTGAACGCGCCGCCGAACTGGCCGTACAACCGGTTACGGAGTTCGACCGCCATCAGTGAATCGGTACCGAGGTCGAGGAAGCGGCTGGTCGCGGCGGGCGGTTGCGCAAGCCGCAGGAATTGTTGTACTTCGTGCTGCAGGAATTCCGTCAGGAAACTGACTCGCTCCGCCTCCGGCACCTCGTGCAGCTTCTTGAGCAGCTCGCTGTCGCCAGGTGTCGTCGCCGCGTCGCTCGGCAGCAAGTGGTCGAGAATCGGTGGGCGTGAACCGCGCAGCATCTTCGCGGCACGCTGCCAGTTGGCTTTGATCACGGTCGCCTGCCCCGTTCCGTGGGCGACGACTTCACCGAGCGCATTGAGGGCCGCCGTGGGTTCCATCGAAACGAGGCCTTGCGCACCGAGATTCGCGCGCGCCGCCTCCGAAGCGGCCATGCCGCCCTGCGCCCAGGGACCGAAGTTGACACTGGTCGCGGGCAGGCCTTGCGCTCTGCGTTCGGCAACGAGCCCGTCGAGCAGCGCGTTGGCGGTTGCGTAGTTGGCCTGGCCGGGTGAACCGAGCACGCTGGAGATCGACGAGTAGAGGACGAAGAAGTCCAGATCGTCTTTTCTGGTCAATCGGTGCAAATTCCAGGCCCCCAACGCTTTCGGCAGCAGGGCTGTCCGGAACCGCTCGACACTCTGCTGCGGCAGCAGCGCGTCGTCGAGCACGCCCGCCAGGTGCACCACCCCCGCCAGCGGCGGTAGCTCCGCCCGGATCCGCTCCAGCAACTCCTCGACCTGGGACTCGTCGCCGACGTCGGCCGCAAGGGTGTGGATCCGGCAGCGGTAACGCTCAGTGATGTTGGCGATCGCCTGTTGTGCGGCCGCATCGGGTGCGCGGCGGGCGGTCAGCACGATGTCACCGGCACCGAGCTGGGCCAGGTAGGACGCCGTGTGCAAACCGAGGGCACCGAGGCCCCCGGTGATCAGATAGCTCCGATCACCCTGCGGCTGCAGCGGGTTCGGCATCTGCAGCACGATCTTGCCGATATGCCGCGCCTGCTGCATGCGCCGAAACGCGGTCTTGGCCTCGCTCAGCGGGTAGATCCCGGCGGACAGCGGTGCCCACTCGCCGCTGCCCAACCCATCCGACACTTCGGCCAGCAATCGCCGGATGCGCTCTGGGTCTTGCAGAATGGTCCCATCCAGCGCGACCACTTCATAGTCGATGTCGGGACGGGCCGCCGCCATACGCTCCGGACTCCAGATGTCTCGCTTGGCGATCTCGGCCAAGCGACCGTTGTGGGCGGTGGCCCGCACGGTCGCTTCGACAAAGCCCTCGTTGGTCAGGCTGTTGAGCACCACGTCGACGCCGGCACCGCCGGTGTCGGCGAGGATCTGTTCGGCGAAATCCGTTGTGCGCGAGTCGTACACATACTCGACGCCCAACTTGCGTAGGGTCGCGCGCTTGTAGGCGCTGGCGGTGGCGAAGACGGTCGCCCCGTGCTGCTGCGCCATTTGGATGGCGGCCAGTCCGACACCACCGCTCGCGGCGTGAATCAGCACGCGGTCACCGGGCTTCAGCTGCGCCCAGTCGAACGCGAGCCGGGCCGTGAGTGCGGCAGCCGGAATGGTCGCCGCGGCCACCGCGCTGAGCCCGTGCGGCACCGGCGCCAGCAATTGAGCGGGAACATTGATCCGAGTGGCAAACGCTCCCTGCATGAAGCCAAAGACGCGCTGGCCGATCTCGAATCCGGTTACGCCGGCACCCAACTCGGTGACGATACCGGAGAAGTCGCCGCCGATCAGCCCCGGATCGCCCGGGTAGAGGCCCAGCACGTTGAGCACATCCCGGAAGTTGAGACCGGCGGCCTCCACCCGAACTTGCACCTGGCCCGCAACCGGCGACAGCACTTCCGTCTCGGCGAGTCGCAAGTTGTCGATGGCGCCGCGTTCAGTCGGCGCCAGGACATAGTCGCCTGTGCGCGGCACCGCAAGGTGACCGCTGCGCGCCCACGGCACCAGCCTCGATGCCAGGAACTTTCCTTGCCGCAGTGCCAGTTCCGGCTCGTGAACAGATCCGTCCGGTGCGCGGAGCAAGCGCGCTAGCGAGTGCGCGGCCGCATCCGATCCGTCGTGGTCGATCAGCCTGCAGCGCAGCGTGGGCTGCTCGGCGATGGCGGTACGTCCGAGTCCCCACAGCGCCGCCTGCACCGGATCGACCTGCTCGCCGGGTTCGGTCGCCACCGCTCGTTCGGTGATGATCGACAGCCCACCAGGCAGTTGCACTCCCTCTTCGGCCAGCAGGGTGCGCATCGCGCCGAGGAGGTTGTCGACGTCGGCCTCCATCCGAGCGCTGAATTCGTCACTCGACTCCTCCGCGTTCGGTCGGCCCCTGCCGCGCCAGACGATGCCGGTGACCGGCGCGCCGCTCTCCTGCGCGTGCGCGATGAGCTGCTGCCAGCCCTGCCGGCCCATCCCCCCTTCGGACCGGATACAACCCGGCAACGCGGCCGCCAGCTCGTCGAACCCCGCGATCAGCCATGTGCCGTGGGCCTTTTCGCCGGGCCCGGGATCGCTGATCGGCTCCGGCACCGGCACCTCATGCCAGCCGAGCGTGTACAGCAGCCGGGAAACATCGCCGCCAAGCCCACGCAACAAGGCTTCCCGGGGCGCGCGTTTGACGGTGAACTCGCGTATCCCGCCCAGGTGACGGCCATTGCGATCCACGAAATCGAGATCGAAGACCTGGGTTTCGCTTTCGACGCCGCCGGTACGCCACTTCGCGCGGCAATAGAACCGCCGCGGCATCCGATCCGACAGCACCACCCGCCCGTACCGCAGCGGGAGAAACAGATCCGGAACCGCTCCCCGTTCGGTCGCCGCCAGCAGCGCCGGGAAGGCCGGGAAGGCGACGCCGGTGCACAGGTCCAGCAGCACCGGATGGACCGGCTCACTTCCCAGGTGTTCGGCGAGTTCATCGCCGACGACGACATCGCCGACCGCCTCACCTTCGCCCACCCACAGCGATTTCAGGCACGTCGACCAAGTGGGACCCCACGCCAGCTCCATGTCGGCGAAGGTGTCGAACAGCTGCTGGGGACGGGTGCGGTTCAACCGCTCGATCGCCGCGTCGACGGGGTCGGCCGGCTCAACTGCCGGCTCTTCGTCGACACCGGTGAAGACGGCGCCATCGGCGTTCAGTGCCCACTCGGCATCGCGGACGCCATATGGGCGACTGTGCACTTGGAAGGTCCAGCCGCCCCGATCCTCGGAGGGATGCAATGTCAGCTGGACCTCGCGAGATTGCTTGTCGGCCAAGATGATCGGCTCATAGAAGAAGACGTCTCGCACGTGAGCCGGCGTCCCCACCGCCGCGAGGGCCATCGCCGCGTAGGTCGCGCCGGGAACGACGACGGTGCCATAAATGACGTGATGGGACAGCCACGGCTGGGACTTGACGGACAACCGGCTGGTATAGACCACGTCACCCGAGGCGAGGTCCTTTTCAGCACCCAAGATGGCGGATACCGTGCCGCCCTGGGCATCGGTGCCCGCGATCCCGGACGCCTTGGGCCAGAAGTGCCGGCGCTGGAACGGATAGG
The DNA here is from genome assembly GCF_025822865.1 of Mycobacterium paraffinicum. Classification (NCBI taxonomy): domain Bacteria; kingdom Bacillati; phylum Actinomycetota; class Actinomycetes; order Mycobacteriales; family Mycobacteriaceae; genus Mycobacterium; species Mycobacterium paraffinicum. Next base: position 39,026 of record NZ_JACKUR010000014.1, on the reverse strand, counting down.
TGGGCAGGTCGAGCCTGCGGCGTGGAAGTCGTTGCAGCACAGCGAACTCGGGCCGATGTCCGGCGACATACGCCACGGAAAGCGCTTCGGCCATCTGGCGCCGGGCGCCCGCGCCCTTGCGCAGGGAAACGATCGCCCGTGGTGTCGGCGAGTGTTCCGGCCAGACCTGCACCGCAGCCGCGGTCAAAATCGGTTGCGGACCGATCTCCATCAACACCGAGCATCCCAGCGCCGCCAGCGTGCGGACGCTCTCGGTGAACTGCACCGGCTGGCGGGAATGCCGCCGCCAGTATTGCCCGTCGAGCGCGGTTTCCGCCGTGAGCACGGCGCCGGTGCGGTTGCAAACCAGCGGCCGTGTCGGGGTGGCGAACTGCAGCCGCGCCGCATACGACTCGAATTCGTCGAGTGCCGGCTCCAGCAGCTCCGAGTGAAAGGCGTGGCTGGTATCCAGCCAGGTGCAACGGATCCCGTCATCGCTGAAGGTCGCGACAATCTTTTCCAGATCGGCGCCCGGACCGGAGAGCACCGTATTGCGGCCGTTGTAGGCGGCGACCGAAACGCCGGAGAACTGCTTGGCGGCGTCCTCGACCTGCTCGGGGTCGGCGAACACCGCCACCATTCGGCCACCCTCGGGCAGATTGCCGAAGAACCGGCCGCGTTCGGCCATCAACCGCACCCCGTCCTCGAGGCTGAACACTTCGGCCACGCACGCAGCGGCATACTGGCCGACGCTGTGCCCAAGCACAACGTCGGGTTCGATGCCCCACGACTGCCATAACCGGGCCAGGCCCATCTCGATGGCGAAGAGTGCCGGCTGGGCAAAGGAGGTGTGCCGCAACGCGTCTCCCCCGCTGTCCCGGTCGGTGTCGAACACCACTTCCAGCAACGGACGTGGCAGCAGACCTTCGACCGCTTCCGCGCACCTCGTCACCGTTTCGGCGAATACCGGCTCCGAGTCGAACAATTCGCGAGCCATCCCCGGGTACTGGCTGCCCTGACCGGTGAACAGCCACGCCGTCTTCGGCGGGTCGGCACACTCGCCGCGGGCCACACCCGGCCGCACCCGGCCCTCGGCCAATTCCGCCAATGCGTCGCGGGCGCCCTTGATGGAATCTACGACCAGCGCGGCGCGGTGTTCGAAATGCGAACGCCCGACGCCGGCCGTGAAGCACAGATCGGCGATGTCGACCTCGGGGTGTGCGTCCAGCCAGGTGCCGTAGCGCTGCGCCAACGCCGCCAACGCCTGCGGCGAGCGCGCCGACAAGGGAAACACGCCGATCTGGTCACCCGAGGCGCCCGACTCCGGCGCCGTCGCATCACCGTTTGCGGGGTCGCCGGTCACCGTTTGCGGCGGTGCCTCCTCGATCAGCACATGGGCGTTCGTGCCGGTGAACCCGAACGAGCTCACTCCGGCCCGGCGGGGCCTGCCGTTGGCGTGCCAGGGCATCGCCCTGTCGACCACCCGCACCGGCAACGAGTCCCAAGGAATATGCGGCGAGGGATTCTGGAAATGCAGGTTCTGCGGCAGAACCTCGTGCTGCAGAGACAACACGACCTTGATCAAACCCGCGACCCCCGCGGCCGACTCGAGGTGGCCGAGGTTGGTCTTCGCCGATCCAATGAGCAACGGCCGGTTCGCGTCGCGGCCGGCACCGTAGACGGCCGCGGCGGCCTGCACCTCGATCGGGTCACCCAGGGAGGTACCCGTGCCGTGCGCCTCGAGGTAGTCGATGTCTGGACCGGCAACACCGGCCCGGGCCAGCGCCGCGGAGATAAGCCGTTGCTGCGCACCCCCATTGGGCACCGTCAGACCGCTGGAGGCGCCGTCCTGATTGACCGCGCTGCCACGGATGACCGCGCAGATGCGGTCGCCGCTGCGCTGCGCATCGCTCAGCCTCTTGAGCACCAGAACACCGCAGCCTTCACTGCGCACATAGCCGTCGGCGGCGGCGTCGAAGGTCTTGCACCTTCCGTCCGGCGACAACATCCGGGCACGGGAGGCGGCGACGATCGAGGCCGGACTCAGCAAAACGTTCACCCCGCCGGCCAGCGCCAGATCGCAGTCGCCGGAGTGCAACGCCTGGCAGGCCTGATGGACGGCCACCAGCGAGGAGCTGCACGCGGTGTCCACCGCCACGGCCGGTCCTTCCAGCCCGAGCGCGAAGGCGACTCGACCCGCGATGGCGTTGAGCGCGTTGCCGGTGATGAAGTGGGCTTCGATGCTCTCGACCGAGTCCCGCGACAGCAGGTGTGAGTATTCGTTGGCGGCCACGCCGACGAAGATGCCGCTTCGGCTACCACGCAGGGCCGCAGGAGAATACCCGGCGCGTTCCAGGCCCTCCCAAGCGATCTCCAGCATCAACCGCTGCTGCGGATCCATCCATAAGGCCTCGCGCGGGGAGATACCGAAGAACTCCGGATCGAATTCGCCGATCCCGTCGAGGAATCCGCCGCTGCGGCTGTAGATCTTGCCCGGTGTTTCGGGATCCGGGTCGTAGTACTCGTCGATTTCGAAGCGGTCATCCGGGATCTCCCGGATCGCGTCGACGGCCCCGGACAGGACCTCCCAATACGCTTCGGGGTCGGGCGAGGCCGGAAAACGGCACGCCACCGCGACGATCGCGATCGGCTCGTCCGCGGACCCGGTCGACACCGACGGCGGCTGGGCAGCCGCCTTGGAGCCCGCCTGCGCGGTGAGGCCGAGGACGTCGGCGAGCAGGTACTCCGCCACGTCGGTGACGCGCGGATAGTCCATCGCCAGGGTTGCCGGCAGTTCCTTGCCCACCGCATGCTCCACGCGGCGCCGCAATTCGACCGCCATCAGCGAATCCATGCCCAGGTCGAAGAATCCGGCCTCCTCGCGAATCTCCGCCGCGTCGATCCGTGTCACCTCGGCGACAACATCGCGCAGGTAATCGACGAGAAGTTTCTTGCGCTGCTGCGCCGGGGCGAGGGTGAGCTGTTCCACGAACCGGGTGGGCCCAGAGGAAGGTTCGGGGGCCGTCACCGACTCGGGCACCTCGCGTCCGAGCTCCTCGAGGAAGGACCGCTTGCCCGCCTGCTGGTAGAGCGGCAGGAAACGGGACCAGTCGATCCGGGCCACCACCCCTTGCGGCACAGAAGCGACCATGAGCTCGGCCATCCCGGCCAGCGCGTCCGCGGGCGGCATCGTGCGGACTCCGCGTTGCTCCAGTCGCGCACGCGCGTCTTCGTCGGCCATGCCGGCCGTCCACGGACCGAAGTTGACGCTCACCGCGGTGACACCCTGCTCGCGGAGCCGCCAGGACAATCCGTCCAGGAAGGCGTTCGCCGCGCCGTAGGCGGTCTGGCCAAAGCTGCCCCATACCGAGGCGATCGAGGATGTGCTGAGGAAGAAGTCCAGCGGCAGGTCTGCGGCGGCTTCGCTCAAATGCCAAGCGCCCCAGACCTTTCCCGCGAACACCCGATCCACTTCGGCATCGTCCAAGCTGCGCAGCGGCGTGTTACCGATCTCTCCTGCGGCATGGACGATCCCGGCGAGCGGCGGCAGTTCGGCCTGCACGGTGGCCAGCAGGCGGGCAACGTCGTGCGGATTGGCGACATCGGCTGTGATGACCCGCGTTTGGCAGCCCCACTGTTCGCCCATGGCATCGATGCGACGTTGCGCCGCATCGCTGGGCGAGCGCCGGCCCGTCAGTACCAGGTGCCCGGCACCGTGCGCGGCCAGGTATCCGGCGATTTCCAGTCCCACCGCGCCCAATCCACCGGTCACCAAATAGGTGGCGTCAGCACGCAAGGCGAGCGGTGTTGCGATCGGCCGCCCTTCGCGCCGGGTCAGCCGGGCGACATAGACGCCTTCGTCTCGCAGCGCGACTTGGTCTTCGCCGCGCGGCACTGCCACCACATGATCGATCAACCGGGTCCACTCGTCGGCAGTACCGTCGGACAGATCAGCCAGGCCGCCCCACAATTGCGGATGCTCCAGGGAAGCGGCGCGCCCGAATCCCCACAGACAGGACTGTGCCGGCCGTACGCTGTCGGCGATGGTGACGCGTTGCGCGCCAAGGGTTATCAGCCAGATGGGTGCGCGGATTTCGGCGGCGGCCGCGGCGCGGAAGAGTCGACGCGTTCCGCCCAGCACATGGTGTTGCATCCGCAACAAGGAACGCATCGATGGCGCATTGCCCCGATCGAGACCCGCGCAATGCAGGATGCGTAGCGTCGGTTGCTCTGCCGCCGCCGCGCGCAGCGTCGATTCGAGCCGCTCCTCGTCGGCGTCGGACACCGGCAGCCCGACGATCCGGAACGGCTGGCCCTGAGCGGTCAGCGCGTCGATCAACGGTGCGACGGCTTCGGCGTCATCGCCGATCAACAGCCAGGAGACGGTGTCCGTGCGCGTGGCCGCGGCAACGGATTTCTCCCAACGGATCTCGTACCGAGCATCCGCAATGGACTCGGTTTCCCGCTGTTGGTTGTGTTGTGCCGCAAGCCTGGTCAGCACGTCGGCAGTCTGCCGGCTGGGGTTCGCACCGTCGATCATCGCGGCGAGTTCCTCGATCCGGCCGTCCTCGAGAAGCTGGACGGCTTCGGTGCGGCGGGCATCGGTTTTCTCGGTCGTCTGGGTGGGCGGAACGTCGTTGTCGCGGAACCAGTACCGGCGATGCTGGAACGGATAAGTGGGCAAGTCGAGCTTGCGCATCGGCCCGTGCTGCAGAGCCCCGAAGTCGGGCAGGTGACCGCCGGCGTAGGCGGTGGCAAGGGCTTCGATGATCTGGCGGTGGTCGCCGCCGGTTCGGCGCAACGACGCGATCGCCCGCGGCGCCGCCGGGTCAGGCCATGCCCGCAAGGCCGCGGCGGTGAGCACCGGTTGCGGACCCACCTCCAGCAGCATGGCGCAGTTGAGATCGGCCAGGGTGGCCACGCTCTTGGCGAATTCGATCGGCTGGCGCGCGTGGCGGCGCCAGTACGGCCCATCGAGTTTCGCATTCCGGCCGAGGGCGGCGCCGGTGCGGTTGCAGACCAGAGTCCGTTGTGGCGGGCGGAAGTCGAATCGGCTTGCGTACGACTCGAATTCATCGAGGGCCGGGTCCAGGAGCGCCGAATGGAACGCGTGGCTGGTGTCCAGCGACTCGCACCGAACACCGTCGGCGGTCAAGCCGGCCACCGCCCGGTCCAGATCCCCTGCGGGGCCCGACAGCACGGTATTGGCACCGTTGTAGGCGGCCACCGAGAGCCGCGGGAACTCGTCGGTGCAGCCCTCGACCCGCTCCGCGGTGGCGAAGACCGCCACCATCCGACCGCCCGCCGGCAAACCGCCGAAGAGGCGGCCGCGTTCGGCGAGCAACAACGCTCCGTCCTCGAGGCTGAACACACCGGCGACGCATGCGGCGGCATACTGGCCGACGCTGTGACCCAGCACCACGTCGGGTTCGAGGCCCCACGACTGCCAGAGCCTGGCCAAGCCCATCTCCACGGCGAACAACGCGGGCTGGGCGTAGGTCGTCCGCCGCAGATCTTCGGAGCTGCCGGGGTCGAAAATGACGTCCAGCATTGGTTTTTCGAGCGCGCCATCGACCACCGCCGCGCAGCGGGTCATCGTTTCGGCGAACACCGGTTCGGTTTCGAACAACTCCCGGGCCATGCCGGCGAACTGGCTGCCTTGACCCGGGAACAACCACGCCGTCTTCGGGCGGTCATTGCACGTTCCCCGCACCAAACCCGGTGCGGGACGGTCGTCGGCGAGCGCCCCGAGCAACTCGGCGGCGGACTCCGTCGAATTGACCACCAACGCGGCGCGGTGCTCGAAGTGAGCTCGCCCGACGCCGGCGGTGAAGCACAGCTCCGACAGGCTGGTTTCCGGATGCGCGCTCAACCAGCTGCGGTATCGACCGGCCAGCTGCGCCAAGGCGGCGGGGGTGCGTGCCGACAGCGGCAACACGCTGAATCGTCCGTCCGCGGTCGGCGCGGCGGGTTCCGCGGGCGCGGCGAGCTGGGGCGCTTCCTCGAGGATGACGTGGGCGTTGGTCCCGGAGAACCCGAACGAACTGACCCCCGCGACCCGGGGTCGGCCGTTGCGCTCCCAGCTGGTGGCCTCGTCCACCACCCGCACCGCAAGCCGATCCCAGGGAATGTAGGGCGATGGGTTCTCGAAGTTCAGGTGCTTGGGCAATACCTGGTGCTCGAGCGACAGGACGACCTTGATGATCCCGGCGATCCCCGCGGCGGCTTCCAGATGCCCGATATTGGTCTTCACCGACCCGATCAACAGCGGCCGGCCCGCATCACGACCCTCGCCGAGTACCGCGGCCGCGGCCTGGACTTCGATCGGGTCGCCCAGCGACGTCCCGGTCCCGTGCGCCTCCAGGTATCCCACGTCGCGGGCAGAGACGCCGGCGCGCTTCAGCGCCTCGGCGATGACGCGCTGCTGGGCGACACCGTTCGGCACGGTCAACCCGCCCGATGCGCCGTCTTGATTCACCGCGCTGCCGCGGACCACGGCCCGAATCCGGTCACCGTCGCGGATCGCGTCGTCGAGCCGTTTCAGGACGACGACACCGCAACCCTCACCGCGCACGTAGCCGTCCGCGGCCGCGTCGAATGTCTTGCAGCGGCCATCCGGCGCGAGCATGTGCGCCCGCGAAAACGTCATCATCGTGGCGGGGCTGAGCAGGACATTCGCGCCGCCGGCCAGCGCGAGGTCACATTCCCCCAGCCGCAGCGCTTGGCAGGCCTGATGGACCGCCACCAACGACGAACTGCACGCGGTGTCGACGGTGACGGCCGGGCCCTGCAGCCCCAGCCGGTAACTGATCCGGCCGGCTGCCGCGGCGGCCGCCGTCCCGATCGCCATGTACGCGTCGATCGCGTCGTACTTCAGCTCATCCGAGACCATCGCCAGGTAGTCATGGGTGGACAGACCAATGAAAACCCCGGTGTTGGTATTCGCCAAAGCCGTTGGGGCCGTGCCTGAATGCTCCACCGCCTGCCATGCCGTCTCCAGCAACAGCCGATGCTGCGGGTCCATCAGCATGACCTCACGCGCCGAGACCCCGAAGAACGGCGCGTCGAACCCCACGGCGTCGTCGACGAAGCCCGCCCGCCGGCTCACAATCTTCCCGGGTGCGTCGGCATCGGGGTCGAAGAACTCCTCGACACCCCACCGGTCCGGGGGCACCTCTGACACCGCATCCCGCCCGTGCTGCAGCACGTCCCAGAACTCCGACGCGTCAGCAGCACCCGGAACACGCGCTGCGTAGCCGACTATTGCGAAACCCGATGGCTTCTCCATTGGAGCTTCGACGGTTGCCATGCATCTGTCCTCTCGCATCGACCCGCGAAGGTAGATCCCCAGGGCCGGTCTCCGGCGACGGGTCCGTAGCTCCGGACCAAACCGTACGACCCGACCACTGCACCACATGCCGACCCGATACGCAGGAGAATCGTTCCCCCCGCGGCGAGTAGTGTCGCCGGATGCCAGACTGCGTCCCACGCCGGGCCGTCCATCACCCTAGTCGGTGGCCCCGCCTGTCGCTGAGCACGTCCAGCCCGGCATGTCGGGGACGGTGGGTGCCGAAGAAGCTATCTTGATGTCGCCACCGGCCGGCCGGAACTGCAGCCCTCCGGAACGAGGAGAAGACATTGCGCATCGGGAAAATCACCATCGGCTCAATCCGTGATTGGTCGCCGAGCCCGGGCGTTGTCATCTCCTGGCACCCGACGCCCACGGCCCGGGAAAGGGCCCGGCAAGCGCCGGTCAGTCCGGTGCCCGTCAGCTACATGCAGAGCCAGCATCTTCGGGGTTATCACCGGCAAACGACCTCGGGACTCGACTATTCACGGCAAATCATCGCGACCTGCGAAGTCCCCGGCCGGTGCGACATCTCCGCCATGAATGAGGCGCTCAACGCATATCTGCGCCGGCATGACACGTACCGCAGCTGGTTTGAGCACACCGACGCGGGCGACATCATTCGGCATACCATCGACGATCCCGCCGATATTGAATTCGCGCCCACCGACCACGGCGAAATGGCCGTGGACGACTTGCACGACCATGTGGTGGCCACACCCGATCCGCTGCACTGGGAGTGCTTCAGCTTCGGGATCGTCCAAAACGAGAATCACTTCACCTTCTACGCGAGCATTGACCACGTCCACGGGGACGCGGCTCTGATCGGCATCACGATGGTGGAGTCCCACGCGATGTACACGGCGTTGACGGGTGGCGCCGGGCCCCTCGAGCTGCCCGCCGCCGGCAGCTTTGACGATTTCTGCGCCGAAGAGCGCCGGTACACGTCAGACTTGACCGTGGATTCGCCGCAGGTACGCGCGTGGATTGACTTCGCCAAGAACAATGATGGAAGCCTGCCGGAGTTCCCTTTGCCGCTGGGAAATCCGTTGGAGCCCAGCAAGAGTGAGATGATCACGGACACCCTGATGGACGCGCAACAAACCGCGAGATTCGAAGCGGCCTGCTCGGCGGCGGGTGCGCGCTTCGTCGGCGGCTTGTTCGCCTGCCTCGCCCAGGTGGAACACGAATTCACCGGTGCCGCCACCTATTACGGGCTCACCCCCAGAGATACCCGAAAGACTTCGGACAACTTCATGACGCAGGGTTGGTTTACCGGCTTGGTTCCGATCACCGTGCCGATTGCCGCCGTGTCCTTCAGTGACGCGGCCTGGGCGGCTCAGACTTCCTTTGACTCGGGTCTGAACATGGCGAAGGTCCCCTATTACCGCGTGCTGGAATTGGCGCCGTGGCTGAGCAGGCCCCGTCCCAACTTTCCGGTGACAAATTTTCTGCACGGGGATGCCGCTCCGATGAACGCCGTGCTCGCGGCAGCTGAAATGGGCTACACCAACAACATTGGGATCTACTCCGACGGAAGGTATTCGTATCAGCTAACGATCTATACCTTCCGGTACGAGGAAGGCACCGTAATGGCGATAATGTTTCCAGACAACGCGGTTGCCCGAAAATCAGTCGCCCGGTATGTCGCGGCGATGAAGTCGGTGTGTTTGCGGGTCGCTGATAGCGGTCATTGGGGGCGCGTTGCCTAGCGGGGAACCCTACGATGCCTGCTGATGTTCTCCGGACTCGGCCTTTTCACGCGGCCGGGTGCGTAGCGAGGTCGATGTGCGACGACTAGCTGATTTTGTGGTGCGTTGGCCCGGGGTCGTCATAGGGTTTTGGGTCCTGATCGCGGTCGCATTGCCGCTGACGTTCCCGCCCCTGAACGAGATGGCGCAGAAGCACCCACTCGCGATGCTGCCGAGCGGCGCGCCGTCGAGCGTGGCCGCCCGGAAGATGACCGAAGCGTTTCACGAATCGGGCGCAGAGAACCTCATGCTGGTGGTCCTTAGCGACGAGAAAGGGCTTGGGCCCGCCGACGAAGCCACCTACCGCAAGCTGGTGAGCGCCCTGCACGACGACCGGCGCGACGTGTTGATGTTGCAGGATTTCGTCAACACGCCGCCCTTGCGTCCGGTTCTGACCAGTAAGGACCGCAAATCCTGGCTGCTGCCGGTTGGCCTCGCCGGCGAATTGGGCACTCCGAAGTCCTACGCCGCTTACCTCCGCGTTGCCGACATCGTCAAACACAACGTCGCCGGATCCCCGTTGACAGCGAACCTAACCGGGCCCGCGGCCACCGTCAGCGATCTCACCGTCGCGGGCGAGCGGGATCGCCTTCCGATTGAACTGGCGATCGCCGCCCTGGTGCTCGTCGTCCTGCTGGTGGTCTACCGCAACCCGCTCACCATGCTGCTGCCGCTGCTCGCGATCGGGGCGTCGATGGTGATCGCGCAGGCGGTCGTCGCCGGAATCTCCCAAATCGGCGGCCTAGGCGTTTCGAACCAGTCCATCGTCTTCTTGAGCGCCATCATCGCCGGCGCGGGAACCGACTACGCGGTCTTCCTCATCAGCCGCTACCACGACTATCTGCGGCGCGGAGCGGACTTCGACGAAGCCGTGCGGCGGGCGCTCACCTCGATCGGAAAAGTGATCGCCGCATCCGCGGCCACGGTCGGAATCACTTTTCTCGGAATAAGTTTCGCCCGGATGGGTGTGTTCTCCACGGTGGGTATCTCATCGGCCATCGGGATCGGTGTCGCCTTCCTCGCGGCGATGACCTTGCTGCCGGCCATCTTGGTAGTGGCCGGGCCGCGCGGCTGGGTCAAGCCCCCCCGCGAACTGACCGCCCGGTTCTGGCGACGTTCGGGGATACGCATCGTGCGCCGGCCCAGGGTTCATCTGGTTGCCAGCATGCTGGTGCTGATCATTCTCGCCAGCTGTGCGGGTTTGGTGCGCTACAACTACGACGACCGCAAGGCCCTGCGGTCCTCAGCACCGAGTTCGATCGGGTATGCCGCGCTGGATCGCCACTTCCCGGTCAATCAGTCCATTCCGGAATACATCCTCGTCGAGTCACCGCATGACCTGCGTACGCCGCGGGCGCTCGCGGATCTGGAGCAGATGGCCGACCGAGTCAGCCAACTGCCGAACGTCGCTGCAGTCAGCGGCGTGACCCGGCCCGCGGGCGCGGTACCGGAACAGTTCAGGGCCACCTACCAGGCGGGCGCTATCGGCGCTCGCCTGGGCGCCGGTTCGGCCCTGATCAGCGACCACGCCGATGATCTCGACCGACTGCTCGCTGGGGCCAACACCCTGGCCGACAACCTCGGCGATGTGCGGGGCCAGGTCAACCAGATGGTTGCCGGGATGCAAGGCCTGACTGAGGCTTTCACTTCGATGAGGACCCAGTACGGCGGCGACAAGTTGGTCAAGGAAGTCGTCACCGCCGCCAAGCTCGTCAGCAGCATCAATTCCCTCGGCCATACCATCGGCGTCAACTTTGCCGCCGTCAAGGACATGTTCGCCTGGGTGGCCCCGGTGCTGGCGGCGCTCGAGGGCAACCAGGTTTGCGATGCCGATCCCTCCTGCAGCGCCACCCGAGCCCAATTCGAGCGCGTGGTCAATGCCCGTGGTGACGGAAGCCTCGACCAGATCAACGATCTGGCGGGCCAGCTCCAGGCGTTCCAAGACCGGCAGACCCTCAACGCATCGGTGGATCACCTGCGTGGTGCACTCGCCAACTTCGTCAAGGCGCTGCATGCCATGGGGCTGGACCAGCCCGGTGGCCTGCAGGCCGACCTGAACCACCTGCAACAAGGCGCTGACCGGTTCGCCAGCGGAAGCCGGCAGGTGGCCGATGGGGTGGACCAACTCGTCGACCAGATCAAACAGATGGGTACGGGGCTCGGCGAGGCGTCGGCGTTCCTCCTCACGCTGAAACGTGACGCGGCGGAACCGTCGATGGCGGGGTTCAACGTTCCGGCGCAGCTGCTGCACATGGAGGAGTTCAAGAAAGCCGCCAAGGCGTTCATTTCGCCCGACGGGCACTCGGTGCGGTATTTGGTTCAGACCAAACTCAACCCGTTCAGCTCCGAGGCGATGGATCAGGTCAGTGCGATCAGCGATACCGCCCGGGGAGCCCAACCGAATACCTCATTGGCAGACGCCTCGATATCGATGGCCGGATATCCCGTTACGCTGCGGGACACGCGAGATTTTTATGAGCACGACATCAAGTTCATCATTGTCGTCACCATCGTTGTTGTCCTGATGACGCTGATCGCGCTGCTGCGCGCGGTCGTCGCACCGCTGTATCTGGTCGGTTCCGTCGTCATTTCGTATTTGTCGGCTGTGGGTATCGGCGTCCTGACGTTTCAATTCCTACTGGGCCAGCAATTGCATTGGAGCGTGCCGCCATTGGCCTTCGTGGTATTGGTCGCCGTCGGAGCCGATTACAATATGCTTTTCGTCTCGCGAATGCGTGACGAGTCCCCGCGCAGCATGCGTTACAGCGTCATTCGCGCATTGAGTTCGACCGGCGGTGTGATCACCGCGGCGGGTTTGATTTTCGCCGCCTCGATGTGGGGCCTGGTGTTTTCCAGCATCGGCACCGTGGTTCAGGGCGGCTTCGTGATCGGGATCGGAATCTTGCTCGACACCTTCCTGGTCCGCACCATAACGGTGCCCGCCTTGGCTACGCTGGTCGGGCGGGCGAGCTGGTGGCCATCGCGACCGGGAGCGCAATGGTCGCGATCCCGCTCACCGGCCGGGCGTGCGGACTAGTACCCATCAGCTGCGAGGCCCACGAGCGATATGCGACACTACGAGACCAAGTCGGGCAGGCGGGAAGCGGCGATGCAGAAAGTACTCGCAGGAGTTACCGCTGTGGTAACCCTCGGCGTCACAGGATATTTCGGCCTCGGGATCGCGACGGCCGATGACGAGCCCGGCGACGGGACGGCGTACGCCTTGGGCGGCGCTCACGTTCCGGGTATTCCCTACGACGAGTACGGCAGGCGCCTGGGTGCCGGCTGGTTTCCCGGCCTGAAGCGAGAAATCGTCGACTACCCTGCGGGGCAGGTCCAGGGCCACGTGCTCGAACGGCTCTTTCCGGGGATAGGCCGGCTGGATGAAGCCTTCCCGGGGGTGGGCGTGGACGGGCCCAGCGTGGGCGAGTCGGTCGCCGTCGGGGCCGAGAACCTGGATGCGGCGATCCGCAGGGGTGGGCCCGGCGCCGCGATCGGGTTGTCCGAGGGTTCGCTCGTGCTTGACGCCGAGCAGGCCAGGCTCGCCAGTGACCCGACCGCTCCCCCACCAAACCAATTGGTCTTCAGCACATTTGGCAACCCGGTCGGGCGGCACGGCTTCGGCGAGAGTTTCCTGACCTCCTTCTTTCCGGTTGGTTCCGTCGTTCCCGCGCTCGACTACCGCATCCCGCCCCCGGTGGAGAGCCAATACGACACCAAGGCTTTCGTCGCCGCGTACGACATGATCGCCGACTTTCCCGACCGGCCGGACAACCTGTTAGCGCTGGCCAACACCCTCGTGGGCGAAGCGACCGGTCATACCGCGGTCGCGTTCACCGACCCGAGCATGGTGCCGCCGCAGAACATCAGGACGACCGTCAACTCCAGGGGCGCGAAGACAACGACGTATCTGATTCCGGAAAGACACCTCCCGCTGGTACTGCCGTTGGGCTACCTCGGCGTGCCGGAAGACGTGCTGAATCAGCTCGACGCGGAACTGACTCCGATGGTGAATGCGGGATACTCGCGCAACGACGACCCGCTTACCGCTCCGCTTCAAGTGGACCCGGTGCGGGGCTTCGACCCCGCGGCCGTGATTGCACCGGCCAGTCAGGCCACCTTCGGCGGGGGCGGCGATCCCTTTTCGCAGCTGATGTCGAGCGCCATGGCTGCGCTGAACCAGGGCAACCGCTGACCTCGAGGGTGTAGACACGCCCGGGCGCACGTCGGCGATAATGACCCAGATTCGCCGACGTCAAAGGAGACGCGATGAGCAAGCCGCCGACAGACCGCCCGCTGCGCGTCATCCAGTGGACGACCGGGAACATCGGGCGACGTTCGCTGCACGCCATCATCGGCAGGCCGGACATGGAATTGGTCGGGGTGTACGCGCACGGGGCGGACAAGGTCGGCGTGGATGCCGCCGAACTGGCCGGCTGGCCGGAACCGACCGGTGTGCGCGCGACGAACGACATCGACGCGCTGCTCGCCTCGGGCGCCGATGCGTGCTGTTATAACCCGTTGTGGCCCAACATCGATGAGTTGGTGCGATTGCTGGAAGCGGGCGTCAACGTGTGCTCCAGCGCGGCCTGGATCACCGGAGGCAAGCAGACACCCGAGGACCGCGAACGCATCGTGGATGCCTGCAAACGAGGCGGTTCGACCATCTTCGGCAGCGGAGCGCACCCGGGCATGACGAACATGGTCGGCATGGTGCTCAGCGGCGCGTGCGAACGCGTCGACGAAATTCGCATCACCGAGTCGGTGGATTGCTCGACCTACGAATCGGCGGAAACACAGACGGCGATGGGCTTCTCGCAGGATCCCGATACGCCGGGGCTGGCGGAAAGCGTGCGGCGCGAAAGCGAGGTCTTCGCCGAGTCGGCGGCCATGATGGCCGACGCGATCGGGGCCAAGCTGGACCGGATGACCTTCGACGTGACCTTCACCGCGGCCACCGGGGATTCGGATCTGGGCTTCATGAAAATCCCCGAGGGAACGGTCGGCAGTGTCTACGGCTACCACCGCGGCTGGCAGGGCGACCGCAACGTGGTCAGCGTCGGGTTCAACTGGACCATGGGCAATCACGTGGTGCCGCCCAAGCCACTGGAGCACGGCCACGTCATTCAGGTGTACGGGCTGCCCAACATGCGGACCGTCCTGCATTGCCTGCCGCCGAAGGATTGGACGGAACCCGGGTTCATGGGATTGGGAATGATCTACACGGCGATGCCGGTGACCAACGCGGTCCCGGCCGTGGTGGCCGCCGAGCCCGGGATCGTGACGCTGGCCGATTTGCCGCCGGTCACCGGCCGGGTGGCCGGGTAAGCGCGTATGCCGTTCACCACATCGAAGGCCCCCGGAGGAACGCTTGCGTGCACTAAGGTTTAGAGTGCTTAGCTGAGCAAAATGGTCGAAAGACATCGGTGTGGTCGACGACGTAGGTGAGCTTCGCGGCAGTGCCCGGACGGCGGGTAGGCGGAAGGCGGTCAGGTGGTGGCTAGTCCAGACTCGGGTCCACGTACTCCCACGGTGACTCGCGTGCTCAAGCGGGCGTGGATACCGCTGGTTTTGGTAGTGGTGCTGGCCCTTTCGGCGTTGATCGTGTCGCGGCTACACAAGATCTTCGGCTCGCAAGACCTCAACGCGAACGCCGGCAAGGGGATCGAGATCGTGCAGTTCAACCCGAAGGTCGTGGTCTACGACATCACCGGCCCGCCCGGCGCCACCGCCAACATCAACTACTGGGACGAGAACGCCAACACCCATCAGGTGAACGCGGCGCCGCTGCCGTGGTCGACCACCATCTCGACGACCTTGCCGTCGGTCAGCGCCAACGTCATGGCCCAGAGCGACGGCAGTGAGATCGGTTGCAAGATCACCGTCGACGGCGTCGTCCGCGAACAGCGGAGTTCAGACGGTCACAACGCGCAGACCTTCTGCCTGGTGAAGTCCGCATGAGCGACGCGAGCAACGAGACCCCACGCGACCTGAGCGTGGCCGACACCGGCCCGATCAACACCAAGGGCCTGCCCAGGGCCGAGCGGGGCCACCGGCCGTACCTGCCGCATGCGATCCGCATCTTCGCGGTGCCGATCATCGTTGGCTGGGTGCTCGTCACGGTCCTGGTGAACGTCATCGTGCCCACCCTGGAAAAGGTCGGGGAGGCCCACTCGGCTCCGATGACACCGCTGGACGCACCGTCGATGAAGGCGATGATGCGCCTGGGCCACAATTTCCACGAGTTCGACTCCAACAGCACCGTGATGATCGTGTTGGAGGGCCAGCAACCGCTCGGCCCCGACGCGCACCAGTACTACGACAAGCTGATAAGGCAACTTCGTCAGGATCCCAAGCACATCCAGCACATCCAGGACTTCTGGGGCGACCGGCTGACGGCGGCGGGCGCGCAGAGCGCCGACGCCAAGAGCGCCTACGTTCAGGTGAACCTCGCCGGTAACCAGGGCACGACGCTGGCCAACCAGTCCGTGGATTCCGTCCGCAAGGTGATCGAGGAGAATAAGGCGCCACCCGGCGTGAAGGCCTACGTCACGGGTCCTGCCGCGCTGTCCGACGATATGCACATCATCGGTAACGCCAGCCTGGCCAAGATCACGCTGTTCACCCTGGGCGCCATCGCGATCATGTTGCTGCTGGTCTACCGGTCCATCGTCACCACGCTGGTGCAGCTGTTCATGACCTTTGTCGCGCTGGCGTGTTCGCGGGGAGTCGTCGCGGTTCTCGCGTACCACGACGCATTCGGGCTTACCACTTTCGCCGCCAACATCCTCACCATGTTGGCGATCGCCGCGGGGACGGACTACGGCATTTTCCTGAT
Source organism: Mycobacterium paraffinicum (assembly GCF_025822865.1). Lineage (NCBI taxonomy): Bacteria > Bacillati > Actinomycetota > Actinomycetes > Mycobacteriales > Mycobacteriaceae > Mycobacterium > Mycobacterium paraffinicum. The sequence goes on along the minus strand of NZ_JACKUR010000014.1, from coordinate 23,110 downwards.
CGGCCGCTATCAGGAGGCGTTGGCCGCGGGCGAGGACCGAGAAACCGCGTACTACACCACATTCAAGGGCGTCGCCCCGGTCGTCTTAGGGTCGGGCCTGACGATCGCGGGCGCGACCTATTGCCTCAGTTTTACCCGGCTGCCGTGGTTCAACACCATGGGCGCGCCGGTGGCGATCGGGATGATCGTCGTGGTGCTGGCCGGCGTCACGCTGGGGCCCGCGGTGGTGTTCGCCGGCAGCCGCTTCCACCTGTTCGAAAAGCAGGCCAAACGTGGACGGCTGTGGCGCCGGGTGGGTACCGCCGTAGTACGCTGGCCGGCACCAATTCTGGCCGTGAGCGCCGCGGTCGTGCTGGTCGGCATGATCGCCCTGCCGAGCTTTCACACCAGCTACAACGACCGCCATTACCTGCCGTTGTCAGCCCCGTCCAATCAAGGACAAGAGGCCGCGAACCGGCATTTCTCCGAGGCCCGGATGAACCCCGACCTGCTGATGATCGAGTCCGATCACGACATGCGGAACCCAGCCGACATGCTGGTGTTGGACCGGGTCGCCAAGAACGAGATGCGCACGCTCGGGATCGCCATGGTCCAGGACATCACCAGACCGCTGGGCATCCCGATCCAGCACAGCTCGATACCGTTCCAGAACAGCGCCCAAAGCCAGACGACGATGCAGAACATGAGCTTCCTCAAGGAGCGCATCGCCGACATCCACCGGATGGCCGACGACCTGCAAACTCAGATCGAAACCACCCAGCGGCAGTACGAAGTGTCGCTGGACCTGGCCAAGGCCGCCGACGACAGCGCAAAGACCACCGCGGTGACGTCGCAGATCACCGACACCCTTCGCGACCACATTGCGGACTTCGACGACACCTTCCGGCCGGTGCGCTCGTACTTCTACTGGGAGCGACACTGCTACGACATTCCGTTGTGCATCGGGTTGCGGTCGCTGTTCGACACGTTCGACGGGTTCGATCAGCTCGCCGAGCAATTCCACTACCTGACAACCGATATCGAGCACACCGCGAAAGCATCCCGCGACCTGACGGAGCTGTTTCCCACGCTGATCACCACGCTGAAGACGACCAGAGGCATCACGCTCACCCTGTATCAGACGTTCAAGGCGATGATCGATCAGATGGAGGCCATGAGCAACACCGCGATCGTGATGGGTCAAAGCTTCGACGCGTCGAAGAACGACGACTTCTTCTACCTGCCGCCCGAGGCCTTCGACAACCCGGACTTCCAGACCGGCCTTCGGATGTTCTTGTCGCCGGACGGTAAGTCGGCGCGGTTCTTCATCACGCATCAGGGCGATCCGATGTCGCCGGAGGGCATTGCGCAAGTCGACGCCGAACGCACCGCCGCGCAGGAGGGTATCAAGCAGTCGTCGCTGTCCGACGCTCGGGTCTATCTGGGCGGCACCGCCGCGACGTTCAAGGACATGGCCGACGGCGAGAAGTACGACCTGATGATCGCCGTGGTGTCGGCCCTGACGCTGATCTTCATGATCATGCTGTTGCTCACCCGCAGCGTGGTGGCCGCGCTGGTGATCGTCGGCACCGCGGCCAGCTCGATCGCGGCGTCATTCGGTCTGTCCGTGCTCATCTGGCAGGACCTGTTCGGGATCAGGATCCACTGGATCGTGATGGCGCTGTCCGTGATTATCCTGCTGGCGGTCGGATCCGACTACAACCTGCTGCTGGTCTCGCGATTCAAAGAAGAGATCCATGCCGGGCTCAAGACGGGGATCATCCGGTCGATGGCCGGCACCGGTGGGGTGGTGACGGCCGCGGGTCTGGTGTTCGCCTTCACCATGGCCTCGATGCTCGGCAGCGACTTGCGGGTGCTGGGCCAATTCGGGTCGACGGTGTGCATCGGTCTGCTGCTCGACACCCTGATCGTGCGCACGCTGCTGATGCCGTCGATCGCGACGTTGCTGGGACGGTGGTTCTGGTGGCCGCAAGTGGTACACCCCCGCGGCGACAACGCCAGGCGCCCGGTGCCGGCTTAAGTCGGCAGCTGCACGACGACCGCGACGGCTCCGGCGCCGACATGCAACGCCAGCACCGGGCCCAACGGGGTGATGATCGCCGGCTCGCAGGCCGGTAGTCTGCGCGCGAGCTCCGCCGCCACATCCTTGGCGCCGTCCGGGTTGGCGACGTGATGCACCGCCAGCGCGGCCGGACTGTCGCCGGTGACCTGGCAGACCCGGTCGACCATCGCCTCCGTCGCGTGGGTGACGGTGCGTACCCGTTGGGCCAGAACGAGTTTGCCGTCGTCGTCGATGCGAAGCAGCGGTTTGAGCGCCAGCGCCGTGCCCAGCCATGCCTTGGCGCCGCCGATCCGTCCACTGCGGCGCAGGTTGTCGAGCCGGTGCACCACCATGAACGCATGGCTATGCCGTGCGGCCGCATCCGCCGCGGCGGCGACGGCGTCGAGGTCGCCACCGGCGGCCGCGGCCCGTGCGGCGGCCAACGCAATGAAGCCCGTGCCCATGGCGGTCGACTTCGAGTCGACGACCCGCACGTGGGTGTTCAGGTCGGCGGCGGTCCGTTCGGCGGCGCCGCAGGTGCCCGACAGTGCGGACGAAATGTGCACCGCCACCACGCCGTCCCCGCCGCTGTCGGCCAGCGCCTGCTGGTAGGCGTCGGCCAGTTCTGCGGGCGTGGCCGCCGCGGTGGTGGCGTGACGCTTGTAGACGTCTTCAGGGATCTGGTCCACGCCGTCGCGCAGATCGACGCCGTCGAGCAGAATGTGCAGCGGCACAACCCGTATCGCCCACTGCTGAAGCAAGTCGGCCGGCAAGCGCGCCGACGCATCGGTCACCACCAGGACGGACATCGAGCTACCCGCGTGGCTTGTCGGTCGGAACGCCGGCTTCGGCCAGGGCCTTCAGCATCAGCTCGGCAACCGCCTGGTGCGCTTCGAAATTCCAGTGAATGCCGTCGGGATTTCCGCGTCCGCTCATGATGTGCTCGGCGACAGCCGCTTTGAGGTCCACCAGCGGAACGTCGTGGGTTTGCGCCCACTCGGTGATCGCCGCGGCGGTCGCCGGGCGGCCATGGTGGGCCCTGCCGTAGGTGTCGGCGATATGCACCGACGGCAGCGAGGCCACGATCGGAATGCCCGGGCGGTTGAAATCGATTGCGCTGCGGGTCTGTTCGAGGTAGTCGGCGCTCAGGTGCGCGGGCAGCGCGGACCGGGCCACCGGCGAGAGCCTGGGCTGCAGCCAGCCGTAGCCGTCGCGGACCCAGCGCCGCACTCGCGGCGGGCGCACGTAGCGGATCAGTTCGCGCAGCGCGGTCGGCAGCACCGACGGCAGCGAATCCATGCCGCCGGTCGCGAAAATGACGGCGCCGGCCCTGGGCAGCGCGGCCCAGGCGCGCGGGTCCTGGGTCGCCGCCCACCAGATGTCGCGGCAGGTCCAGCCGATGCGACCGATGAGTTCGACATCCCAACCCAATTGTGCGGCAACGACATTGGGCCATATGCGCGGATCGTCGGCGGGCAGGCCGCCGGTCGGCCCGTAGTAGGCCAGCGAGTCGGCGAAGATCAGCAGGGTGGGCCGTGCATCAGAGGACATCGTTGGACACCTGCGCCGAAGCGTTCCACACGTCGAGGCGCCAGCGGATGCTGTCGAAACCCGCCCCGGATTCGTCGGAATGGCCGGAAAGCTGCACCCAGCTGGCGTTGCCCATGCCGCCCAACGTCGGCCAGTTGGCGACCGGAAGCTTGAGCAGCGCGGCCGACAGCGCGGCGATCAGCCCGCCGTGGGCCACCAGCACCACCGGCCGATCGGCGTGCTGGGGGCCGCCCCATTCCGGCTCGCCGGAGACCAGTTCGGTCACCAACGGCACACTGCGGGCGGCGACGTCGACCCGACTTTCGCCACCATGGGGCGCCCAGGTGGCGTCTTCGCGCCAGGCCAGCCGGGCCCCGGGGGCCTGCGTGTCGACCTCGGTGTGCGTCAGTCCCTGCCAGTCGCCGAGATGGGTTTCCCTCAACCGGGGATCCACGCGGATCGGCTGGCCGGTCCGCTCGCCGAGCCGGATCGCCGTGTCGTAGGCGCGATGCAGATCCGACGACACGATGAGCAACGGCTGTAGCTTGCCGAGCACCTCGGCGGCGGCGATCGCTTGCGCCCGCCCGAGTTCGCTGAGTTGGGAATCCAGCTGCCCCTGCATGCGGCTGCCGGCGTTGAACTCGGTTTGCCCGTGCCGCAACATGATCAGGCGACGAATGGTCATTGCGTGCCCGCCGACTCGTCGGGAACCGCGGCCAGGTCCACGGGCACGACCGGGCAGTCGCCCCACAACCGGTCCAGGGCATAGAAGTCGCGGTCATCCTGGTGCTGGATGTGCACGACGATGTCGCGGTAGTCCAGCAGCGTCCAGCGGCCCTCCCGGGTGCCCTCCCGGCGCGCCGGCTTGTAGCCAGCCCTGCGCATCTTCTCCTCGACCTCGTCGACGATGGCATTGACCTGCCGCTCGTTGGACGCCGAGGCGATGACGAAGCAGTCGGTGATGACGAGTTGGCCGGACACGTCGATCACGACGACATCGTCGGCCAGCTTCGATGCGGCCGCGCCGGCGGCCACGGTCGCCATGTCGATCGCCTCCTGGGTCGCGGTCATGTGTTGTTCCCGGCGGGCAGGGTTGATCGGCTCACGGTGTCCTTCGATTGTTCGCCGCGATAGAGCCGGCGCTTGGAGACGTACTGCACGACGCCGTCGGGCATCAAGTACCACAGGGGCCGATGCTGTTCGGCGCGCAGACGGCAGTCGGTCGACGAGATCGCCAGCGCCGGGATCTCGACGAGCGTCAGCACGTCCTCCGCCAGCTCGCCGAGCACGCCGGTGATGTGTTCACGCCGCAGCTCGTAGCCGGGCCGGCTGACGCCGACGAACCGCGCCAACTGAAACAGCTCCTCCCAGCCCTGCCAGGACAGGATGGACGCCAGGGCGTCGGCGCCGGTGATGAAGTGCAGCTGCGAATCGGGGTTGAGGGCGTGCAGGTCCCGCAGGGTGTCCTTCGTGTAGGTGGGCCCGGCGCGGTCGATGTCGACCCGGCTCACCGAGAAGCGGGGGTTGGAGGCGGTGGCGATCACCGTCATCAGATATCGGTCCTCGGCGGCGGAAACGTGCCGGTCCTTCTGCCAGGGCTGACCGCTGGGCACGAACACCACTTCGTCGAGGTCGAACAGGTCGGCGACCTCACTGGCGGCAACCAGGTGCCCGTAATGGATGGGATCGAACGTCCCACCCATCACTCCCAGCCTGCGCAGCTGCTTTTGCACGATTTGCCAGCTTACTTGAGGCGGCGATCCGGCTTGATTACTCAGCCGGCCGCCCACCTCCTCGGGCCGCCTCCCGCGAGCGTCACGCCGGCGCAGCTCTGGCCTTCGAGCGTCACGCCAGCGTGACGCGAGGCGAACGCCGCCTCAGACCAGCAACAGCTGGTCGATCACCGCCGCGAGCTGCTTGGCCGACCGGCATTCGTGCATCGCGATGACCTCTTGGTAGCGCGGCACCGCCGAGTCGCCGCTGCCCCACAGGTGCTTGGGCTCAGGGTTCAGCCAGTGCGCGTGCCGGCTGGCGGTCACCATGTGGGCCAGCAGCTCGGTCTCCGGGTTGCGGTAGTTGGTGCGGCCGTCGCCGAGCACCAGCAGCGAGCTGCGCGGCGACAGGACATTGGGGAACGCCTGCACGAACGACGCGAACGCGTTGCCGTAGTCGGAATGCCCGTCGCGGCTGTAGACGCCGGCCTCGCGGGTGATCCGCTGGATCGCCACGGCCAGGTCGGCTTCTGGCCCGAACATGTGGGTCACCTCGTCGGTGGTGTCGATGAAGGCGAACACCCGAACCCGCGAGAATTGTTGGCGCAGCGCGTGTACCAGGAGCAGGGTGAAGTGGCTGAATCCGGCGACGGAGCCGGACACGTCGCACAGCACCACCAGTTCCGGTCGCGCGGGGCGGGGTTTGGCCAGTACCACGTCGATCGGCACGCCGCCGGTGGACATCGACTTGCGCAGGGTCTTGCGCAGGTCGATCACCCCGGCGCGGCTGCGTCGCCGCCGGGCCGCCAGCCGGGTGGCCAGGGTCCGGGCCAACGGGGCCACCACCCGTTGCATCTGGCGCAACTGCTCGCCAGAGGCGCGCAGGAATTCGACGTTCTCGGAAAGCTGTGGGATGCCGTACATCTGGACGTGGTCGCGACCGAGTTGTTCGGCGGTGCGTCGTTTGGTCTCGGCATCGACCATCTTGCGCAACTGGGTGATCCGTTGCGCGGCGAGCGCTTTGGCGATCTGTTCCTGGGTGGGCGTGGGTTCGTCGCCGTACGGGGCGAGCAGCCCCGCCAGCAGCTTGCCCTCCAACTCGTCCAGGGCCATCGCCTTGAGCGCCTGGTACGACGAGAACGACGGGCCGCGGCTGGAGCTGTATTTGCCGTAGGCCTCCACGATGCGCGCGATCATCGCGACCAGCCGCTGGTCCATGTCGGCGAGCTCGGGGTTCTCGTTGAGTAGATCCAGCAGCATCTGGCGCATCGCCTCGACGTCGTCGGGCGGCAAAGAGTCGTCCGCCGCCGCGTCGGCCTCCTCGTCGGTCACCACCGCGCGCGTACCCAAGGCCGCGGGGAACCACAGGTCGAACATGGCGTCGTAGGTCTCGCGGTGTTCGGGACGGCGCAACACGGCGCAGGAGATGCCCTCGCGTAACACCTCGCGATCGCCCAAGCCGAGGGTGGCCATCACCCGCCCGGCGTCCACGGTTTCGGAAGGCCCCACCGAAATGCCCACCGCGCGAAGAGCTTCCACGAAGCCAACCAGGTGGCCGGGCAGCCCGTGCGGGGCGAGCGGCCGGGCGGGTCGGATGCGGCGGGGGGCCATCGGTGCGTCCCTAGTTCAACCGGAGCTCGCCGGTTGCGCGCTGCTGGTCGGACTGATGCTTGAGAACCACGCCCAGGGTGGCGGCGACGACGGAGTCGTCAATGGTGTCCAGACCCAGCGCGAGCAGCGTCCGGCCCCAGTCGATGGTCTCGGCCACGGACGGCAGTTTCTTGAGTTGCATGCCACGCAGCACGCCGATGATGCGCACCAGTTCGTCGGCGAGGTGCTGGGGCAACTCGGGCACCCGCGATAACAGGATGCGGCGTTCCAGGTCAGGGCTGGGAAAATCGATGTGCAAGAACAGGCAGCGACGCTTGAGGGCCTCCGACAGTTCGCGGGTGGCGTTGGAGGTCAGCACGACGAACGGTGTCCGCTCGGCGGTGATCGTGCCCAGCTCGGGCACGGTCACCGCGAAGTCCGACAGCACCTCGAGCAGCAGGCCCTCGATTTCGATGTCGGCCTTGTCGGTTTCGTCGATCAGCAGCACCGTGGGCTCGGTGCGCCGGATGGCGGTCAGCAGCGGGCGCTGCAGCAGGAACTCCTCGCTGAAGACGTCGTCCTTGGTCTGGTCCCAGTCTCCCGAGCCGGCCTGAATACGAAGTATCTGCTTGGCGTGGTTCCACTCGTAGAGCGCGCGAGCCTCGTCCACCCCCTCGTAGCACTGCAGGCGGACCAGCCCGGAACCGGTCGCCTGGGCGACGGCGCGGGCCAGCTCGGTCTTGCCCACACCGGCGGGGCCCTCCACCAGCAGCGGTTTGCCCAGCCGGTCGGCCAGGAACACCGCGGTCGCGGTGGCGGTGTCGGGCAGGTAACCGGTCTCGGCCAACCGTCGCGAGACGTCGTCGATGTCGGCGAACAGCGGCTTGGGCCGGGCGGGCACGCTCACTATCTCGGTTCTCCTAAAGCACTTTTCGTCGCGGTCAGGCGGGGCGGATTTGCCCGTCACCCCACGCGATCCACTTGGTCGAGGTCAATTCCGGCAGCCCCATTGGGCCGCGCGCATGCAATTTCTGGGTGGAGATGCCGATTTCGGCGCCGAAACCGAACTGCTCACCGTCGGTGAACGCCGTCGATGCGTTGATCATCACCGCGGCGGCGTCGACGCCGTCGCTGAACCGTTGCGCCGCAGCCATATTGCTGGTGACGATGGCCTCGGTGTGCCCGGTGCCGTACTCGTTGATGTGGGCGATCGCGGCGTCGATGCCGTCGACCACCGCGACCGCGATGTCCATCGACAGGTACTCACGGCGCAGGTCGTCCTCCCCCGCGTCCGCCGAGAACCCGCCGTGCACGGTCACGCCGGCATCCTCGAGGGCGGTCACCAATCGGGGCAGCGCCTTCTTGGCGATGGCGGCATCGACCAACAGCGTCTCGGCGGCGTTGCAGACGCTGGGCCGACGGGTCTTGGAGTTCAGCAGGATCCGTTCCGCCAGGTCCAGGTCGGCGCCCTCGTGGACGTACACGTGACAGTTGCCCACGCCGGTCTCGATGGTGGGTACCTGCGCGTCGCGGACCACGGCGTTGATCAGGCTGGCTCCCCCGCGCGGAATCACTACGTCGACCAGGCCGCGGGCCTGGATCAGGTGCGTAACCGTGGAGCGATCGGCGGCCGAAAGCAGTTGCACCGCATCGGCGGGCAGGTCCTCGCTGACCAGCGAAGCGCGTAGCACCTGCACCAGCGCCTGGTTGGACCGCGCGGCCGAGGAACTTCCGCGCAGCAACACGGCGTTGCCCGACTTGAGCGCCAGACCGAAGGCGTCGACGGTGACGTTGGGCCGGCCTTCGTAGATCATGCCGACGACGCCGAGCGGCACGCGCTGCTGCCGCAGATGCAAACCGTTGGGCAGGGTGTAGCCGCGCAGCACCTCGCCGACCGGGTCGGGCAACCCGGCGACCTGACGCAGGCCGGCGGCGATTCCCTGGACACGTCCGGGGTCCAGCGCCAACCGGTCGAGCATCGCGGTCGGGGTGCCGGAGGCTTCGGCGGCGCTGAGGTCTTCGGCATTGGCCGACAGGATCAAATCGGTGTGGGCCGATATCGCGTCGGCCGCCGACCGCAGCGCCTGGTCCTTGGCGACCGTCGGCAGCAAGGCCAGGACGCGGGAGGCGACCCGGGCGCGGCGAGCGGCGTTGTGGACCTCCCGGCGCAAGTCAGACTCGCGCTGTTGAGCCGTCCCCCTGCCCTGCGGGCGGGAGGGACCCCCACCGCTGAGGAATGGTGCTTGCAGACTCATTGAACCAGGGTATCGGGCCTTAACTGGCCAGGTGAGGCGGCCCGGGTATTACGGCATCCGCTGCGCGCGTAACGTGCCCGCGATCGAGATTCGGCCGCGCGGGGGTTCAGCCCAGCTGTTTCGCCGACCGTTGTGCCTCGACGCCGGCCGGCCCGACCCGGTCCCGACGTGTCACCTGCCGAACCTTGGCTTGCCGCTCGTCGATCAGTCGGCCTAAGTCTTGGAGCAGCAATGGCTTACGCAGCACCAGGTGCTCGAGGTGCTCACGATCGATCTGCAGCGCCGTCACCTCGTCCAGTGCGTACGCGCCGGCGAGGTTGGGCTGACGGGTCAGCGCGGTCAGGCCCAGGAACGATCCCTCGTCGAGGACGCTGACCGGCACCACCGAACCGTCTTCGGTGGTCGCGGTCAACCGCACCCGGCCGGCGACCAAGAAGGTCATCCCGGGCGACACCTGGCCGGCGGACTCCATGATTTCGTCGGCACCGTAGCGGACGAGCTTCGCGTACGGCACCAGCGATTGCTGGTCGGTGTGACTCAGTCGCAACGCCGGCGCCACCACCGTGCGCAACGCTTTCTCCACCCGCTGCTTGGTGGAGTAGTTGTCGTCCGCCCCGTCGAGCCGCAGGCGCGCCCGCCGGGCGGCGTACCAAACCCAGCGCAGGAAGATCGCTTCGGTGGTTTCGGCGTCGGCAGGCGAGATCAGCCTGATGGTCGTGCGGTACTGGGCCCCGCCCAGAGCGACCGTGGTTGGCGCGGTTTCGGGTTTGCGGGCCGGCAGTGCGGCGGCGACGCGGCTGAGCATTGCGCACACCTTGTCCGGCGGATCGCCGGCCGCGAATTTGGTGGTGATCGCGCAGTCGTACGCGCGGGACGGGCGACTGAGATTTGTGAACGAGGTGCCGGCCAGCATCGAGTTGGGCATGATGCGGATGCCGCTGCCGGTGTCGATGTGTACGGAGCGCCAGTTGACTTCGACGACGCGCCCCCGTGCCGTTCCGGTGTCCAGCCAATCGTTGATCCGGAACGGCTGCTCGAACAGCATGAACAAGCCGGACACGATCTGGCCGACGGAGTTCTGCAGCATCAGGCCGATGACCACCGACGTGATGCCCAGTGCGGTGAACAACCCACCGATCCGAACGCCCCAGATGAACGACAGCATCAGCGCCAGGCCGACGCCGATCACTCCGAAGCGGGCGACGTCGATGAAGATGGCGGGCAGTCGTTTGCGCCAGCTTTCTTCGGGCGCGCCCTCGAACACGGTGGCGTTCAGGGCCGACAGCACCAGCACCAGGACCAGCAGGCCGAACACCGTGGTGAGGATCCGTACCGAACCATCTCCGGCCGACACCTGCGAAGCCTTGACGAGCAGCAGCAACAGCGCACCCAGTGGCAGCAGGTAGTTCCGCAACAGGCTTGCCTGCCTGGCCAAATGGCTGTGTCGCCGGACCAGCGCGCGGTGCACCTCGGTGAGCAGAATCAAAGCGACCGGGAATCCGAGCGCGATGCCGATGGCCCAGTAGAACCACGATGATCCGAACAAGTTCATGATCGCTCCGACAACCGGTATATCGCCTGGTCGGTTCCACCGACCGAGATGGTGCCGGCTGGCGTGAACTGCCGCACGTCACGCATCGCCTCATAAACCTGCGAGGTGACGTAAATCCCCGATTGGTTTGCGCCACTCTGCATTTGGTAGGCCAGACTCACCGCGGCGCCCCACATGTCGTAGACGAGCCCCGAGCGGCCGACCAGTCCGCTGATGACGTTCCCGGTGTTGATGCCCACGCGGAGCCGCAGCTCGTGACCGGTTTGATTGTTGAATCGCTCGATGATGTGGCGCATTTCGACGGCGAAGTCGACGCTGCGGTGAATGCTGTCCAGCCGTGGCGTGACCACACCGCAGCTGGCGAGATAGCCATTGTGGAACGTGCGGATCCGTTCGACGCCGAGCGATTCGGCTGCCGAATCGAACTGCCGGAACAGTTCGTCGACGATCCCGACCAACTCGTCGCCGGACACATCCACGGAAACCTCGTCGAGCCCGACGACCTCGGCGAAGATGATGGCCACGTCCTGGTGTTCCTCCGCGATGGTCTGCTGACCCTCGCGATACCGCTGGACGACAGACTCGGGCATGAGCGCCAGCAACAGGCGGTCGTTCTCCCGGCGCTGCTCGTTGAGTAACTCCTCCTTGATCGCGAGATTTCGGCTCATCTCATTGAAAGCCGAAGTCAGCTCACCGATTTCGTCGCGTGTCTTGACCGGGATGTTGACCTCGTAGTCGCCGGAGCTGATCTTCTGCGTACCGGCCTGCAGCCGGCGGATCGGCCGCAACATCAGCTGGGCCAATACCATCGAGGCCACGCAGATGGTGAAGATCATGACTGCCACCGTCAGCACCAGCGTCCTGCTGAACCTGCCCAGCCGCGCAAAGGCATCGGAGTTGTCCCGCGTCGCCAGAATTGACCAGTGCAGATCGGAGTTCGGCACGGTCAGTGGGGCGTAGGCCTCCAACTCCCGGTTGCCCAGGTAGTCGGTGGCACTCACGACCCCGGTCTGTCCGCGTTGGGCGGCGCGCAGGCCCGCGGTCGGGACCGGCTGTACCAGCGTCGTACCACCTAGCCGGATCGCCTCCTCCACGACGTCGGACGGGGTGCCCGATGCCACGGCCTCGCGCTTGTATTCGGCCGGGTCCTCCAGGAAAAGCCTTGAGTCGGAACGCATCAGGTTGTCGGGGCCGGCCAGATACGTCTCCGTTGCCGGCCCCATACCGGCGGCCTCCCAGTGCTTGTCGGCGGTCATGATCTTGTTGATCTTCGAGATCGGCAGCGGCAGGGCCATGACGCCGTTCAATTTGCCGTTCATTCCCACTGGGGACACCACCCACGCGGTGGGGGTGTCGAGCTGCGGTTGGTAGGGCTGGAAGTCGGTGATCCAGACGAAGTCGACATCGTTGGAGCGCAACGCTTTCTGGTATGCCTCGCGCAGATTGGATTCCCGGTACGGGCCGGTGAGAATATTGGTGCCGAGGTCGGGTCCCTTGTTCACCGAAAAGACGACATTGCCCTGCATGTCCAGCAACAGCGCATCGGGGTATTCGAACCGGGTGACGATGTTGCGCATGTAGAAGCCGTAACGGGCGCTGGCGGCCGACCACGCGCTGCCGTCGCCGGCGTCCTCAACCTTCCTCGCCTCGGCGATCGATGGGTTCGGCGCGGTGTAATTCGCCTGAAGGTACTTCTGCGCGTTGGAACTCGGGAATATCGCGTTGCGATCGAGTTCCTCGCCGGTGATCTGCTTGATCGGTTTGATCATGTTGTTGTCGTAGTAGTTGACGAGCGCCTGCTGCTGGGGCGGCGTGATCGTCGCGTTGGACAACTGCGCGAAGCCGTCGGTGAAAGCGGTCGTCGCCTCGACAATGCTGAAGCCGCCGCTGTAGACGATCAGGGAATTCGTCACCTCTTTGAAAAGCGACTGCACCTGCCGCGCCTGGGACTCGCGCAGTTCGGTGAGTCGCTCGGACTCGACTTGGCGCAGCGCGTTGCGGCCCGACGACGCCCCGATGAAGGCGATCACCCCGATGGACAGGATGCTGCAGACGAGCAATGTCAGCAGCAGCTTGGATTGCAGGCCCAGCCGGAAAAGCCGACGGCGGCGAAACTTATGGCGCTTGCGGGCCTGGCCCTGCTCTGTCACAGGCATGTCGGCCGGAGCCTGCCCCGCGGCATGTTCCGGTGTGGTGTTGGAAGCCGGCTCAGCGTCTCTTAGCTCGCTCGATGTCACTCGACTTCGCCCTTCCTCGGACACGCAGCATCGCTCACGCAGCACACTAGCGCGCGTGTCTCGAGATATGGGCGATTGCGCCAAAGCATTCGACGCCAACGCCGGCCGCGCCTTTCTTCAGCCAATGGAGCCCACTTATGCTTGGCGCTATGAGCGATGGGTGCGCGGAGGGTTGCGGTTGCGGGGCGACCGAGGTGACAACCATGCAACGCGCCGATCGCGACGCCGAGTGGGTACGGGCCGCGCGGTTCGCGCGATGGCTGGCGTGGGCGAGCCTGCTGTGGATGTGCGCGGAGGGCGCGCTCGGCCTGTGGCAAGGGTTCGTCGCCGGATCCATCTCGCTGATCGGCTGGGCGCTGGGTAGCGCGGTGGAGGGCCTGGCGAGCGTGATCGTCGTATGGCGGTTCACGGGTTCGCGCACCCTGTCGGAGGCTTCGGAGCGCCGGGCGCAACGCGGGGTGGCCATTTCGTTCTGGCTCATCGCGCCCTACATCGCCGTCGAATCGGTCCGGAATCTGCTTACCGGGGCGCGCCCCGAGACGACGCTGATCGGGATCGCCCTGACCGCCGTCGCGCTGGTCCTGATGCCGCTTCTGGGATGGGCCAAGCAGCGGCTTGGCAGGCGCCTGGAATCGCGGGCCACTGCCGGGGAGGGAACGCAAAACTATTTGTGTGCCGCGCAATCCGCCGCGGTGCTTGCGACGCTGGCCGTCATCGCCGTGTGGCCGGCCGGCTGGTGGCTGGACCCGGCCGTCGGACTCGTCATCGCAGGCGTTGCGGTCCGGGAGGGTTTCGGGGCGTGGCGCGGTGAGGAATGCGCATGCTAACGTGCGCGCCAAATCCTTTGCACCGCAGATGATTTGGCTCTTGGAACGACTAACGTCAACGTGATGGCACGAGTCTGTGTGGTCGGCAGCGTGAATATGGACCTGTCGATGCGCGTCGATGCCCTTCCCCGCCCCGGCGAGACGGTGCTGGCCTCGTCATTGACCTACGCTCCGGGCGGCAAGGGCGGTAATCAGGCGGTGGCGGCGGCGCGTGCCGGCGCACGGGTGCAGTTCGTCGGCGCGATCGGCGATGACCCGGCCGCCGGGCGTTTGCGCGCTCACCTGCTGGACAATGGCGTCGGCCTGGACGCCACCGCCGAAACGCCCGGACCGAGCGGCACGGCGATCGTCGTCGTTGACGCCGACGCCGAGAACACCATCGTGGTCGCGCCGGGCGCCAACGATCGGCTGGCGCTGGATGCCACCGCCGTCCGAAGCGTCATCGCCGGCTGCGATGTGTTATTGACGCAGCTGGAAATTCCGGTGCGGGCGGCGGTGACTGCGGCGCAGCAGGCCCGTTCGGCCGGGGCGGTCGTCATTGTCAACGCATCGCCGACCGGCCGGAACCCGGACTCGCTGGCCGAGCTGGCGGCCGCGGCCGATGTGGTGATCGCCAACGAAACCGAGGCCAATGAGTGGCCGTGGCGGCCCAGTCACCTGGTGACCACGCTGGGTTCGCGCGGCGCCCGGTACATCGGCGTCGACGGCGAATTCCTGGTGCCGGCTCCCGCGGTGGCCCCGGTTGACACCACCGGGGCCGGCGACGTGTTCGCCGGGGTGCTGGCCGGCAGCTGGCCGCCCCATCCCGGTTCGCCTGCCCAGCGGCTGCGCGCGTTGCGGCGCGCCTGCGCCGCGGGCGCCCTGGCGACGCTAGTGCCGGGCGCCGGCAATTGCGCACCGGACGCCCGAGCGATCGACGTGGCGCTGCACGACGCCCGCTAGCCGGTGTCCCCGCCGACGTCGTGGGCGATTCTCAGGCCGTTGCCGGTCTCCATCTCCTCCGCCGTCTGGCTGAACAGGACACGGCTGCGGCTCGGCGACAACACGGTCGACACGTAGTGATGCGGCGCTTCAGTCACGAACGACAGGCGGTTGACGCGCAGCAGCGCGGCGCCGATGGCCGTGCCGAGCAGGTGCGCGTGGCGCGGTCCGGCGATCTCGGCCGTGACCTCGTGCAGCACGCGGTCCACGACGACGCCCCCGTCCGATAACAGCTCGTAAAGCGGCCTGCGCCGCAACTCCCGCTCGGCCAGCACGTCGGCCCATTCCAGTGGCAGCCAGGCTTCGGTCACCATCAATGGCTCATCGGTCCGGCGCTGGCGCCGCACCCGCACGATCTGCAGCAGCTCGCCGGGAGTTTCCAACGCCTCGCCGATGGCCCTCGGGGGACGGCGCTTCCCCAGCTCGACGACGTCGACCTTGGTTTCGAATTGCGTCTGTCGCAGCCCCTGCATGAAGGAACGCCCGGACGCCAGAACACCCGAGACATCCGCCGGTCCGTGCGGCCGCACGAACGATCCGACGCCGTGCCTGCGCTCGATGTATCCCTGCTCGGCCAGGTCCGCCAGGGCCCGGCGCACGGTGATGCGCGATACGCCGAACTGATCGCACAGGGTCTGCTCGGTGGGCAACGCGTCGCCGGGGGCGATGACGCCACGATCGATCTCGTCGTGCAGCACCAAGAACAGCTGCCGGTGCAGCGGCACGCCGGCCGCCGCTGAGACCGGCCCACCTTTGCGCTGCTGCACGGTCGTCAATGCTTCCACACGAACTCCCTTGCGTAGCCCGACCGGTTGTTATATGTATATAACAACTATCGGAGCCCAGGAGATCCAATGACCGCACCGGCCGCCACCGACCCGGACGGACCGACCGGGCGGCTTGCGACCTGGGTCTCCGGTCTCACGCTCGACGACGTCCCGCGTCCCGTCCTCGACCGTGCGAAACACCTGCTCCTGGACGGCATCGGCTGTGCGCTCGTCGGGGCGCAACTGCCGTGGTCACGAATCGCGACCGACGCTGTCCTCGCGCTGGAAGGCCCCGGCGACACCGTCGTCATCGGCACCGGACGCGCCACCGGGGCGCCCGCGGCCGCGATACTCAACGGCACCTTCATCCAGGGCTTCGAGCTCGACGACTTTCATCCCCTTGCCCCGCTGCACAGCTGCTCGCTGCTGATTCCCGCGCTGCTGTCAACGGCGTCCACGCGGCCGTACCCCTCGACCGGTGCCGACCTCCTGCTCGCCGCGGTCGCCGGCTTCGAGGTGGGTCCGCGTGTCGGCTACACGCTGCACGGCACCCAAATGCTCGACCGCGGCTGGCACTCGGGGTCAGTTTTCGGCACGCACGCCGCGGCAATGGCGTCCGGAAAGTTACGCGGGCTGGCGCCGGCGCAACTGGAGGACGCCCTCGGGCTGGCCGGCACCCAGTCGGCAGGTCTGATGGCCGCCCAGCACGAGGCCATGAGCAAGCGCATGCACCACGGCTTGGCGGCGCGCAACGGCTTCTACGCGGCGGGACTGGCGGCGGCCGGTTACACCGGCATCAAGCGGGTGTTCGAGCGCGAATATGGCGGGTTTCTCAGCGTTTTCGGCGAGGGCCACCACCCCGACGCCGCGCCGCTGACCGGCGAACTCGGCCAACGGTGGGAGACCACCATCATCATGGTCAAGTCCTACGCCGCGATGGGTGGGGTGCACGCAGCGATCGATGCCGCCAGGCGGCTGCGTGAATCCCTTGCACCCCGGGATATTTCGAAAATCGACATCGTCGTCGGCGAGACCGTCTACAAGCACGGCTGGTGGCAACCGGAGAGACCGCTGCCCCCGATCGGTGCCCAGATGAACATCGGCTATGCAACCGCCGCGGCGCTACTCGACGGCAACGTGCTGCCCGAGCAGTTCACCCCCGCCCGCCTCGATTCCGACGACATCTGGTCGCTCATCGCGGCGACGACGGTGCACCTGGACGAATCGCTCACCCACGCCGACTTCGCCGAAAGATTCCGCACCGACGTCGCGGTGACCACCCGTGACGGTGCGGTGCACCGCGCCCGCGTGGCCTTGCCGCACGGCGCGCCCAACGACCCCGTCACCAACGACGAACTCGTCGCGAAGTTCCACTCGCTCGCCGACCGGGTGACCAGCCGGTCGCGCGCCGAAGCGATCGAGCGCGCGGTGGTCAACCTCGACGACCTCGACGACGCCGAACAGCTGACGGATCTGCTCGCGGCGCCGGTCGCGGGCGCCCTGGACTGAAAGGAAAGTCATGCCCACCACCTCGGCCCGACAACGGCTGAAGGACTCGCTCAGCACCGGTGAACTCATCGTCGCGCCAGGCGTTTTCGACGGCATCTCCGCGCACCTGACGAAACGCACCGGCCACGTCGCGGCGTACATGACCGGCGCCGGCGTGGCGGCCTCCGGCTTCGGCCTGCCCGACATCGGGCTGGTCACCGCGACCGAGATGGCCGGCCGGGCCGCGATGATCACCGACGCGCTGGATGACGTCCCTCTGATCGCCGACGCCGACACCGGCTACGGCGCGCCCATGAACGTGGTGCGCACCGTTCGCTCCTACGATGCGGCGGGGGTGGCCGCAATTCAGTTGGAGGACCAGGTCTTTCCGAAACGTTGCGGCCACCTGCCCGACAAACAGGTGGTCGACGCGGCGGTGTTCGAACAGACTCTGGCCGCGGCGTTGGACGCGCGCTCCGATGACAACCTGCTGGTGGTGGCCCGCACCGACGTGCGGGCCCCCCTCGGCCTGGACGCTGCCATCGAGCGCGCAAACCGGTATGCGCAGGCTGGCGCGGACATCATCTTCGTCGAGGCGCCGCAGGACGCCGCCGAGATCGAGCGCATCGCGCGCGAAGTCGACGCTCCCCTGCTGATCAACCAGGTGCTCGGTGGCATGACGCCGCTGCAGTCGGCCTCGCGGCTGCAAGAGTTGGGCTACGCCGTCGCGATCCACCCGAGCAACCTGCTGATGCAGGCGACTTTCGCTATGTTGCAAAGCCTTTGCGAACTGAACGGCACCGACATCGCCGGCCACCTCCCCAGCACACCCGCCGATTTCTTCAACATGGTGGGGATGGCCGACTGGCTGGAACGCGACGCCCGCTACGCCCGAAAGGACCCCTCATGGGCATGACGATCATCGAGAAGATCTTCGCCCGCAAGGCCGGTCTCGATGCGGTGTCCGCGGGTGACACGGTGGTGGTCGACGTCGATATGACCGTGCTCATCGATCTGCAGTTCGCCACGATGTGGATCACGCCCAACCGGATCCACGACCCCGACAAGCTGGCGGTCGTCATGGACCACGCCGTGCCCGCACCGACCATCAAAGACGCCGCGGGTGGTCCGCGCGCCCGCCAGTTCGTCGCCGATTTCGGCATCGAACGGTTCTACGACGTCGGCCGGCACGGCATCTGCCATCAGGTGATCGCCGAGAACGGACTGGCGCGGCCCGGAGAAATCTTGGCCTGCACCGACTCTCACACCTGCGCCGCGGGCGCTTACAACACCGCCGCGCGGGGCCTCGGGCCCGCGGAGATCTATTCGATCATGTGCACCGGCACGACATGGTTTCAGGTCGCGCCCACAATCCGCTATGAGCTCGAGGGCGTCAAGCCCGAGACCGTCAGCGGAAAAGACATCTTCTTGCATATCGCCAACGAGTACGGCGATGCCCCGAACCGCAACCTGGAATTCGGTGGCACCGGCCTGGCCGGCATTCCGATGCATGACCGGCGCACCATCGCGACCCAGTGCGCCGAGGTTTCCGCCGACTTCGCCACGTTCGAGCCCGACGACGTATTGACGTCGTTTCTCGACGACCGTGGCGTTACCGAGTACGGCTCCGTCACACCGGATTCCGATGCCGGATACCAAGAGATCCGCCGCGTCGACCTGGCGACACTGGAGCCCTACGTGGCGCGGCCGGGAACGGTCAGCCGCAACGGGCTGCCCGTCTCCCGGCTGGACCGCCACAAGGTCGACCAGGCGTTTATCGGCTCGTGCGCGAACGGACAGCTCGAGGACCTCGCGATCGCCGCACGGGTGGTGCGCGGCAAGTCCGTCGCACCGGGTGTGCGCCTGTTGGTCACGCCCGCCTCCCAGGCGGTGTACCGGGACGCCATGCAGCTGGGGTACTTGCAGGACCTGGCCGACGCGGGTGCCGTCATCACCAACTCCACCTGCGGCGCCTGTTTCGGCTACCACATGGGTGTGGTCGGTCCCGGGGAGGTTTGCATCACCTCGAGCACCCGCAACTTCACCGGGCGCATGGGCAGCACCGAGGCGGAGATCTTCATGGCATCACCGGCAACCGTCGCCGCGTCGGCGATCACCGGCTACATCACCGACCCAAGGAGTGTGACGGCATGACCGTGGAGTTTCGCGGCAAGGTCTGGGTGTTCGGAGACAACCTCAACACCGACGCCATGTACCCGGCCTTCGCGATGAAGATGGATCCGTCGGAAGCGGCCAGGCACGTCTTCTACCAGGTCCGCCCGGGTTGGACCGACCAGGTGTCCCGGGGTGACATCGTCGTGGCGGGCAGGAACTTCGGGCTCGGATCCTCCCGGCCGGTGGGGGCCCTCTTCGTCGAGCTCGGTATCGCGGGACTGGTCGCCGAGGAGTTCAACTCCTTGTTCTTTCGCAACGCGGTCAACGCCGGGCTCCCGGCGATGACCGTGCCCGACGCCACCAGCGTTTTCCACGAGGGCGACACGGGAACCTTCGACCTGACCTGCGGCATCTGGCGCAACGACACCACGGGGGCATCCGGACGCGTCCCCAAGCTCCCCGGGCTCCTCCTCGACATCATCGAAAGCGGCGGCGTGCTGCCGCGGTTGGTCGAGCAGGGCTATCTTCCCGGCGAATTGGGTGAACTCCTGCGGTCGCCCACCGTCGCGATTCGCGGCGCGGGCAGCGGCGCATGACGGCGCTGCCGGGCCGGCTGCTGCGTGGCGTACGCGCCGGCGCGCACCGAAGTCCCCTCGCCGGGCCGGCGTTCGATGCGCCCGCCTCCATCAGCCTCAGCAGCACCGCGTTCGCCGATGGCGGCGGCATGCCGACCTCCAGCGCCGGCAAGGGCGTCGGGGACAATGTCTCGCCGCCGTTGCGGTGGAGCGCACCGCCGCCGGGAACCCGGCAGCTGGTGCTCATCATCGACGACGTCGACGTGCCGCTGCCCCGCCCGCTGCTGCACACCGTCGCGGTGATCGAGCCGACGCTGGACGCCCTCGATACCGGCGGGTTGCAACCGGACGCGGCAGGCATCCGGTGCCTGCGCGCCGATCTGGGCCACCGCGGCTACGCCGGGCCGCGCCCGATCCCCGGCCACGGCCCGCACCACTACCGATTCCACCTTTTGGCGATCGATCAGGAGGTGCCGGACAGCATCGCCACGGCCAAGGCGCTGCTCGCCGCGATCGGTGGGCACGTGCTGGCCCGCGGTGTGCTGACCGGAACGTACGAACGCTGAGCCGACGGGCCGACCCGACCCGCCTGACCTGCGGTTGGCAGTGGTTGGCAGCGTCTGGCGTCGATCTGGCAGTGGTTTGCGAGCAGCGTCAGTGGCGACCGTTGTCAGCCATCGACGAAAGGAACATCAATGTCCGCCACCACCATCGACCGCACTAGCACCCGGGACGGCCTGCTTCGCCTGGCCATGCGCGCCGACGCCGCCATCAGCGGGGTGGTCGGCCTGGCCGGTATCCCGCTGGCCGGCCGGCTCGCCGAGCTCTCGGGCACCACGACGGCGTTCGAGTACACCATGGCCGCGTTCTTGATCGGCTACGGCGTGCTCGTGTTCGGGCTCGCCAGGATGCGATCGGTACTGCGCGCCGGTATGGGCGTCATCATCGCCAATGTGGCCTACACGGTGGCCTCCGTCGTCCTGGTGCTCGCGGATGCCTTCCCGCTGACCTCGGCCGGCGTCGCGTTGAATCTGGCCGCGGGCGCCTACACGCTGGTTTTCGCGGAGTTGCAGTACCAGGGCTGGCGCCGCGCGAGGGCGTGAGCGGACGCTCGGGGCCCGTCCGGCGATCCCGGGCGGGCTCGGAGCGTGCTACTCCTCGGGAATTTGCCGCTCGATCTCGTCGAGCCAGATGCGCGCGGACATATCCGACGGGGCACGCCAATCACCGCGCGGTGACAGCGCACCACCGTGCGACACCTTGGGGCCGTTGGGCAATGCCGAGCGCTTGAACTGGCTGAAAGAGTAGAACCGCTGCACGAAGACGCCGAGCCAATGCCGAATCTCCTTGAGCGAGTACACCGGTCGCTTGTCGGCGGGGAATCCCGGCGGCCAGTTCCCGCGCTCGGGGTCGCTCCACGCGTGCCACGCCAGGAACGCGATCTTCGACGGCCGGAAACCGTAGCGCAGCACGTGGAACAGCGAGAAGTCCTGCAGGGCATACGGTCCGACCTTGTCCTCGCTGCTCTGCAGCTCTTCCTCTTCGCCCTTCGGTACGAGCTCCGGGGAGATCTCGGTGTCCAGCACCGACTGCAGCACGTCGGTGACGTCGGACTCGAACTGCCCGGACGAGATGACCCAACGGATCAGGTGCTGGATGAGCGTCTTCGGGACGCCCCCATTGACGTTGTAGTGCGACATCTGGTCGCCCACCCCGTAAGTCGACCAGCCCAGCCCGATCTCGGAAAGGTCACCGGTGCCGAGCACGATGCCGCCACGCTGGTTGGCCAGCCGGAACAGGTAGTCGGTGCGCAGGCCCGCCTGCACGTTCTCGAAGGTGACGTCGTAAACCTTCTCCCCGCGCCCGAACGGATGGTCGATCTCCTTGAACATCACCATTGCGGTCTCGGTGATGTCGATTTCGGAGAAGGTGACCCCGAGTGCGCGGCACAGCTCGATCGCGTTGCGTTTGGTGCGATCGCCCGTCGCGAACCCGGGCAGCGTGAACGCCAAAATGTCGCTGCGCGGCCGCTCTTCGCGGTCCATCGCCCGTGCGGCGACGATCAACGCGTGGGTCGAGTCCAGGCCACCGGAAATCCCGATGACGATCTTCGGGTAGTTCAGCGCCCGCAGCCGCTGCTCCAGCCCGGACACCTGGATGTTGTAGGCCTCGTAGCAATCCTGTTCCAGGCGTTGCGGATCGGCGGGGACGAACGGGAAGCGCTCGATGTCGCGGCGCAGTCCGATATCGCCGTCGGGCGGGTCCAGCCGAAAGTCGATGTGCCGGAACGACTCGGCCGACCCGCGGTGGTGGCGCCGGTTGTCGTCGAATGTCCCCATGCGCAGCCGTTCCGAGCGCAGCAGGTCGATGTCGACGTCGGCGATGCTGTATCGCTCCCCTTTCGGAAAGCGCTCGGATGAGGCCAGCAGTTCGCCGTTCTCCCACACCATGGTCTGACCGTCCCAGGCCAGATCGGTGGTCGACTCTCCCTCGCCCGCGGCGGCGTAGACGTAGGCGGCCAGGCACCGCGCCGACGCCGAACGGGCCAACAGGCAGCGGTCCTCGGCACGGCCGATCGTGATCGGGCTGCCGGACAGGTTGGCCAGCACCGTCGCGCCCGCCAGCGCCGCTTCCGCGCTGGGCGGAATCGGCACGAACATGTCCTCGCAGATTTCGACGTGCAGCACGAAATCGGGCACATCCGATGCGGCGAACAACAGGTCCGGGCCGAACGGGACGTCGGCGTCACAGATCCGGATGGTGCCGCGCTCGTCGTCTCCGGCCGCGAGCTGGCGCCGCTCGTAGAACTCCCGGTAGGTGGGCAGGTAGGACTTCGGCACCACCCCGAGCACCGTGCCACGGTGGATGACCACCGCGGTGTTGTAGATGCGGTGGCGGTAGCGCAGTGGGGCACCGACGACCAGAACCGGCAGCAGATCGGTCGAGGACCCGACGATGCTCTCGATGGCGGCTGCGACGTCGTCGAGCAACAGGTCCTGCATCACGATGTCCTCGAGGGAGTACCCGGACAACGTCAACTCCGGGAACACGGCCAGCGCGGCGCCGTCGTCGTGACAGGCCTGCGCCAACCGCAGCACCGACTCCGCGTTGGCCGCCGGGTCACCGAGCGTGGTGTGATGCGTGCACGCGGCGACCCGGACAAAGCCCTGGCTGTAAGCGTTGTAAAAGTCCATCGCCCTTCCATTGTCGCCTGACCTGTGTCAACCCGCGGCCGCCGGGTATCCCCTCCATCATGAGCGATACTGCCGTGGTCGTGGTCGACATGATGAACACCTATCAGCATCCCGATGCTGAAGAACTAGTGGTGTGTCCTGTATTTAGCTGACTTTTTCGAGTGCGATCCGTCCGCGCGCAACCTTGGCGAGGATGGATTCGGCGGTGGCGGTCCATACGTACGGTTTGGGGTCGTCGTTGTGGGC
>NZ_JACKUR010000013.1:0-200602 GCF_025822865.1 Mycobacterium paraffinicum | reverse complement strand
CCGTGCCACTCTCAAACCGGCGGGGCGACCTCTCCTGTCGACCTCAGGGTCTGACTTCCACAACGCCGCAAGACGGCTCGAGGCGCCTCGCCCCAAACACCACTAATTCAGCAGGCTCCTAGCCCCCCATCAGCCCGTTCAGGTTGGTCCCGATCGTCCACGCCGCGGTGGCGACCAGCCCGGTCAGCGCCAGCACCAGCGCCACCCAGACCAGCACCATGCGCCGGCCGTGCTGCCGGGCGTACGCGAATTCGCTGATCGGAATGCCGGCGAATTCCCCTGTGACGGGCTGGTATTCGTAGTCGTCGGGCTCGTCGTCGGAGTGTGGCGGGTGCTGCGGCTCGGACCATTCCTCGGGGCCGCGCGTCAACTGGCGGGTGGGGTGGCGGACCGGTGCGGCCGCGGGCGGCGCGGCGGCGGCCGGGCGCGGGCTCGTTCGGCTGTGTTGCAGGGCCGCCGACCGGTGCTGCGCGGAGTTGCGCGGCGCCGGGACCCGAAAGTCCGGCAGCGCAAGTTCTTCGGCGATCGCGTCGAGCTCGGCCCCCATCTCGATGGCGTCGGCGTACCGGTCGCCCGGATCGCGCGCGGTCGCGCGCCGCACGAACTCGTCGAACTGCGGGGGCACACCGTCGATCGCGGCACCGGGCGACGGCACATCGGTGTCCAGCCGCTGGTAGGCGATCGACAACGCTGAGTCGCCGGTGAACGGGGTGCGCCCGGTCAGCAGCTCGTAGGTGAGAATCCCGGCGGAGTACACGTCGCTGCGGGGGCTGGCGTCGCCGTGGCGCACCTGCTCGGGCGACAGGTAGGCCGCCGTTCCCAAAATTACGCTCGTGGAGGTGATTCCAGCGGCCGCGACGGCACGGACCAAACCGAAATCAGCGATCTTCACGTCGCCGTCGTCGGAGATCAGCACGTTCTCGGGCTTGACGTCGCGATGGACCAGACCGGCCCGGTGTGCGGCGGCGAGTCCGCCCAGCACCGGGCGCAGCACCGCGGCCACGGCATAGGGCGGCATCGGCCCGCGCTCGGCCAGCAGCTCGCGCAGCGTGCCGCCCTCGATGAGCTCCATCACCAAGAAAGGGTGCCGACCGTCCAAGCCCTGGTCGTAGACCGCGACCAGGCCGGGGTCTTTCAGCCTTGCGACCGTGCGGGCCTCGCGCTGAAAGCGGGTCAGGAACTGATCGTCGCCGGCGTAGCGCGAATCCATCACCTTCACCGCGACGGGGCGGTCGAGCCGCGTGTCGAGGCCGCGGTACACGGTTGACGTGCCGCCGCTGGCGATCTTGGACTGCACCAGGTAGCGGCCATCCAGCAATGCGCTGTCCAAGGGGTCTCGCGTCCCGGGGTCTGCCCGGCGACGATGCGGGCCGGGGCGGCCCGGGGTGGGGGCGCCACCGGCCGCGTAGTGGCCTGGGGGAGAGTCGGGCGATTCGGCTTCGGCCACGGGGCCATCGTAGGGGTGACGGTGTGATTGGGCGTCAGAACACGGGTTCAATCCGCGTGCCAGGGCCTACACTTGCGCGGGTGAGCAGTGTTCCTGCCGGCGACGATGTTCTGGATCCCGACGAGCCCACCTACGACCTGCCGCGGGTCGCCGAATTGCTCCGGATTTCGGTCAGCAAGGTCCAGCAGCAACTGCGGGAAGGTCACCTGGTCGCGGTCAAGCGCGAGGGCGGCCTGGTGGTGCCCCAGGTGTTCTTCACCAAGTCCGGTGAGGTGGTCAAGAGCCTGCCGGGACTGTTGACGATCCTGCACGACGGCGGCTACCACGACACCGAGATCGTGCGGTGGTTGTTCACCCCCGATCCGTCGCTGACGATCACGCACGACGGCAGCCGGGATGCCATCAGCAACGCCCGCCCCGTCGACGCCCTGCACGCGCACCAGGCTCGGGAAGTCGTGCGTCGGGCACAGGCGATGGCTTGCTGAGGGCTTACTGAGCGGCGGCTTCCTCGGTTATGCCGGCCCGCTCGTCGGGGGCACGGTAGAGGCTGTACCAGGCGAACAGCGCGCAGGCGGTGGCCAGCGAGAAATGCAGCCACGAGTACATCCCGTGCGAGCCATCGGGTTTGAAGATCACCATCACCCACGTCGACAGGCCGGCGATGATCGCGACGGCCCGCCGGGACTGCGCGAGCGGGGCCACCACCGCCAGCGGCCAGGAGTAGTACCACGGCAGAGCCGCGGGGACGAAGAGCACCACCACCAGCATCGAGTAGGCGATGCCGGTCAGGGCGGCCCGGTCGTCACGCCGGAACCGCCACCACAGCAGGGGCAGCGACACCGCGATGATCGCGATCCCGATGAAGCGGGTGATGCGCAGCAAGGGGTAGAAGTGCACCGCGAAGAAGCCGCTGAACACGGCGTGGATGATGTTTGCGGCCGCGGTCGGCACGGTCAGCCAGTTGATGATCTTCACGGACCCGGCCAGTGCCGTAAGCCACCCCAGGCCCACGCCCGCCACCGCCGACAGGATGCCGAACACGACGGCGAAGACCAGCAGCGATATCGCGGTGGCCGCCGCGAACGCCCAGGCCGGCCGGTACCCGCGGCGGTCGCGCAGATGCCGCGTCCACACCCACACCATGAACGGCAGGGCGATCCCGGCGGTGGCCTTGACCGCGATCGCCACCGTGATCAGCGAAGTGCCGAGGACGTGGCGGCCGGCGAAGCTCAGCGCGATGCCGGCTGCCATCAGTCCCACCATCAGCATCTCGTTGTGCACCCCACCCATCAGATGGATGAGCACGAGCGGGTTGAGCACACAGATCCACAAGGCCGTCGAGCCGTTGGTGCCCAGGTGGCGGGCCAATCGCGGGGTGGCCCAGATCAGCAGGGCCAGCCCCGGCAGCATGCACAGCCGCAGCAGCGCCGTTCCGGCCACCACGTTGTTGCCGACGAGCATCGTGACGAGTTTGGCCACCAGAATGAACGCCGGACCATAGGGGGCGGTGGTGATCGTCCAGATGGGACTTACGTTGTCCAGCAGGTTGTTCGGGTTGGCGACCGGTCCGACGGCATAGGGATCCAGGCCATCACGCAGCAGGGCGCCCTGGGCCAGATACGAATAGGTGTCCCGGCTGAAGACGGGCACCGACAGCAGCAGCGGCGCCAGCCAGAAGCCGGTGGTGACCTTCATCATGAACTCGGTCATTTCGCCGGCTAGTACGCGTTGGCCCAGCCCCAGCCATGCGATCAGCATGAGGCCCACGCCCATCCACAACACCACCGACGACAACACCAGGCCGTGGCCAAAACGCAGCCACGACATATGGATTGACTCCAGCAGCGGGTCGTGTTGCCGGGTGCTGCCCGCACCCAGGCCGCCCACGCCGATCAGGACCGAACCGAGCATTCCCAGTTTCGCCGGCCGGGACTGCGCGGTGGTGGTGAATGCGTGCAGCCGCGAAAACCACCCACCGCCAGGCGGTTCCGTTGCCGGCGTGTCGGACGGCGGGCTGTGCGTCGGCGTCGTCATCGGCTCAGGCGGACCGGTCGGTGGCCATTCTGGCCAGCTCGGACAATCCGGCCTTGGCCGGCGCGTTGATGGGCGCGGCCGCCAGCGCGGCCAGTGCCCGTTGCGTCAGCTCGGCGATGCGTCGCTCGGCCGCGGCCAGGGCGCCCACCGACTCGATGACATCACGCAGCCGATCGACCTCGGCGTCGGTCAGCTGCGCCCCGATCGAGTCGCGTAACAGGTTGGCCGCCAACGGATCCGACCTATCCGCCAACTCCAATGCCTCGGCCAGCAGCACGGTGCGCTTGCCCGACCGCAAGTCGTCACCCGACGGCTTGCCGGTCACCGCCGGGTCCCCGAACACGCCCAGCACGTCGTCACGGAGTTGGAACGCCACCCCGAGGTCCGTCCCGAACCGGCCGAAGGCGTCCTGCACGTCGGGTCGGTCGGCGGCCGCGGCCGCCCCCAGCTGCAGCGGTCGCGACACGGTGTAACAGGCCGTCTTGTACGTGTCGACGTTCATCGCTGACGCGATCGATTCGGCGGCGCTGGCCTCGGCGACGATGTCCAGGTACTGACCGCCCAGTACCTCGGTGCGGATTTCGGACCACACCCGCTGGACGCGCCGCGCGGCCTCCGCTGACAGGCCCACGCGAAAAACGATGTCGTCGGCCCAGGACAGCGCGAGGTCTCCGAGCAGGATGGCGGCCGACATGCCGAACCGGTCCGAGGAGCCGCGCCACCGCCGATTGCGGTGCAGCTCCGCGAACTGGACATGAGCGGTCGGCCGGCCGCGGCGGGTGGAGGAGTCGTCGATCACATCGTCATGGACCAGCGCGCAGGCGTGCAGCAGCTCCAGCGCGGAAAACAGCAGCAGCGCTTCGGAATCGGGTTCCCCGGTCGCTACGGCGCGCCAGCCCCAGTAGGCGAAGGCGGGCCGCAGCCGCTTGCCCCCGTTGAGCACGAAGGCTTCGAGGGCGGCGACGAGGTCTTCGTAGTCGCCGCCGATGTAGGCGGTGTCGGCGCGCCGGTCGCGCAAATACTGCCGCAGTCGATCGGTGATGGCGCCGGTCAACTCGACGGTTGCCGCTGCTTCTGAAGCTTTCAGGCTCAGCGCGGCGCCCCTTTCTCCCTCGACGTGTCTGCGTGTGGCAGGCCCGACCAGTGTATTCGGCGCGGCATCGGGGATCCTTCCAACCTGGCGTGGGTGGGGGACCGCGGTTGCTTC
The DNA here is from genome assembly GCF_025822865.1 of Mycobacterium paraffinicum. NCBI lineage: Bacteria > Bacillati > Actinomycetota > Actinomycetes > Mycobacteriales > Mycobacteriaceae > Mycobacterium > Mycobacterium paraffinicum. The sequence goes on along the minus strand of NZ_JACKUR010000013.1, from coordinate 195,914 downwards.
GACTGGCTCACTATTCCCCCGAAAGCGGGTGGTACCCCCACGCCTATGCTGGCTGGGGTGTCGGGGCCGCCCGCTGGTGTGCGGCCGGGCGATGCCCCAAGCATTCATCGGATGGAGAGAAGCCGCGTGACACTCAACACCATTGCGCTCGAGCTGGTGCCGCCCAACGCCGATGAAGGCCGGGAGCGGGCACTCGAAGACGCGCGAAAGGTGGTGCAGTACTCGGCCGAATCCGGTCTGGACGGCCGGCTCCGGCACGTGATGATCCCGGGCATCATCGCCGAGGACGACGACCGGCCGATCACGATGAAGCCCAAGCTGGACGTGCTGGATTTCTGGTCGATCGTCAAGCCCGAGCTGCCGGGAATCCACGGCCTGTGCACCCAGGTCACCGCCTTCTCCGACGAGCCGACGCTGCGCCGGCGGCTGACCGATCTGCGCGCGGCCGGGATGGAAGGCGTGGTCTTCGTCGGCGTCCCGCGCACCATGAACGACGGGGAAGGCTCCGGCGTCGCTCCCACCGACGCCTTGTCGATCTATCGCGAGCTGGTGCCCAACCGCGGGGTGATCCTGATTCCCACCCGCGAAGGGGAGCACGGCCGGTTCAACTTCAAGTGCGACCAGGGCGCGACCTACGGCATGACCCAGCTGTTGTACTCCGACGCGATCGTGGGATTCCTGAGCGAATTCGCCAAGAACACCGATCACCGGCCGGAGATCCTGCTGTCGTTCGGCTTCGTCCCGAAGATGGAGAGCCGGGTCGGCCTGATCAACTGGCTGATTCAGGACCCGGGTAACCAGGTGGTCGCCGACGAGCAGGAGTTCGTCAAGCGGTTGGCCGGCAGCGAACCGCCCCAGAAGCGCCAGCTCATGGTCGACCTGTACAAGCGCGTGATCGACGGGGTGGCTGAGCTGGGCTTCCCGCTGAGCATCCACCTCGAGGCGACCTACGGGGTGTCGGGGCCCGCCTTCCAGACGTTCGCGGAGATGCTGGCGTACTGGTCACCGGCCCAGCGGGTCTAGCTCGGCGGCTGGTCGCGCGGCGCGGTCAACCGCGGCGAACGGTCGCGGTTCATCCAGGCCAGCAGCGCGACCACGCCGGCCGCCGCGAAGGACGCGATGCCCAGCCACACGCCCGCCCCGGTCAGGGACCGCGTGTTCGGGTCGGTGTAACGGGCCTGGGCGGTCATGGTGCTCACCACGCCCGGTTTGAGCTTCCAGGAGACCACCGTGGATTCGACCCGGTCGCCGTTGGTGGAGGTCACCACGCCGGGGAAGGCGACGGTCAGTTCGACGTCGGCTTCGGGATCGGTCACGGAGGTCAGGTCCGCGCGGCCCTCGAGGATCACCAGGTTGCCGTTGCGGCGCAGCGTGAGGTTCACGCCCTGCGCGTCGGAGTTCATGTTGGCCAGCTGCGGCAGCTCGGCGAAGGTCAGGTCGGAGAACACCGCTTGCGATCCCACGTAACCGTCGCTGTCGTAGTTCGACACCGCCACCTTCTGGCTGAACGGCAGGTTGTTGCTGTCGAGCTGCGGGCCGGTGTCCTTGGGCGTCTTGGGTTTCGCGGCGGCGACGATCTCGCCGGACACCAGGTCATCGGGTGAGATCGTCAGCGACGCCCGCACCCGCAAGCACCCGGTGGCCAGCGGCACCAGCATCAGCAGCATCGCGATGGCCACGAACCGGCGCCGCCGAGCGGTGAATCCACGGGTCCGGGGCGGGGCATGGCTGGCGCGCACCAGGTCATCGTGCCAGATCCGGCGTGCCGCTTTTGCGCGTTCGCCCAGGCGCGCCCTCGACCCGGCGCTCACAGCGGCAGCTTGCGGCCCAGGATCGCGAATGCCCGTGGGTCCCCTGCGAAGTGGTAGTCGCGGATGACGTCGGTGAAGCCCAGCCGCCGGTACAACCGCCAGGCCCGGTTCGGCTCACCGTTGGTCTCCGGCGTGGACAGCAGGACATTCTCTTCGGCCCGGCCGGCCAGGAGCCGCCGGGCCAGCGCCTCGCCGAGCCCGCGACCCTGCGCGCGCGGGTGGATGTGCAGTTCGGTCAACTCGAAATAGCTGCTCATCAGGCCGCCGATCTCCTGGGGCGGCAGGCCGCCGCGTTGCAGGCCGAGGACGACCTGCTGCTGCCACCACTGCCCGGGCGCCCCCGGGTAGCCGTACGCCACGCCGAGCAACGGTGCATTGCTCAGTTCGGCCGCCGGCGGGATCGGGCCGTCCGCGTCGTCGCCCACCTCGGCATCCACGACGCCCACCCCTTGCCACCCGCGCCGGCGGATGTGCTCGAGCCACATGGCCGCGCGCTGGTTTTCGGTGCCCCGCGGGTACCGCATCGCGTCGACGTACACCTTCAGGGCGTCGCCGAGGCGGCGCTCCATATCGGTGGGCGGCAGATCGATGAGGAATATCGCCAAGTTGCGGTGTCCTCCTCATTCTGTGCTCCGGCGCTTCGGCTTCGTGTGGCCGCTCGGCGCCGGCCGTCATCGCCATTATCGGACCCGGCGGAGGTCGTTCGGCGAGCGGCCGCGGCAACGGACCCAGTGGCGACCGCGGGTAGGGAAGGCGGTTGTAGCGCACGGCCGTTCCGGTTCCCATGGGTGCCAATCACCGGCCAGGATAGAATCGCCACCGAACCAGTGGTAAGGCGCAGATTGACCTCGTATCATTTCAATTAGTTGCCCCCACAACGGGCATCCGCGTGCTATCGATAGTTACGCGTCAGACTGTCGGCAAGGAGGGACGAATGCCACTCTCCGATCATGAGCAGCGGATGCTCGATCAGATCGAGAGCGCTCTCTACGCCGAAGACCCCAAATTCGCGTCGAGCGTCCGCGGCGGAGGGTTCCGTGCACCCAGCGCGCGCCGGCGCCTGCAAGGCGCGGCGTTGTTCGTCATCGGTCTGGCGATGCTGGTTTCGGGCGTGGCGTTCAAGGCCACCATGATCGGAAACTTCCCGATTCTCAGTGTTTTCGGGTTCATCGTGATGTTCGGCGGAGTGGTATTCGCCATCACCGGCCCGCGGTTGTCCGGCCGGCCCGACCACCCCGGATCGGCGCCGGGGTCGCTCCGCCAGCGCCGCAACAAGGGCGGTGGTGGCTCGTTCACCAGTCGGATGGAAGACCGGTTCCGCCGTCGCTTCGACGACTAGCGGCACCGCCCCCGCATAAGGGGTAGCCATCATCGGCTGCCCCTTTTCTCTTGCCCATCTCTGCTGCCCGCAGCGGGCCGCGGCGCCATGATCACGGACCCACCCGGGCCGGCCGGTGATCGGCGGGCCGTCGATGCCGTTTTGACGCCGAATCGAGCCCCAACCGAGCTTCGGCGCAGGTCGTGAGCCCCACCGGCCCCCACGCAGTCCCCCCAATAGGCCCCACCCGCGCCTTCACGCCGCTCTGACGTGCCATTTTGTACCCGCCGCCGCGGTGCCGGGCGCGACCCCCTAGGCCACCAGATGACGACATGCGCGGCTAGGAGTGGCGGATAACCTGGAAAAGTCCGCCACGACACTCCAACAATGGGGCAGAGTGGGGGATTGTGGGGTATGGTGGCAACAGTGTTTGGGTGACCCCGAGGGGGAGGTGAGCTGGTGTTTCTCGGCACCTACACGCCCAAACTCGACGACAAAGGGCGGCTGACGTTGCCCGCCAAATTCCGGGACGCGCTGGCAGGGGGGTTGATGGTCACCAAGAGCCAAGACCACAGCCTCGCCGTCTACCCGCGGGGCGAATTCGAGCAGCTCGCACGCCGGGCGAGCAAGGCCTCGCGGAGCAACCCCGACGCCCGGGCCTTCCTGCGCAACCTCGCCGCCGGCACCGACGAGCAGCATCCCGACGCGCAGGGGCGCATCACGCTGTCGGCCGACCACCGTCGCTACGCGAACCTCTCCAAGGATTGCGTGGTGATCGGAGCGGTCGATTACCTCGAGATCTGGGACGCGCAAGCCTGGCAGGACTACCAGCAGACCCACGAAGAGAACTTCTCCGCGGCCAGCGATGAAGCACTCGGCGACATCATCTGAGGCGCATGCCCGTGCAACGTGGCCTCTGCCCGAACCGACCCTGGCGTACTTCCCCAACGCCAGGTTCGTGCCTTCGGACAGGGACCTCGATGCAGGGGCATCTCGCCCGACCCGGGGAGGTGTTGCGGTGGTTGAGGATTCACCGGACTTCGGGCATGTGCCCGTCCTGCTGCATCGCTGCGTCGAGCTGCTCACTCCCGCGCTGACCCGTCACGACGCGGACGGTTCGGGCGCGGTCCTTCTCGACGCCACCCTCGGCGCGGGCGGGCACGCCGAACGATTCCTCACGGACCTGCCGGGGCTGCGGCTGATCGGACTCGACCGCGATCCCAACGCCCTGGACATCGCCCGGGCCCGGCTGGCGCGATTCGCCGACCGGGCCACGCTGGTGCACACCCGCTACGACGGCCTCGCCGCGGCGCTGACCGAATCCGGTTACGCCACAGCCGGATCGGTCGACGGGATGCTGTTCGACCTGGGCGTGTCATCCATGCAGCTCGACCGAACCGAGCGCGGCTTCGCCTACGCGCAGGACGCGCCGCTGGACATGCGGATGGATCCGGAGTCGCCGCTGACGGCGGCCGACATCGTCAACACCTACGACGAAGCCGCGCTGGCGGACATCCTGCACCGCTACGGCGAGGAGCGATTCGCACGCCGGATCGCGGCACAGATCGTGCGCCGCCGCGCCAGCGCCCCCTTCACTTCGACCGCGGAATTGGTAGCCCTGCTGTATCAAGCGATCCCGGCCCCGGCCCGGCGCACCGGCGGGCATCCGGCTAAACGGACCTTCCAGGCCCTACGGATCGCCGTCAACGACGAACTGAACTCGTTGCGCAGCGCGATTCCGGCCGGGTTGGACGCGCTCACCGTCGGCGGGCGCATGGTGGTGCTGGCCTACCAATCGCTGGAAGACCGGATCGTCAAACGGTTGTTCGCCGACGCGGTGGCCTCCCGCACGCCGGTGGATCTGCCGGTCGAACTTCCCGGCCACGAGCCGCGATTCCGATCACTGACGCATGGCGCCGAACGTGCGGACGCCGACGAGGTCGAACGCAATCCGCGCAGCGCCGCCGTGCGGCTGCGAGCCGTGCAACGAGTCAAGCAGTCAACCGGGAAGGGCGACGCATGAAAGCAAAGCGCGAGACGCCGAATCGCCGCGGCGGACGCGACGGTTCCGCCCGGCGGAGCCGGCGTTCGGTGGCCGATCCCGGTCCTGCGCGCCGCCCCCGGCCCGGGCGCACCTCCGCGCCCACCCGTGAGAGCCGCGCGCCCAAGTCCGGACCGCAGACCAGCCCGATCGCCCGGCCGGTCGAGCGGCCTGCGCGGCCCAAGAGTACGAGCCAGGCCAAGGCCCGCGCCAAGGCGCGGAAAGCCAAAGCGCCCAAAGTCGTTCGTCCCCGGCTGAGCGAACGTTTGGCGGCCCGGCTGGCCGCGATCGACCTTCGGCCCCGCACCCTGGCGAGCAGGGTTCCGTTCGTCGTCTTGGTCATCGGCGCGCTCGGCCTGGGGTTGGGCCTCACGCTGTGGTTGTCCACGGACTCCGCCGAGCGCTCCTATAAGTTGAGTCACGCCCGCGAGAAGACCCGGCTGCTGCAACAGCAGAAAGAGGCGCTGGAACGCGATGTGCGCGAGGCGGAATCCGCCCCGGCACTGGCGGAGGCGGCCCGCAAACAGGGCATGATCCCGACGCGAGACACCGCGCATCTGGTCCAGGACCCGTCCGGCAACTGGGTGGTGGTCGGGACGCCCAAGCCGGCTGACGGGGTGCCGCCGCCGCCGTTGAACAGCAAGCTGCCCGACCAAGGCCCGCCGCAGCCCCCGGCGCCGCCGGCGCCCGCCGCGGAGGTCCCGGTCCGGCTGCAGCCAGACCCCGTGGCGCCCGCGCCGGCGAGGTCCGGGCCCGAGGCGCTGCTGCGCGCACCGGACGGGGCGTCGACGCTGGGCGGCCAGCACCTGGGACAGGCAGGGCCTGGGCTGCCGGCTGCGCCGGGTGTGCCGGTTCCGCCGGTCACCGGGCAGGCCCCGGTGCTGCCGGCGCCGGGTGTGCCGGTACCGGGGCTGCCCGCGCCGGCGGGACCCGCGCTCGCTCCGGCGCCCGCCGAGGTGTCGATCCCGTTGGGCGGCTTGCCCATTCCGCCGCCCGGGCAGCTGCCCGCGCCGCTACCCGCGGAGGTGCCGGTTCAGGTGCAGCGCGGGCCGGCCCCCGCGGCTCCCGTGGTCCCCGTCGTCCCCGCCGCTCCGGTGCTCGCGCCGCAGCCCGCGGCACCGGGCCCCGTCGTGACACCAGGTGCGCCCCGGTGAGCCGCGGCGACTCCTCGCGCAACCGCCGGTCGCAGCCGACGCGCGGTCCCCGTAAGGCGCAGGAAGCCAAGGGGGTTCGCCAGTCCAAGCGGCGGGTGAAGCAGCAAGCCGAGGACGTCCGGGAGCCGAAGCGGTTCCGGAAGGTCAAGGAAGCCAAAGACGCCAAGGACGCCAAGGACGCCAAGAAAACCCGCCCGGCCGACCGGCAGGACGCCGTCGCCACCGGGCACTCCGCACGGGAGCGGCGCACCCGGCTGGTGCAGGCCGGCACCCGCGGTGCGTCGTTCGTCTTCCGGCACCGGGCCGGGAACGCCGCCATCGGGGCCTTGATCGTGGTGGCCGCGGTCCAGTTGTTCGTCCTGCAGGTGACCAACGCGCCGGCGCTGCGTGCCCAGGCCGCGGGCCAGCTCAAGGTCACCGACGTCGAAAAGGCGGTGCGCGGCAGCATCGTCGACCGGAACAAGGATCAGCTGGCGTTCACCACTGAATCGCGCGCGTTGACGTTCCAGCCCAAGAGGATTCGCAAGCAACTGGAAGAGGCCAAGAACAAGAACACGGTGGCCCCCGATCCTCAGCAGCGCCTGCGGGATATCGCCAAGGAGGTCTCCACCCGGCTGGGCAACAAGCCGGACTCCGCGACCGTGCTGAAGAAGCTGCAAAGCGATGAGAACTTCGTGTATCTGGCGCGCGCCGTCGATCCGGCCGTCGCCAGCGCGATCTCCGACAAGTACCCCGAAGTCGGTTCGGAGCGACAGGATCTGCGCCAGTATCCGGGCGGGTCGTTGGCGGCCAACATCGTCGGCGGCATCGACTGGGACGGGCACGGGCTGCTTGGGCTGGAGGAGTCCCTGGACTCGGTGCTGTCCGGGACCGACGGCTCGGTCACCTATGACCGGGGATCCGACGGCGTCGTCATCCCCGGCAGTTACCGCAACCGGCACCGGGCGGTCAACGGTTCGATGGTGCAGCTGACCCTCGACGACGACATCCAGTTCTACGTCCAGCAGCAGGTCCAACAGGCCAAGAATCTCTCTGGCGCGCACAATGTCTCGGCGGTCGTGCTGGACTCGAAGACCGGCGAAGTGCTGGCGATGGCCAACGACAACACCTTTGACCCGTCGCAGGACATCGGGCGTCAGGGTGACAAGCAGCTGGGCAACCTTGCCGTTTCCTCGCCGTTCGAGCCGGGCTCGGTGAACAAGGTCATCACCGCGTCGTCGGTGATCGAGTACGGCCTGTCCAATCCCGACGAGGTGCTGCAGGTGCCCGGGTCGATCCAGATGGGCGGGGTGCCCATTCACGACGCGTGGGACCACGGCGTGATGCCCTACACGACCACCGGCGTGTTCGGAAAGTCTTCCAACGTAGGCACTTTGATGCTCGCGCAGCGCGTCGGACCGGAACGCTTCTACGACATGGTCCGCAAATTCGGTCTCGGGCAACGCACCAACGTCGGCCTGCCCGGTGAGAGCGCCGGGCTGGTGCCGCCCATCGACCAGTGGTCGGGCAGCACCTTCTCGAACCTGCCTATCGGGCAAGGCCTTTCGATGACGCTGTTGCAGATGGCCGGCATGTACCAGACGATCGCCAACGACGGGGTGCGGGTACCGCCGCGGATCGTCAAGGCCACCATCGCGCCCGACGGCACCCGGACGGAAGAACCGCGTCCCGAAGGCGTGCGGGTGGTTTCGGCGCAGACGGCCCAGACCGTCCGCAACATGCTGCGCGCCGTCGTGCAACGCGACCCGATGGGTTACCAGCAGGGCACCGGGCCGGCCGCCGCGGTGACGGGCTACCAGATGGCCGGTAAGACGGGTACCGCACAGCAGATCAACCCGGCCTGCGGCTGCTACTTCGACAACGTCTACTGGATCACATTCGCCGGCATGGCCACCGTCGACAACCCGCGCTACGTCATCGGCATCATGATGGACAACCCGGATCGCAACGCGGACGGTACGCCGGGCCACTCGGCGGCCCCGCTCTTCCACAACATCGCCGGCTGGCTCATGCAGCGGGAGAACGTGCCGCTCTCGCCCGACCCCGGCCCGCCGCTGACACTGCAGGCCACCTAGCGGCGATCGCGAGCGCGGCGTGGCCGGGCGCTGCGGGTATTCCGTCGATTGTGCGGTGACGGCGTTGGGTGTGCGCTCAGGGCGGAATTCGGGCCCAGATCACGCCGTCAGCGCACACTCAAGGCCCTCACCGCACACTCAATTGACGAGCCCACCTGGATTGCGGGTGCCACTCGGTAGGGTGTCATGGCCGATCATGAGGATCACGCGGGTCTGCAGGGAGGTGTGAACAGGTGGTGCCGATGCCCACGGGGCTGCGGCCCAGCGCCGGCGCTGGCACGCGCCTGCCCGCGCTGGCGGCCCAGGTCGGGGCGGTGCTCGCCGACCGGGGCGCGGCGGTCCCCGACGTGGCCGTCACCGGCGTCACGCTGCGTGCCCAGGACGTGCGGCCCGGCGACCTGTTCGCCGCGCTGACCGGCGCGTCGACGCACGGGGCCCGCTTCGCGGCCGAGGCGATCGAGCATGGGGCCGTCGCGGTCCTCACCGACGCCGCCGGGGTGGCGGAGATGGGTGCGTCGGCATCGGCCGTCCCGACGCTGGTGCACCCGGCGCCCCGCAGCGTGCTCGGCGCCCTGGCCGCCACGGTGTACGGGCACCCGTCGGAGCGGACGACGGTGGTCGGGATCACCGGAACCTCCGGCAAGACCACCACGACGTATCTGGTCGAATCCGGGCTGCGCGCCGCCGGCCGGACGGCCGGGCTGATCGGCACGGTCGGCATCCGCATCGCCGGCGCGGACGTCCCGAGCGCGCTGACCACCCCGGAGGCCCCCGCGCTGCAGGCCATGTTCGCGGCGATGGCCGAGCGCGGGGTGGACACCGTCGTCATGGAGGTGTCCAGCCACGCGCTGGCGCTGGGCCGCGTGGACGGCACCGGGTTCGCGGTGGGCGCCTTCACCAACCTGTCCCGCGACCACCTCGACTTTCACCCCACCATGGCGGACTACTTCGAGGCCAAGGCGAAGCTGTTCGATCCGGCCTCGCCGCTACGGGCCCGCCGGGTCGTGGTCTGCATCGACGACGACGCGGGCCGGGCCATGGCGGCCCGGGCCGGCGACGCGATCACCGTCAGCACCGGCGACCAGCCCGCGCACTGGCGCGCCATGGACGTGACCCCACTGGGCGGCGGGGGACAGCAGTTCACCGCGATCGACCCCGCCGGCGTGCGCCATCGGGTCGGCATCCGGCTGCCGGGGCATTACAACATCGCCAATTGCCTTGTCGCGCTGGCGATTTTGGATGCGGTGGGCGTGTCTCCGGAGCAGGCGGCGCCGGGGCTGCTGGAGACCCGGGTGCCCGGCCGGATGGAAGACATCGACTGCGGCCAGGATTTCCTGGCGCTGGTCGACTACGCCCACAAGCCGGGCGCGCTGCGGGCGGTGCTGGCCACCCTGTCGCGTCCGGGGCGCCGGCTGGCGGTGGTGTTCGGCGCCGGCGGCGAGCGCGACCCGGGTAAGCGGGCGCCGATGGGCGCGACGGCGGCCGAGCTGGCCGACCTGGTCGTCGTCACCGACGACAATCCGCGCGGCGAGGACCCCGCCGCCATCCGCCGCGAGATCCTGGCCGGGGCGGCCGCCAGCGGCGGTGCGGCCGAGGTGGTCGAGATCGGCGACCGGCGGGCGGCGATCGAACACGCGGTGGCCTGGGCCGGGCCGGGCGACGTGGTCCTGGTAGCGGGCAAAGGCCACGAAACGGGCCAGCGCGCGGCAGGGGAGGTCCGCCCCTTCGACGACCGGGTGGAGCTGGAGCGGGCGCTGAAGGCGCGGCGATGATCGACCTGACCGTCGCGCAGATCGCCGACATCGTGGGCGGCACGCTGGCCGACATCTCGCCGGAGGCCGCCGCCGGGCTTCGCGTCACCGGCGCCGTCGAATTCGACTCGCGCGCAGTCGGTCCCGGTGGCCTGTTCCTCGCGCTGCCGGGGGCGCACGCCGACGGGCATGACTACGCGAACGCGGCGGCGGCGGCCGGCGCGGTCGCCGTGCTGGCGGCCCGGCCGGTGGGGGTGCCCGCCATCGTCGTGCCTCTGGCACCGAGGGCCGGCCGTGCCGACGGCGGCCTGGCCGGGGTGCTAGAACACGACACCGACGGCTCGGGCGCGGCGGTGCTGGCCGCGCTGGCCAAGCTGGCCAGGGCGGTGGCCGCGGAGCTGGTGGCGGGAGGGCTGACCATCGTCGGAATCACCGGCTCGTCGGGCAAGACGTCGACCAAAGACCTGGTGGCCGCCGTGCTCGAGCCGCTGGGCGAGGTGGTGGCGCCGCCCGGGTCGTTCAACAACGAGCTGGGACACCCCTGGACGGTGTTGCGCGCGACGCGCAGCACCGACTACCTGGTGCTCGAGATGTCGGCCCGCCATCCCGGCAACATCGCCGCGCTGGCCGAGATCGCCCCGCCGACGATCGGGGTGGTCCTCAACGTCGGCACCGCCCACCTCGGCGAGTTCGGCTCCCGGGAAGCCATCGCGCGCACCAAATCCGAACTGCCCCAATCTGTTCCGTCATCCGGAGTGGTCATCCTCAACGCCGACGACCCGATCGTGGCGGCGATGGCCGACGTCACCGAGGCGCGGGTGGTGCTTGTCAGCCGGTCCAGCCGCACCGATTCCGGTCCCAGCGACGTCTGGGCCGACGGAGTGTCGCTGGACGAACTGGCCAGGCCCCGCTTTACCCTGCACGCGATGGACAGCGCGGTCGAGGTGCGGCTGGGCGTGTACGGCGACCATCAGGTCGCCAACGCGCTGTGCGCCGCCGCCGTCGCGCTGCACTGCGGTGCCACCGTCGAGCAGGTCGCCGCCGCGCTGGCGCACGCCGGGCCGGTGTCGCGGCACCGGATGCACGTGACCACCCGCGCGGACGGGGTCACGGTGATCGACGACGCCTACAACGCCAACCCCGACTCGATGCGCGCCGGACTGCAGGCGCTGGCCTGGATCGCCCACGGCGCCGACGAAAACCGCAGGAGCTGGGCGGTGCTGGGCGAAATGGCCGAGCTCGGCGAGGACGCGGTGGCCGAACACGATCGCATCGGCCGGCTGGCCGTGCGCTTAGATGTGTCTCGACTTGTCGTCGTGGGAAGTGGGAGGTCGATGAGCGCCATGCACCACGGAGCGGTCATGGAGGGCTCGTGGGGAGCTTCCGGTGATCGGGGGGCCGTCAACGTGGCCGACGCCGACGCCGCCCTCGCGTTGCTGCGGGCCGAAGTCCGGCCCGGCGACGTGATCCTGGTCAAGGCCTCCAACGCGGCCGGGCTGGGCGCGCTGGCCGACGCGCTGGCCGCAGCAGACACCGAAAGCGGGACGGGCGCGTGAGGCAGATCCTGATCGCGGTGGCCGTCGCGCTTGCCGTGTCAATCCTGTTGACGCCGGCGCTGATTCGGTTGTTCACCCGGCAGGGCTTCGGCCATCACACCCGTGAGGATGGCCCGCCCAGCCATCACGCCAAGCGCGGCACGCCGTCGATGGGCGGGGTGGCGATCCTGGCCGGCATCTGGGCGGGATACCTCGGGACGCACCTGGCCGGGCTCGCGTTCGACGGCGAGGGCGTTACCGCGTCGGGTCTGCTGGTGCTGGGCCTGGCGACCGTGCTCGGTGGCGTCGGCTTCCTCGACGACCTGATCAAGGTTCGCCGGTCGCGCAATCTCGGGCTGAACAAGACGGCCAAGACAGTCGGGCAGGTCGCCGCCGCGGTGCTGTTCGGGGTGCTGGTGTTGCGGTTCCGCAATGGCAGCGGGTTGACACCGGCCAGCTCGGACTTGTCCTACGTGCGCGAGATCGCCACGGTCACTTTGGCTCCGGGGCTGTTTGTGTTGTTCTGCGTGGTCGTCGTCAGCGCCTGGTCCAACGCGGTCAACTTCACCGACGGCCTCGACGGGCTGGCGGCCGGCTGCATGGCGATGGTCACCGCCGCCTACGTGTTGATCACCTTCTGGCAGTACCGCAACGCCTGCGTCACCGCGCCGGGCCTGGGCTGCTACAACGTGCGCGACCCGCTGGACCTGGCGCTCGTCGCGGCCGCCACCGCGGGCGCCTGCATCGGCTTTTTGTGGTGGAATGCCGCTCCGGCAAAGATTTTCATGGGGGACACCGGATCACTGGCGCTGGGCGGCATCATCGCGGGCCTGTCGGTGACCAGCCGCACCGAGATCCTCGCCGTGGTGCTGGGGTCGCTGTTCGTCGCCGAGGTCACTTCGGTGGTGCTGCAGATCCTGGCCTTCCGCACCACCGGGCGCCGGGTGTTCCGGATGGCGCCCTTCCACCACCATTTCGAATTGGCCGGCTGGGCCGAAACCACGGTGATCATCCGTTTCTGGCTGCTCACGGCGATCACTTGCGGTCTGGGCGTGGCCCTTTTCTACGGTGAGTGGCTGGGCGCGATCGGTGCCTGACGTGCCCGGGCTCGAGCCCTTGGTGCCGGGCGCACCCGTGCTGGTGGCCGGCGGCGGCGTCACCGGCAAGGCGGTGCTGGCGGCCCTGGTCCGGTTCGGCGCGGCGCCGACCCTGTGCGACGACGACCCGGCCACGCTGCGGCGCTATGCCGAAGCCGGCGTGGCGACCGTGACCACGCCGGCGGCCACGCAACGCGTCGCGGAGTACGCGCTGGTGGTCACCAGCCCGGGATTTCGGCCGGACACACCACTGCTGGTCGCCGCCGCGGCGGCGGGCGTGCCGGTCTGGGGCGACGTGGAATTGGCCTGGCGGCTCGACGCGGCGGGCCAGTACGGGCCCCCGCGGCGTTGGCTGGTGGTGACCGGCACGAACGGCAAGACCACCACGACGTCGATGCTGCACGCGATGTTGACCTCCGCGGGCCGGAGCAGCCAGTTGTGCGGCAACATCGGCGATCCGGTCCTCGATGTCCTCGACGCGCCCGCCGACCTGCTGGCCGTCGAGCTGTCCAGCTTCCAGCTGCACTGGGCGCCCTCGGTGCGGCCCGAGGTGGGCGTCGTCCTCAACATCGCCGAAGACCACCTGGATTGGCACTCCACCATGGCCGAGTACGCGGCGGCCAAGGCGCGGGTGCTCGACGGCCGGGTGGCGGTGGTGGGGCTCGACGACGCCCGGGCTGCCGCGTTGCTGGACACCGCCGCGGCCCCGGTGCGCGTCGGCTTCCGGCTCGGCGAGCCGGCGGCGGGCGAACTGGGCGTGCGCGACGGCCAACTCATCGACCGCGCCTTCGCCGACGACCTCGCGCTGCTGCCCGTCGAATCGATCCCGGTGCCGGGGCCCGTCGGCATCCTGGATGCGCTCGCCGCGGCGGCGCTGGCGCGCAGCGTCGGTGTGCCGGCCGGGGCGATCGCCGACGCGATCGCGTCCTTCCGGGTGGGCCGGCACCGGGCCGAGGTGGTCGCGGTCGCCGACGGGATCACCTACGTCGACGACTCGAAGGCCACCAACCCGCACGCCGCCGAGGCGTCCGTGCTGGCCTACCCCCGCGTGGTGTGGGTGGCCGGCGGTTTGCTCAAGGGCGCATCGGTGGACGCCGAGGTCGCCAAAATGGCCCCCCGGCTGGTCGGGGCGGTGCTCATCGGCCGAGATCGGGAAGAGGTTGCAGAGGCGTTATCGCGACACGCGCCGGATGTCCCCGTCGTCCAGGTTGTGACAGGCGAGGATGCTGATATGAATGCGACGGCTGTGGCTATTGGTGCAAATGTGACAGAAGTGAAATATTTGGGCGAGGATCTCGGCACTTCCGTCATGACCGCGGCGGTGGCCGCGGCCCGCGACCTGGCCCGGCCCGGCGACACGGTGTTGCTGGCGCCGGCCGGCGCGTCGTTCGACCAGTTCAGTGGGTATGCCGACCGTGGCGACGCCTTCGCCGCCGCCGTCCGCGCGGCCACCCGGTAGGCGGGCGTGGGTAATCCGCTGGCCCGGCTGAGACGCCGGGGCAAAGCGACCGAAGCGACCGCCGACACCGCCGCGGCCGAGCCGGAAAACGCCGACGAGGCGACCGGCCCCGTGAGCACCGCCGGCACGTCGGAGGCCAAGCCGGCCGCGAAAACGCAGGCCAAAAGCGAAGAGCGCAGCCGGTTCGGCGCCTGGCTGAGCCGGCCCATGACCTCCTTCCACCTGATCATCGCGGTGGCCGGGCTGCTGACCACGCTGGGCCTGATCATGGTGCTGTCGGCATCGGGGGTGCGGTCCTACGACGCCGACGGGTCGGCGTGGGTGATCTTCGGCAAGCAGGTGTTGTGGACGGTCATCGGCCTGTTCGCTGCCTACGTGGCGATGCGGATGTCGGTGCGGTTCCTCCGGCGCGTCGCGTTCACCGGCTACGTCGTCACGATCATCCTGCTGGTGCTCGTGCTGGTCCCGGGCATCGGCAACCTGGCCAACGGGTCGCGGAAGTGGTTCGTCATCGCCGGCTTCTCCATGCAGCCCTCCGAGCTGGCGAAGATCGCCTTCGCCATCTGGGGCGCGCACCTGCTGGCGGCCCGCCGGGTGGAGCGGGCAACGCTGCGGGAGCTACTGATCCCGCTGGTACCGGCCGGGGTCATCGCGCTGGCGCTGATCGTGGCCCAACCCGACCTCGGGCAGACGGTGTCGCTGGGCATCATCCTGCTGGCCCTGCTGTGGTACGCCGGCCTGCCGTTGCGCGTCTTCGCCACCTCGTTGCTGGCCGTCTTCATGGCCGGCGCGATCCTGGCCATGTCAGCCGGTTACCGCTCCGACCGGGTGAAGTCCTGGATGAACCCCGAGAACGACCCCATGGACACCGGCTACCAGGCCCGTCAGGCGAAGTTCGCCCTGGCGCACGGCGGCATCTTCGGCGACGGCCTGGGGCAGGGGGTGGCAAAGTGGAACTACCTGCCGAACGCCCACAACGACTTCATCTTCGCGATCATCGGCGAGGAGCTGGGCTTCGTCGGCGCGTTCGGCCTGCTGGTCCTGTTCGGCTTGTTCGCCTACACCGGGATGCGCATCGCCCGGCGCTCGGCCGACCCGTTCCTGCGGCTGGTGACCGCCACCACGACGATGTGGGTGCTGGGCCAGGCGTTCATCAACATCGGTTACGTGATCGGGATCCTGCCGGTCACCGGCATTCAGCTGCCACTCATCTCCGCGGGCGGAACATCAACGGCGGCAACGCTTTTCATGATCGGCATCATGGCCAACGCGGCCCGTCACGAGCCCGAGGCGGTGGCGGCCCTGCGCGCCGGCCGCGACGACAAGGTGAACCGCTTCCTGCGGCTGCCGCTGCCCCAGCCATACGCGCCGACCCGGCTGGAGTCGTTCCGCGACCGCAAGCGCGGGGGCAAGCAGCCGGCCAAGGGCGCCCCTGCGCGCACCGGCACCCGGAAGGCCGCCCAGGCGCCCGCAAGCAAGCGTTCCCACAAGGCCTCCCACAAGGGCCAAGAACCGCTGCGGCCGGCCTTCTCCCGCACAGCCGCCCGGCCGGCCCGCAAGGCGGTGCATCATGGATCTGGCCAGCGGTATGCCGGCCAGCGCCAGGCACGGCGCGCTCGCGCATTGGAAGGTCAGCGTTACGGGTGAACGACACGGTCAGCAAGCCGGCCGGCGGGCTGGGGGTAACCCCCCAGCCCGCCGGTGCCGCGTTGTCGGCTCTTAAGCCCCTCAAGCCGCTGTCGGTGGTGCTGGCCGGCGGGGGCACCGCCGGTCACGTGGAGCCCGCGATGGCGGTGGCCGACGCGCTGAGCGCGCTCGATCCGCAGGTGCGCATCACCGCGCTGGGCACCCACCGCGGGCTGGAGACCCGGCTGGTGCCCGAGCGCGGTTACCACCTCGAGCTGATCACGCCGGTGCCGCTGCCGCGCAAGCCCAGCGGCGACCTGGCCCGGTTGCCCCCGCGGGTATGGCGCGCGGTCCGGGAGGTGCGGGCCGTGCTCGAGGCGGTCGACGCCGACGTCATCATCGGTTTCGGCGGATATGTGGCGCTCCCGGCGTACCTCGCCGCCCGCGGGATTCCCCGCGGTCTCGGCCGCAGGCGCCGCGTCCCGGTGCTGATCCACGAAGCCAACGCCAGCGCCGGGCTGGCCAACCGGGTCGGCGCCCGCCGTGCCGACCGGGTGCTCTCCGCGGTGCCCGATTGCGGACTACCGCGCGCCGAGGTGGTCGGGATACCGGTGCGGGACGCCATCACCTCGCTGGACCGTGCCGCCCTGCGCGCCGAGGCGCGCAGGCACTTCGGCTTCGCCGACGACGCGCGGGTGTTGCTGGTGTTCGGCGGCTCGCAGGGCGCCGTGTCGCTGAACCGGGCCGTGTCCGGGGCCGCCGCCGACCTGGCCGCCGCGGGCGTGTCGGTACTGCACGCGCACGGACCGAAGAACACCCTCGAGCTGCGACAGAGCCAACCCGGTGACCCGCCGTACGTGGCGGTGCCCTATCTCGACCGGATGGACCTGGCCTACGCCGCCGCCGACCTGGCGATCTGCCGGTCGGGTGCGATGACCGTCGCCGAGGTCTCGGCGGTCGGCCTGCCGGCCATCTACGTGCCGCTGCCGATCGGCAACGGCGAGCAGCGGCTCAACGCGCTGCCGGTGGTCAACGCCGGGGGCGGCATGGTGGTCGCCGACGCCGCCTTGACGCCGGAGCTGGTCGCCCGCGAGGTGGCCGGGCTGCTCAACGACCCCCCGCGGTTGGCGGCGATGACGACGGCCGCCGCGCGCGTGGGGCACCCCGACGCGGCGCGGCAAGTGGCACAGGCGGCGCTGGACATCGCCAGGAAGGCAGCGGCGGGAGGGCGACGGTGATCGCCGAGCAGCTGCCGCCCGAGCTGCAGCGGGTGCACATGGTGGGCATCGGCGGCGCCGGCATGTCGGGCATCGCCCGCATCCTGCTGGACCGCGGCGCGCTGGTATCCGGGTCGGACGCCAAGGAGTCGCGCGGCGTGCACGCGTTGCGGGCCCGGGGCGCGTCGATCCGCATCGGCCACGACGCGTCGTCGCTCGACCTGTTGCCGGGCGGCCCGACGGCGGTCATCACCACCCACGCCGCCATCCCGAAGACCAACCCCGAGCTCGTCGAAGCCCGGCGGCGCGGCATCCCGGTGATCCTGCGGCCGGCGGTGCTGGCCCGGCTGATGGACGGGCGCACGACGCTGATGGTCACCGGCACGCACGGCAAGACCACGACGACGTCCATGTTGATCGTGGCGCTGCAGCACTGCGGACGCGACCCGTCGTTCGCGGTCGGCGGCGAGATGGGGGAGGCCGGAACCAACGCCCATCACGGCAGTGGCGACTGCTTCGTGGCCGAGGCCGACGAAAGCGACGGCTCCCTGCTCGAGTACACCCCCAACGTCGCGGTGGTCACCAACATCGAGGCCGATCACCTGGACTTCTACGGCAGCGCCGACGCCTACGTCGGGGTGTTCGACGCCTTCGTGGAGCGGCTCGCCCCCGGGGGAGCGCTGGTGGTGTGCGTCGACGACCCGGGCGCTGCCGCGCTGGCGGAGCGCACCGCCGAGCTGGGAATCCGGGTGCTGCGCTACGGATCCGCGCCGGCGGAGGACCACGCCGCCACCCTGTTGTCCTGGGAGCAGCAGGGCACCGAGGCGGTCGCGCACGTGCAGCTGGCGGGCGAAAAGTATCCCCGGGTGATGCGGCTCTCGGTGCCCGGACGGCACATGGCGCTCAACGCGCTGGGCGCGCTGCTGGCGGCGATCGAGATCGGCGCCCCGGTCGACGCGGTGCTCGACGGGCTGGCCGGTTTCGAGGGGGTGCGCCGCCGGTTCGAACTCGTGGGCAACGCCGGGTCGGTGCGCGTCTTCGACGACTATGCCCACCATCCCACCGAGATCAGCGCGACGCTGGCGGCGGTCCGCACGGTCCTCGAGCAGAGCGGCGGCGGGCGCAGCCTGGTGGTCTTCCAGCCCCATTTGTATTCACGCACAAAGGAATTCGCTGCGGAGTTCGGTCACGCACTCGATGCGGCCGACGAGGTCTTCGTCCTCGACGTCTACGGCGCGCGTGAGCAACCGCTCGCCGGTGTCAGCGGCGCCAGCGTCGCCGAGCACGTCAGCGCGCCGGTGCGCTACCTGCCCAACTTCTCCGCCGTCGCCGAGCAGGTGGCCGCGGAGGCCGGCCCCGGCGACGTCATCGTCACCATGGGCGCGGGCGACGTGACCTTGCTCGGGCCGGAGATCGTGACCGCGCTGCGGGACAGGGACAATCGCAGCGCGCCCGGCCGGCCGGGGGTGATGCGATGACCGAGCCGAACGACGCCGAGGACGCGGGCAATCTGCACGTGGGCGAGCCCGCCGGGGACGAGGTCACCGAGCCGCTGTTCGTCGGGGGACCCGAAGCCGAAACCCCGGTCACCCCGGACGAATTCGAGGGACCACGCCGACGGGCCCGCCGCGAGCGAGCCGAACGCCGCGCCGCACAGGAGCGCGCCACCGCCATCGAGGAAGCCCGCCGCGAGGCCAAGCGACGGGTGAGCGGACGCGCGGTCGACGAGCCCAAACCCGTCGCGCGGGGCGTGGTCCGCGGCCTGAAGATGCTGTTGGTGACGGTGTTGCTGGTCGTCCTCGGGATCGGGCTCGCACTGATCCTCTACTTCACGCCCGCGATGTCGGCGCGCAACATCGTCGTGGTCGGCACCGGGGTGGTGACCCGGGAAGAGGTGCTGGACGCGGCGCGGGTGCGGCCGGGGACGCCGCTGTTGCAGATCAACACCAACCAGGTCGCCGACCGGGTGGCGGCGATCCGGCGGGTGGCCAGCGCGCGGGTGCAGCGGCAGTATCCGTCGGCGCTGCGCATCACCATCGTCGAACGAGTTCCAGTGGCGGTGAAGGACTTTCCGGACGGCCCGCACCTGTTCGACCGTGACGGCGTCGATTTCGCGACCGGGCCGCCGCCGCCGGCACTGCCATACCTCGACGTCGCCGACCCTGGCCCGAACGACCCGGCGACCAAGGCCGCGCTGCAGGTGCTGACCGCGCTGCGGCCCGAGGTCGCGGGTCAGGTGGGCCGGGTCGCGGCGCCCTCGGTGGCCTCGATCACGCTCACATTGGGGGACGGCCGGGTCGTCATCTGGGGGACGACCGATCGCACCGACGAGAAGGCCGAGAAGCTGGCCGCGCTGCTGACCCAGCCCGGGCGGACCTACGACGTCTCGAGCCCGGACCTCCCGACGGTGAAGTAGCGGCGCCCCGTGTGACCGCCGTGACAGAAAAAATTTGCGGGCGGCGCGTCGGCGCGCCTGCGGGGTTAGGGCGCGCCATACCCATACCGTTCTGGTTGCGCGGAACTACTTGACATAACTCTAACTCTATGGTTGAGGTTGAGGGTTTGCCAGGGAAGACCGCGGACGCTCGGGAAGGAAACCCGTCGCGCAGAACTGAGCCCACCAGGGAGGAAAACGAATGATGACCCCCCCGCATAACTACCTGGCCGTCATCAAGGTCGTGGGTATCGGTGGCGGCGGCGTCAACGCCGTGAACCGAATGATCGAGCAGGGTCTCAAGGGCGTGGAGTTCATCGCGATCAACACCGACGCGCAGGCGCTGTTGATGAGCGATGCCGACGTCAAGCTCGACGTCGGCCGCGACTCCACCCGCGGGCTGGGCGCCGGCGCGGACCCGGAGGTCGGCCGCAAGGCCGCCGAGGACGCCAAGGACGAGATCGAGGAGCTGCTGCGCGGAGCGGACATGGTGTTCGTCACCGCGGGCGAGGGTGGCGGGACGGGCACCGGCGGCGCGCCGGTCGTGGCCAGCATCGCCCGCAAGCTGGGCGCGTTGACCGTTGGCGTGGTCACCCGGCCGTTCTCGTTCGAGGGCAAGCGGCGCGGCAACCAGGCCGAGAGCGGCATCTCCTCGTTGCGCGAGAGCTGCGACACCCTCATCGTGATCCCCAACGACCGGCTGCTGCAGATGGGCGACGCCGCCGTGTCCCTGATGGATGCGTTCCGCAGCGCCGACGAGGTGCTGCTCAACGGCGTCCAGGGCATCACCGACCTGATCACCACGCCCGGCCTGATCAACGTCGACTTCGCCGACGTCAAGGGCATCATGTCCGGCGCGGGCACGGCCCTGATGGGAATCGGCTCCGCACGCGGGGAAGGACGCTCGCTCAAGGCGGCCGAGATCGCGATCAACTCGCCGCTGCTGGAAGCGTCGATGGAGGGCGCCCACGGCGTACTGATGTCGATCGCCGGCGGCAGTGACCTGGGCCTGTTCGAGATCAACGAGGCGGCCTCGCTGGTGCAGGACGCCGCCCACCAGGACGCCAACATCATCTTCGGCACGGTCATCGACGACTCGCTGGGTGACGAGGTGCGCGTCACCGTTATCGCGGCGGGTTTCGACGCCGCCGGCGCCGGCCGCAAGCCCGTGGTGGGTGGCACCGCCGCGGAGAAGGGCGGGGCGCACCGGATCGAATCGGCGAAGGCCGGCAAGCTCACCTCGACCCTGTTCGAGCCCGTCGACGCCGTCAGCGTGCCGGTCCACACCAACGGCGCCACGCTGAATATCGGCGGTGACGACGACGACGTCGACGTCCCGCCGTTCATGCGCCGCTGAGGGTCTCGATTTGCTTGCCAGTGCGCGACAAACCGGCCAAGAAACATAGGGGCCGGATGGCGCTGCCCGCTGGCAGGCGGTGCACTCCGGATACTGAAAAGGTGAGCGTGCGCATCCGGCGGGTGACCACCAGCCGCGCGGGCGGTGTCTCGGGACCACCGTTCGACACCTTCAACCTGGGCGACCACGTCGGCGACGATCCGGCGGCGGTGGCCGCCAACCGAGACCGGCTGGCGGCAGCCATCGGCCTGGGCGCCGAGCGCGTGGTGTGGATGAACCAGGTCCACGGTGATCGGGTCGAGGTGGTCGACGGGCCCCGGAGCGCCGTCGACGGCACCGACGCGTTAGTGACCAGCACCCCGCGACTGGCGCTGGCCGTGGTGACCGCCGACTGTGTGCCGGTGCTGTTGGGCGACGCGCGCGCCGGCGTGGCCGCGGCGGTGCATGCGGGCCGCGTCGGCGCCCAGCTCGGGGTGGTGGCCCGCACCGTGGAGGCGATGTTGGGGCTCGGCGCGCACGTCGAAGACATCTCGGCCCTCTTGGGCCCGGCGGTCAGTGGGCGCAACTACGAGGTGCCCGCCGCCATGGCCGACGAGGTGGAGGCCGCGCTGCCCGGCAGCCGCACCACCACCGCGGTGGGAACCCCGGGACTCGACCTTCGGGCCGGAATCGCTTGCCAGCTAAAGCAATTGGGTGTCACGGCCATCGACATCGATCCGCGGTGCACCGTGGCCGACCCTACGCTGTTCAGTCACCGCCGGGATGCCCCAACCGGGCGGCTGGCCTCGCTGGTGTGGATGGAGTGACTGCGATGGCGGGTGGGGCCCCGGAGAGTCACAGCGACCGCGAAACGGAATTGACCCACGCATTAGCGGCCGTGCGTTCGCGACTTGCGGCGGCCGCGGAAGCGGCGGGTCGCAATGTCGGTGAAATCGAACTTCTGCCGATTACCAAATTCTTCCCAGCAACCGATGTCGTGACTTTGTCGCGATTGGGTTGCCGGGCCGTCGGCGAATCGCGGGATCAGGAAGCGTCGGCAAAAGTGAGCGAAGTCACCAAACTCTTAGCGGCCTCGTCGCGGGCGGACGTACCGGCCCCGCGCTGGCACATGGTGGGCCACATTCAGCGAAACAAAGCCAGGTCGGTTGCCCGCTGGGCGCACACCGCCCACTCGGTGGACAGCTCCCATCTCGTCAGCGCGCTCGATCGGGGCGTGTCGGCGGCCCTGGCCGAGGGCCGCCGCGC
This sequence comes from Mycobacterium paraffinicum, assembly GCF_025822865.1. Taxonomy (NCBI): domain Bacteria; kingdom Bacillati; phylum Actinomycetota; class Actinomycetes; order Mycobacteriales; family Mycobacteriaceae; genus Mycobacterium; species Mycobacterium paraffinicum. Next base: position 173,794 of record NZ_JACKUR010000013.1, on the reverse strand, counting down.
CGATCCGATGCGGGTCTACGTTCAGGTCAGCCTCGACGGCGACGAGACGCGGGGCGGCGTCGACATCTCGGCGCCGGGGGCGGTCGACCAATTGTGCGCGCAGACCGAGGAGGCGAAGTGCCTGGAACTGGCGGGTCTGATGGCCATTCCGCCGCTGGGCTCGAGTCCCGACGCGGCCTTCGAACGCCTGCGAACTGAGCACCTGCGCGTCCTGGAATCCCATCCGAACGCCGTCGGCCTGTCCGCCGGCATGTCCGACGATTTCGAAATTGCCGTCAAACACGGATCGACGTGTGTGCGTGTCGGTACCGCGCTATTGGGTCCCCGGCCGCTACCGTCACCGTATTAAGTCACTGTAGTCACATCTTCATCACTGACACCAAGCATCAGGGGCTAGAAGGGGTCAACGCAATGAGCACACTGCACAAAGTCAAGGCCTATTTCGGTATGGCCCCGATGGACGACTACGACGACGAGTATTACGACGACCACGCACCCTCCCGCGGTTTTCCGCGGCCGCGTTTCGACGACGGGTACGGCCGCTACGAGGGGCGTGACTACGACGACCCGCGCGAGCCCGCCGACTACCCGCCGCCGGGCGGCTACCGCGGCGGCTACGGGGAGGAGCCGCGGTACGGCGCCGTCCACCCCCGCGAGTTCGAGCGGCCCGAGATGGGCAGGCCGCGCTTCGGATCCTGGTTGCGCAACTCCACCCGCGGCGCGCTGGCGATGGACCCGCGCCGGATGGCGATGATGTTCGAAGAGGGCCACCCGCTCTCGAAGATCACCACGCTGCGGCCCAAGGACTACAGCGAGGCCCGCACCATCGGCGAGCGATTCCGCGATGGCACCCCGGTCATCATGGACCTGGTGTCCATGGACAACGCGGACGCGAAGCGGCTGGTCGACTTCGCGGCCGGCTTGGCCTTCGCGTTGCGTGGTTCTTTCGACAAGGTGGCGACCAAGGTGTTCTTGCTCTCGCCCGCCGACGTCGATGTGTCCCCCGAGGAGCGGCGCCGGATCGCCGAAACCGGTTTCTACGCTTACCAATAACCCGCGGTTGAGCGGCGCCGGATTCGGCGCCGCTTCGGTGGCCGGACCGGCTGCGATGTGGTCCGAGACCCGGAGTCGGTACGCTGGCAGGCGCCGCGAAAGCCCGCGGCGCTTGTCATCTCATCGGTAAGGTCGGGGCTCTTCAGTTGGTGCTGTTCTTTCAGATCCTTGGGTTTGCGCTGTTCATCTTCTGGCTGCTGCTCATCGCCCGGGTTGTCGTCGAGTTCATTCGCTCGTTCAGCCGTGACTGGCATCCCACCGGCATCACGGTGGTGATCCTCGAGATCATCATGTCGATCACGGATCCGCCGGTGAAGTTGCTGCGGCGGCTGATCCCACAGCTCACCATCGGGGCGGTCCGTTTCGACCTGTCCATCATGGTGTTGCTGCTGGTCGCCTTCATCGGCATGCAGCTCGCCTTCGGCGCCGCCGCGTAGGCCGATCCGGCCGCCGGTCGGAAGCCGCCTTCCAGCCCGGAGACGGTTCGGCCACGTTTTAGCTTCGGTTTGGTGCCCGCGATTTAAAAATTCTAAGGTTTCGGATTTTATTGCCCTGAGTGTTTGAAATTGGTTCTTATTTATTGGCCTAAACAGCAACGGTCGCGCCTGGTGTGACAGGATGGACGGCAGTTGCACGACGGCTACCACTGCGTTCTACACTTTCCAGAACGTTAGACAGGAACTTGAGGGGACGAAACAATGCCGCTTACACCAGCCGACGTCCACAATGTGGCGTTCAGTAAGCCACCGATCGGCAAGCGGGGCTACAACGAAGACGAGGTCGATGCCTTCCTCGATCTGGTGGAAGCCGAGCTGACCCGGCTTATCGAAGAGAACAGCGATCTGCGTCAGCGGATCGAGGAGCTGGACCAGGAGCTTGCGGCCGGCGGTGGCGCCAGCGCCGCTCCCGCGGCCGCGCCCACCCAGGCCATCCCCGTCCCCGAGCCGGAGCCGGCGCCCAAGGCGGCACCGGTCGCCGCGCCGGCCGCACCCGCCGCACCCGCGGCGAGCAACGAGGAACAGGCCATGAAGGCCGCCCGGGTGTTGAGCCTGGCCCAGGACACCGCCGACCGGCTGACCAGCACCGCCAAGGCCGAGTCGGACAAGATGCTGGCCGACGCCCGCGCCAACGCGGACCAGATCCTCACCGAGGCCCGCCAGACCGCCGAGACCACGGTCACCGAGGCCCGGCAGCGCGCCGATGCGATGCTCGCGGATGCACAAACCCGCTCCGAGACCCAGCTGCGTCAGGCCCAGGAGAAGGCCGACGCCCTGCAGGCCGACGCCGAACGCAAGCACTCCGAGATCATGGGCACGATCAACCAGCAGCGCACCGTCCTGGAAGGCCGCCTCGAGCAACTGCGTACCTTCGAACGCGAGTACCGGACCCGGCTCAAGACCTACCTGGAATCGCAGCTGGAAGAGCTCGGCCAGCGCGGATCGGCGGCGCCCGTCGACTCCAGCGCCGACGCAGGCGGATTCGACCAATTCAATCGGGGTAACAACTAGCCTCACAGGCGTGCCGGACACTCGCCGAACTGCGCGGTTGGCACACTAGACCTGCACACGAACTGCTGTCCCGCTCGCCGCTTGGAGGATGACCGATGCTGATCATTGCGCTCGTACTGGCCCTGGTCGGGCTCGTCGCGTTGGTGTTCGCCGTGGTCACGAGCAACGAGTTGGTGGCCTGGGTATGCATCGGCGCCAGCGTGCTCGGGGTGGTGCTGTTGATCATCGACGCCCTGCAGGAGCGGCAGCGGCGTGACGCGGGCGGAGCAGCCCAGCACGAGGACGAGGCTCAGGCCGAGGCCAGCGACGAGGCGGTCGACTATCCCGAGGACGCGGCGCACGAACCGGGGGAAGCTGACTCCGGGGCCACCGAAGAGTCGGCGGTGCCGGCCGAGGGCCGAGGCGACGAGGCCGCCAAGTAGTGCTCAGCCGGTGGGCGTGGCGAGCGTCGCGCGCACCTCGTCGTCGCTGACCTGGTGAAAATCGCCGTATACCTGGCCGACGGCTTCGAATCCGGGCGGCATCGTCACGCACACCACCTCGTCCGCCTCGAGCTCGAGCTCACGGCAGGTCGACGGGGCTCCCACCGGGACCGCGACGACTATCGATCGGGGGCCGGCGGCTCGCACCGCCCGGACGGCGGCCAGCATGCTGGCGCCGGTGGCGATCCCGTCGTCGACCAAGATCACCACCTTGCCGCGCGGGTCGGCCACCGGCCGTCCGCCCCGGTACGCGTCCTCGCGGCGGGCGAGTTCGGCCGTCTCGCGCTCGATCACCTCGCGCACCTGTTCGTCGGTGATGCGCAGGCTGGACACCACGTCGTCGTTCATCACGACGCCACCTCCGCTGGCCACCGCGCCCATCGCGAGCTCCGACCAGCCCGGCACTCCGAGCTTGCGGACCAGGAACACATCCAGTGGGGCGTGCAGCGCCGCGGCGACCTCCCAGGCCACCGGGAGGCCGCCGCGGGCCAGCCCGAAGACCAGCACGTCATCCCTGTCGCGATAGGACCTCAGCTGGTCGGCCAGCGCGTGACCGGCCTCGCGACGGTCGCGGAACGTGCGCGTCGCAGTGCGCCGGAGGAATCCATCGGGTGTCATCGGTCGCGTTCCACCCTACGGGCTTTCGCGGCGGCCGCGCCGGTCAGCGAACCCCGGATTCTCCCGGGGTGTTCTGGCTCGCCGCTCCTGCATCCGGGACAGACGCGGTGACGAGATGTTCGAACGTACCGGTCACGTCCAGGATGCGATCGAGGAATCGCGGTCGGTGGTCCAGGTGCAGACGGACGCCCTTCTCACAGCTGCGGCGATGGACCAGGAGCAGGGCGGACAGACCCGCGGAATCGCAGATTGCCAGTCCGGAGAGGTCGAGGTGCAGGTCAGCCAGGGCGGGCTGCCGGCCGAGTAGTTGACCGGCGGCGTCGACCATGGCGTCAACGGTTTCGTAGACCAGGTCGCCGGAGACCTGCACGCAGGCCGATCGTCCTGTCGCGGCGACACTCAGGAACAGGTTCATCGGGACGCTCCCGGGCAGGCGACGGCGGCGAGGGCGTCGTTTGCTGTCCGCAGCAGGCGCTGGCTGCGCGGGAACTCCTTGAGTTGTGCATCCAGCAAATCCAACGCGGGGTGAAGCGACGCCGCCGGGATACCCCGGGCGGTAAGGATGTCGGCGGTCCAGGTGATGAAGTCGGCGAACAACGCGTCGTCGTCGGTGTACAGGCTCACGGTGAGGAAGTCGACGATGTGGGCGACGTCCTCGACGGTGTGCTGGCGCTGCGGCGTGGAGTAGGCGCGCATGGCGGGAAAGCTGTCCTCCAAATCGGTGACGGTGGACTTGACCAGCCGACCCGCACTCCGGCTCACCATGGTGTACTCCTGGTCGGCCAGATGCGGCAGGTCATTGACCGGCTGGCGGCTGAAAGTGCGTCGTACGGCGGGGAATCCGCGGCGCAGGCGTTCGTCGGCCGTCCGTGCGTCGGGTGCCCACGCGTCGGCGCCCAGCTGCCGGGCGAAGCGGCCGTCGCGGCCGAACGCGGCCCCGCCGGCCAGGACGGGGAAACCGGCGGACTGGCACGCGATGGTCGCGGCGTGCGCGTTGGGCAGCCGGGTGGGGATCGAGCAGGAAAGCGCCACGACATCGGGTCCGTGCTGGTGTAGGTGGGCGATCAGGTGTGGGGTCGGGACCTGCGCCCCGAGGAAGTCGACCTGCCAGCCACGCAGCCGTAGGACCTCCGCCAGCAGCCGGGCAGGCAAAGCGTGCCACTCGCCGTCCACGCACGCCAGCGTGACTCGACCGCCGTGGGCCGGAACTTTGCCGGCGGGGTGGTGGGCCAGCGCGGCGATGACGCGGTCGTTGATGGCCGTGGCCGCATGCTCCTGCGCGACGCTGATGCGGTCGGCGGCCCATTCCGTGCCCACCTTGCGCTGGACGGGGGCGATCACCTCCAGCAGCACATCCTCGGGCGTCATGCCCGCATCCATTGCGGCGAACACGGTGGCCGCCGCCGCGTACTCGTCCCGGTCGGCGAGGGCCCCCCAGAGCCGCTCGCGGATCACGAGTTCGTCGGCGGCACCGGTGGCGCGTGGGGCGGTCATATCGGTGTCGTGGGAACTCATGCCACGTACCTGCCCCGGGTGTGGCCGTCGACGGCGCTCAGGTGGGTGCGCTGCGGGGCGGTGATCGCCACGACCGCGATGTCGTCGTGCACGCGTTGCCCCACCCACTGCGTGGCCAGCATCAGGACGCGCTCGACGACCGCTTCGGCCGGCATTCCGGCACATCCGGTCAGCGCGTCCGCCAGGCGCTGCTCACCGAAGAAGTCATCGCCCAGCGGACCGCCGCGGGCCTCGGTGATGCCATCGGTGTACAGCACGCACGTCTCGCCCGGCGCCAGGGAAGTCTCAAACGATTGCACGGTGATGCGCTCCAGCGCGCCGACCAGCGTGCCCTTGGTGTTGGCCTCTTCCACCTGCCCGTCGTCGCGCACGATCAACGGCGGCGGATGCCCGGCGCAGGTCAACCGCAGCGCTACCTGGCCGTCCCGGCAGGCGACCGAGGCCAGGACCAACGTGGCGAACCGGGTGTGGTCCGACGACAGCATGGCGCGGTTGAGCAGCGTGAGGACACCCTCGTGGTCCTGCGCCAGCGGCGTCAGGGCCTGCAGCGTGTTGCGGATCTTGCCGGTCATCACGGCGGCCTCGAGCCCCTTACCGCACACGTCGCCCAGCACCACCAGCGTCTCGTCCTCGGGGCGCGCGGCGGGATGGAAGTCATAGAAGTCGCCGCCGACCACCTCGTAATCCTTCGAAGCCCGGTAGCCGCCGGCGAATTCGATGCCGTGCAGCCCGTGCAGCGGGGGAGGCAACAGGTCACGCATCAGGGTGCGGGTGATGGCGGCCTGCTCGGCGTAGAGGCGTGCGGCGGACAACGCCGCGCCGGCGCGCGCGGCGAACAGGCCGGCGAAGAGTTCTTCGTCCGCGCTGTACACCGGCCGATCGGTGCGCCGCAGCAACACCAGCGCCCCCGCCGAAACCCCGTGTCCGGGCAGCGTCAAGATCATCACGGACCCAACCGGGCCCGAGAAATCTTGCGGTACAAGCCAATCGGGTACCGTCACGGGATCGATCCAGCCCGAGGAAACGGGCGGAAACCCGTGCAGCGCCTCGCTCAAACCCGCCACCACCGCCGGGTCGGCGTCAATGCTGCATTGCTCCACGGCCCCGGCCGCGCTGCTGTAAAAGACGGGCAGCCGCCGGCCACGGCCCGCGGGGGCAACCAGCACCGCCGCGTCCGACAGGTGCCGGGCGGCCATCTGCACCGTCGCTTCCCGGCAGCGGTCGACGTTCAGCGACGCGGTCAACACCGATGACGCCTCGAGCAGGATCGCCGTGCGTTCCTGCTCGCGCGCCAGCGCTTCTTGCGCCTCCCGCAACAACTGGCCGGTGTCCTCGACCAGCGACCACGCCACCTCGCCGCTGGGCAGCACCGCTGCGTGCGCGTCGAATTTTCGGCCCTCCACGCTTCCCGAGACGACGGACGCCTTGCGGTCGACGGCGTCGGGGTCACACTGGACGAGACGGTGATGCGCGCGCGACAGCCAGTCAACGGACTCGTCGAGCCGGCCGCCCTGCGTCGCGCCCGGCAGCAGGGACTGGGCCGACCCGCTCAGAGCCTGGACGATTCCCTCGCGGTCGATGACCAGCGTGGGGCAGGGGACGGCCGCCCACAAAGCGTCGAGGTCGATCTCGACGCCTACGTGGGCACCATCGTGCATGCGGTTGACCTGTCAACGCGGAAAGTCTGATCTTGCTGACGCGACGCCGGCTCTAGGCGTACTGGCTTGTGAGAGAGGATCGTTCGTACTGGCCGAGCGTCGAACGTGCAGCGGAAGGGCCATTTCTCGACCCAATAGCCGAAACTCTACACGGCCGTCTCTTCGGACTCCGACGCGAGAAGCGACCGTGCGCCATGCGTGTCCGAGGGGGGACTTGTCCGTCTACGACACGGGTCGTGGTCTGGCGATTGGGGCGCTGACCGCTTCGGTCAAGCACCGGTCCACGTTTTTCGCTCAATCGCAACGCTGAGGAGCTCGCCCATCGGGCGGCCAGCCGTCGGTACCGGACTCAAGCGGAATATTCAGAGATCGAAGCAGGATCGAAAAGAGCCGCCAATTGGCGATTGCTCCGACAAGTTCGACCAAAACGGCGTGATCGCTATTGAATGCCTTCTGGCACCCAGCCCAGTTTTCCTCGGAGATGACCCCGTCGCGTACCACATCATCGGTCGCTGCGAGGACCGCACGCTCGACTGGCCCGAGGCTTTCGGAATTCTGCCAGTCGCGCACCGCCAGGAGATCATGCTCAGGCACGCCGAGCAGTGTGGCGATTCGCCAATGTTGAGTCCATTCGTATTCGGAGCCAGTAATCCAGCCGATGCGCATGATGACCAGCTCGCGTAGCCGCGCGTCAAGGGAACCGCGGAAGAGTAACGCGTCTAGCAGCCCATACAGCGCAACCGCCACACGCGGCTGATGAAGTGCCACGCGGAATACCGACAGGTCTGCCAACTCTTCGGGCAACCCACATTCGGCAGCTCGCAGCTGGGCCTGCTCACGGTCGAGCATCGGTACGCGTTCCGCCATGGTCACGGGTGGCCCTCTCTGTTGAACCTCTGCCCACGCCGTTAGGGCGTGGGCAAAAAGACGTTGTGCAGCGCCCCACTTGATCGGGCACTTTCATCTGCAAGCGAAGTGAGCAGCTGCGCGAGCCCAGCGAATCCGGTTGATTCTCTGGTGATCCGGTCGAACGGCCAGCGGCCCATGGCGAGAATCTCGAGGGCTGCCCGGTGGGCGGGATACTCCACGCCGAGTGCGCCTACGACGTGTAATTCTTTATAGACCAACAAGTCTGGTTCAAACCGGGGCGCGCCGCCTCCTCCGCGGGTGCCGGCCACCACAATTGTGCCGCCGGGCCTGGCAAGGCCGACGGCATCGGCGAACGCGGAGGGTGCTTTAGCGGTGACGTCGACGACCACGTCGGCAAGCCGTCCGCCTGTCTCACGCTGGAGCGCGGTCACTGCATCGTCCTGCGATACATCGATGGGCAGGTCGACACCGAATGATCTGGCTATGGCCAGTCGTTGTTCGTCGCGTGGGCCTACGCCGGTCATCGCGACGAACGCGGCTCCCGCCTCTTTGGCCGCCACCGCCGCACAGATTCCGCGGATGCCGGGCCCCAGGATCGCTACGACGTCCCCGGCCTTGGTGTCGGGAAGAGTCGCCCCCCACTGGATACCGGCCCCGAGAGGGTTGAACAACGTGGCGAGAACGGGGTCCATGTCTTCGGCAATCGGGAGCAGCATCGCGTCCCACGGAAGCTCCACATGGGTGGCGTATCCGCCCCATAAGCCCGCGCCGACCTCCACGTCGACGAACCCGAACATGGTGGCGATGCCGTTCACCGCGCACCGCCGGTATTCGCCGCGGCGGCACTCGGGGCAGTCTCGGCAGGACCGGAACACCTCAACGGCCACGCGCTGGCCGGCTTGTACACCCCAGCGTTGGCCGGCCGCAGCGCCAACATGTTCGACGATGCCGACGATTTCGTGCCCTGGAACGAATGAGAAGCCGGCAGGCAGGTGTCCGGTGAATTGTTCGTGATCTGTTCCGCACAGACCGCATGCTTCAACTCGCAGGATCGCACCCCGGTCGCCGACGTCGGGGATGGTCATCTGGCGCCGCTGCAGACTCCGCGGTCCGGTCAGCACCATCGCCTCGGCGATCATGGAAGCTCGAACCCGGTGAACGACCCTGTGTTTCGGAGGCACACCGTTTTACCTACGTACATTTCCGCGCCCATCGCCTCGGCGATCTGCGGATCGTCGCTGCGTGCGACGACTCTTTGCCCGTCGGACAGGTGCGCGATGATCGGAGTCCATCGAGGTTGGCCGTCTCGGTCGTAGACGACGGTGTATCCGTCGACTGTCGCGCAACCGGTCGCCTCGTCGGCGCCTGCGACGGCCAGCCGCGATGAATCGATTTGAGCTTGTTCGACCGCCGTGTCGAGCAGTCGCCACCCGGCTGGTGGCGGGGTGGCCGACCACACACCGACCGAATGCTTCGTCGAATACCACCCGAGGCCGGTGACGAGTCCGGCATCGGTTGGGTCGCGTCGGCACCGTCGGACCATCTCCACGATCGAGTGGCTGACGTAATTGTTTCCGGGACCGCCGTGATAAGGCAGGCCTCCGGTTACTGTGAGGCCTCTGTCGTCGAGGGGGTCCAAGTCGAGAGCCTCGGCAGCCATCTCAATTGCCGACGGGAAGCAGGAGTAGAGGTCGAACCACCGGATGTCGTCGGTGGTCAACCGGCCCGCATCGAGAGCCTTCCGTGCCGCTACCTCGATACCCGATGAGCGGCTGAGGTCCGGCCGTTCCACGGGGAAGTACACGTCGTTGCAAGTCGCTGCTGACCAGGGAAAGACCCAACGATCGCGCGCGACGCCTAATTCGTCCGCCACCTCGGCGGCCATGAGAATGAAGGCGGCAGCCATGTCGACGGACATGATGCTGTTGAGCAGCTTGGGATAGGGCAAGCAGACCATGCGGTTTTCCGCGGTGACTTCGCTGAGTTCGGTGGCACTTCGTGCGCGTGGGAACCAGGCCTGTTCCGGATGGCGTGCCGCCTCGGCTGTGAACGGGGCCATCAGCGTGCCCAGCCACTCCCGTTGAGCATCGAAGTCGCGGCCGTGGCGCGCGGCGATCGCGGACTCGAAGATGGGATACACCTCGTGCGGCCAACTCAGACCCACCGACAATTCGGCTTGACTCAGCCCGGGGCGGGCGTCGCCCAGGGATTCGTCGTCGGAGCGGGGTGGGGGCGGCGAGTCGAGAAGTGCCCCGCCCTGAAGCTTGCGTGCGGAATGCCCGCTCTCCGCCCCGACGACCAGGACGACATCTGCACGGCCTTCGCCTATTTCGCCACCCAACACTTCGACGAGATACTGCGGGGTGTTTCCGCCGACGGGACAGCTGATGCGGCGGGCGGGACTGATGTGCATCGCTTCGGCGATCCTGCTGGCGGGATTGTCGCGCGGTATGACCAGGATGCCCGGAGTCGCGACGGTGTCGATGCGCCGCTCGACCGGGCGACTTGCGTCTTTGACCGCGCGGCGTGCGGCTTCTACCGCCAAGTCGATCGGGTCCACGAAGTCGTTCCCGCGATGGGTAACTTCGCCCACGCCGACGACAACCGGGGTACGCGCTTCTACCAACATCGGCATCGGCATCCGCTCAGGGCCACGGGGCTGACTTGAGACATAACTGCGATGGTGTCATGTGCGTGGGCAAGTCACAATGGTGTGCGCTCGCGGCATACTGGCTGTGTGTCGACGAGGTTGTTGAGATGGGGTGCCGCCGCGCCGACAGATCGTGGGTCCGCTCGCGACCGGTTGCTCGATGCTGCCGAGCGGTGCCTCGAGAGTTGCGGTGTGGTGGGCACGACCATGGAGGACATCGGCAGAACAGCGGGTGTGTCCAGGGCAACGGTGTATCGCTACTTCCCCAGTCGGGAGGCGGTGATGTCGGGTGTCATCATTCGCGCCGCCGAGCGCTATCTCGACCGCATCAGCCCGCGGATCGCCGCGCACGCCGACCTGGGCTCCGCGCTCGTCGATTTCGTGGAATACACGGTTGAGGCCGCGCGCCGCGAAGAGATCATCGGATTGTTGTTCGGCAGCGACGAGGAACTCGCCGGCGTGGGTCTCGCGGCGGGCACCTCGACGTCCCTCTTCGAAATCGTCACCGAATTTCTGCGTCCCATCTTCACCAGACACTGGAGTTGCGTGGAACCGGGCGTCTCCGTCGACGACGCCGCCGAGTGGGTTGTCCGCACGATATTGAGCCTGCTGACTGTTCGAGGGCCGCGGAAGCGCAGTCGTGACGGACTCCGGGCGTTTCTGTCGAGGTTTCTCCTTCCCGCGATCCTGGCCGGTGACCACGCTCGACCGGTGTGACAACTATGGCGTAATGTCTCAACAGCAGCTGAAGTAGGAGTCCAGAAGTGTCTGTGCAATTCACCACGTTCAACGAACAGGTCGCTGAGCAACTAAAGAGCGCAGCAGAAACCACGGGCGGGTTGGCCGGTTACCTCGGCTTCCGGCACACCGAATTCACTGCGGGACGGCTCGTCGCGGAGATGGACGCACGCGACGACCTGAAGACGCCTTTCGGCAACCTGCATGGGGGCTGCTTATCGGCCATGGTCGACCACTGCCTCGGAGTGGTGTTTTATCCCGTGATTCCACTGGGATCTTGGGTCGCGACAACGGAGTTCAAACTGAATCTACTTCGTCCGGTCTCCAGTGGCACGTGCGTAGCCATGGCTGAGATCATCTCGCTGGGCAGAACCAGCGGTGTGGCGCGTATCGACATCAGCAACGACGGCAGAGCGGTGTGTGCGGCCCAGGGAACCGTCACCGTCGTCGCACCGAAGACGAACTCCTGATGTCGGCAAAGAGAACAGGCGATTCGTCGGTCCCTGTCGTCGAGCGCGTGCCCACGGCGGACGGGCTGACGCTGGCCGTCGACCTCTACCGCTGTGACGCGCCGCGGGCGGTCGTGGTGCTCCTTCACGGCGGAGGTCAAAGCCGACACGCCTGGGACGTCACCGCCCAACGCCTGCACCAGCGCGGCTACACGGTGGCCGCGTACGACACCAGGGGACACGGGGACAGCGACTGGGACCCCGACGGACGCTACGACGGGGACCGACTCGGGTCCGACCTGCTGGCCGTGCGCTCATACGCCGATTCCGGCCGCCCCGTCGCCGCGATCGGCGCCTCTCTGGGCGGCTTGACCATTCTCGGAACACACTTGCTCGCCCCGCCGGACCTATGGCAGGCCGTCGTCCTGGTTGACGTCACCCCGCGAATGGAGATGGACGGCGCCCGACGAGTCGTAGCGTTCATGTCGGCACACCCCGAAGGTTTCGACAGCCTCGAGTCGGCCGCTGACGTGATCGCCGCCTACAACCCGCACCGCCCTCGCCCGGAAAACCTCAACGGCCTCCGAAAAGTCCTCGCCCGTCGCGAAGACGGTCGCTGGGCCTGGCGATGGGATCCAGCTTTCGTGACGTCGAATTTCCAGTTCCTCCAAGGTGATCCGGACGAAGGCGCTGAGGATTTCGACATGATGAGCGCCTTCCTTCTCGATGGCGCCCGCCGGGTAACCGCGCCAACGCTGCTGGTCCGGGGCCTACTATCTGACATGGTCTCCGAAGAGACAGTAAAGCATTTCCTCACCGTCGTTCCGCACGCGCAAACCGTTGACGTGTCGGGCGCGGGACACATGATTGCCGGCGACAACAACGACGCATTCTCGACGGCGGTCGTCGAATTCCTCGACAGGACCACATGAACCCTGCTGTCGGTCGACTGCCCATGTAGGGCTGGCGCCTATCCTGCTCCTATGCCAACTGAACCAGCGCGGATGTCTTTCCGCCGGCATGTGCGCGAACAGGTTTTGAGGGCGACACGAGAACTCGCCATCGAGAAGGGCTGGGATCAGGTCCGGATGAGCGAGGTTGCCGAATCGGTCGGCGTCTCCCGCCCGACGTTGTACAAAGAGTTCGGCGACAAACAGGGGCTCGGCGACGCGCTTGTGGTGTCAGAGGGCGAGCGCTTTATGGAAGGCATTCTTGCCGTCCTTGCCGAACACGTGGACGACGTGCAGGGCGGCATCACCGCAGCGGTGCAATTCACCCTCTGTGAAGCAGAAAACAGCCCGCTCCTCAAGGCAGTTCTGACGTCCAACCCCTCGGGGAATGATCGCGGTGGCTCGTCGTCTACTGGAGTCCTACCTCTTCTGCCGACATCGGCTTCCCTGCTTCAGCTCTGCTCCGCGGCTCTGATCACGTGGTTTAACGACCACTTCGACGATCTCAACCCCGAAGACGTCGAGGACGTCGCAGATGTTCTGGTGCGACTGACAGTGAGTCATGTTGTACTCCCAGCCGCGGACATCGCCACCACCGGTGAGCGGATCTCCCGCGTAGCACTCAGGTACCTGGGAGTTGTCCACAGTTTGTAACTAGCAAGCTCTCGTGTCAGATCGAGCCGGCGAGGAGCTCTGAGCGGTCAACTCGGAGCTGCTGGCTGATGGCCCGCTTACTGGACATGAAATCGCGAGGACGATTGACGCAGTCGGCGGCGATGAGTTCGCCCTCGCGGAAGTAGAAGCAGCTGAAGTCACGCTCACGCGACGGGTCACCACTGAGCAACACTTCGTCGTACCCGGCGTTGAGACCTGCAATCTGGAGTTTGAGATCGTACTGGTCGGACCAGAACCACGGAAGCGCAGCGATTGCGCTGTGTTTTCCGCAGATTGTCGCCGCAGCGATCTTGGCCTGCTCGCCGGCGCTCGATACGGATTCCAAACGAATACGCGAGCCGTATCGAGCCATGGTGTGGCTGGTGCAGTCGCCGGCGGCCACGATGTCGGGGTCGCTGGTGCGGGCCTGGTCGTCGATCACGATGCCGTTGTCGACGGATAATCCTGCGGCCGAGGCGAGCTCGGTGTTCGGCACCACACCGACGCCGACGATGACCAAGTCGGCGGGGATCGGTTCGCCGTCAGCCAGCACCACCTCCTGCACCCCACCGTTACCGAAGAAGGCTTCGACGAGAGCGTGTGTTCGGATCTCCACTCCCTCGCCGTTGTGGATTCGGGTGTAAAACGCGGAAACCTCCGGCGCGGTGACCCGTTCGAGTACACGCTCGGTTGCCTCGAGGACGGTGACGTTCATGCCGAGCGAACACAGCGAGGCCGCCGTTTCCAACCCGATGTAACCGCCGCCCACGATCACAACCCTCCGACCCGGTGTAGCGGCGGCACGGATCAACTCGACGTCTGCAGCGGTACGCAGGTAGTGAATTCCGGGAAGATCCACCCCTGGTGTGGGGAGTCGTCTGGCCCTTGCACCGGTGCACAACGCGAGCTTGGTGTACGTCAGCGTGTCGCCGGTGCTCAGAGACACACGCTTGGCACTCCGGTGGATCGCCTCCACGGTCGCATTCAAGAGTCGAATGTGCTGCTTTTCGTAGAAATCAGCGCCGCGAATCAGGAGGTCGTCGAGGCCGTTCTTGCCGGCCAGGTATCCCTTCGACAACGGAGGCCGGTGGTAGGGCAGTCCCCCCTCGTCGCCGATGAGCACGACCTCCCCAGACCACCCCTCCCTTCGAAGATTAGCTGCCAACTGCGCGCCGGCGTGGCTCGCGCCGACGATCACCGCTCGTTCGGGAGTCACGCACTTGGCCTGGGAGTGAGGCGAACCATCAGCTTGCTGATACCCCTGACGAAATTCGATTGCACATACTCGGGTTCGCCGACCACCTCGATGTTCTCAAAGCGAGGGAGCAATTCCTCCCACAGGATTCGAAGCTGCAACTCAGCAAGTCGGTTTCCCATGCACCTGTGCACGCCGAACCCGAACGAGATGTGATTGCGGGCGTTGCTCCTATCGATGATCAACTCATCGGCCCGCTCGAAGACACGCTCATCGCGGTTACCAGAGGCGTACCACATCACGACCTTGTCGCCCTTGCGGATGAATTGCCCGTTCAACATGATGTCTTTTTTCGCGACTCGGCGCATGTACGCCAACGGGGTCTGCCAGCGAATGATCTCGGATACCATGTTGGGAATCAGGTCAGGGTTCGCCTTCAACTTCTCGAACTGATCGTGGAACTGGTTCAAGGCGAGAACCCCTCCGCTCATCGAGTTGCGAGTCGTGTCGTTTCCCCCGACGATCAGCAGTACCAAATTGCCGAGGAATTCCATCGGGCGGTCGATGAGATCCTTAGTGTCCTCGTTGGCCTGCAGCATCGTGATCAGATCGAAGCCCGGTCGCTCCCCGTTGGCGGTACGGGCCGCCTTGTCATGCCAGAGAGCGCTGAGCCCCTTCGCCATGTCGACCATGCCACGAAACACTCTGTCGTTGTCGGAAGGACCACCATTGGCTTGCTCCATGGAGGTGGCGAGGTCCGACCATTCCACGAGCTTGTGCCGCTGCTCGTACGGGAAGTCCAGCAGGGTCGCGAGCATGCGCGCTGTCAGTTCGATGGAGACGTGGTGCACCCAATTGAACGGCTGATCCACCGGTAGATCGTCCAGCACTTCCTGGACACGCGAGCGGATCAGCCCCTCCATCTCGCGCAGGTTCTTCGGCGCGACAACCCCTTGGACGGAAGCGCGCTGCAAGTCGTGTTGTGGCGGATCCATCGCGATGAACATGGCGATGTCCATAAAGCGAGGCGGTCTCCCGATGATGATGAACGGCTCTGCGGAGAAAGCCTCGTGGTTCTTGTCGACGGCGATGATGTCCGCGTGGCGGGTCACCGACCAGAACGGGCCGAACGGACTGTGAGCCTGGTAGTGCACCGGCGCCTCGTTGCGCACGCGTTCGAAGTAGGACTTCCAGCGGCCTTGGCGGTAGAGGAACGGGTTGCTGAGATCGATGTCGGCGATATCGATGTCCTCGACCGGAGGAATGGGCGTCTCGGTGAAGATCTTCTTACCATTGGTTCCGGTTACCCACCGGCGTGTCTTGTCGTAGAGGTGTGCGCCGCGGATTTGCAGCTCCAGAGGCACGGCAGACTGGGCTTTGGCGGCCACTGCCGCGGGAATACTCATTATTGTTTCCTCCAAATCCATGGCGTTGTTTCAGAGCTGGAACTCAGGTAGCTCGACCGTCAAGCCATCCCATGCCTCGGAGGCGGCCATCTGGCAGGACAGCCTCGACGTCCGCTGACGCTCGGGGTTCATCGCGAGCATCTCCTCTTCGTTGGCGCCGCAGAGTCCCACCGTGTCCGACCACTCGGGAGCGACGATCACGTGGCACGTTCCGCATGCGGCTTCCCCTCCACAATCGCCGTCGATGCCGGGCACCGCGTTGTTGACCGCAATCTGCATCAAGGACTGCCCTTCGGCCAAGGGGGCTTCGTACTTCTCGCCGTCATGAGAGACGAAGGTGACGACTGCCATGACTAACTCTCCTCAATCTGGAACTTCATCTTTTTAGTGTTGTCGCGCGTGACCAGCGTCGCTAGGCTCGCAGGAGTCAAAGAGTTGTGTTTTTAGCTCACGCGCAGGGAGGCACGTGAAACTCGACGACTCGGGTATGCCAGCGCTGGCTTTCCTGCAGATGCTGGACAGTGAGGCGCTGGGGCATGACGCCAGCATTGCGCTGCGCAGCATCATGGTTCGCGAGCACGTCACCGAGTCGATGTTGGTGGGCCGCGACGCGCAGGTCCCCTTACGGTGGTTCAGGGAGATATATTCCGATTTCGATTGTGATCAGGGAACCCGTCTGGGTTTCGCGTTCGCTGAACACGCCAAACTGACGTCCTTTGGGGCACTCAGTGTTCCCTTGGTCAGCGCGGGCTCGGTAGCCGAGGTTGTCGAGTTGCTTGCTTATCTGCCGGTGATCACCACAGCCCTCAGCCCGTCGTTCCATTCGACGGAACGCGGCCTCACGATCGGGCTCACCGGTCGCACCGGTGACGCGGGCCTGAACTGCCTGGCCGTCACCTACGGTGGGCTGGCGCTGTTGCGTCTGCTCGACATGCTCGCGGGTGCCGTACCGAATATTGAACTGCATCTGAGTCATTCAGCGCCGGAGTCGTGGGTTCTTCATGACGAAGTGTTGGCGGGTCGGATCTTCTTCGACGCCCCCAGCTCGTTCGTCCACGTTCCCGCGGCTACGCTGGAGGAGGTCTGTCAATTCTCCGATCCTGTGGCGTACCGGATTGCCGTCACCGATTTGCAGCGAACTCTCGATCAACGACGTGACACGTCGGTCTCCGAAAAAGTAAGGGACCTGCTCGAGAAAGATCCCGGAAAAACGAACATCAGCCGGACGGCGGGCGAGCTCTCGATATCCCCGAGCACGTTGAAGCGGCGCCTCAGCGAAGAGGGGACCACCTTTCGAGAATTACGTCAGTCGTTCTTGCAGGAGCGAGCAATTCTGCGACTTCTCGACAGATCGGTGTCTGTAAGCGAGATCGCGGCAGAACTCGGGTACGCGGACCTCACGAACTTCACACATGCCTTCAAACGGTGGACCGGTCGGTCACCGCGCCACTTCAGAAAAACGCGCGGCTGAGCGCGCAAAGTTCCGCCCGGGCGCGTGCCGGGCGTCCACCGGAACCAGCGGGCTTCGCGATCGGCCTCATCTGTCACCTGGACATCGTCGAGAAACGACACGATCGGCGCGGGTTTCGGTCATCGCAGCACCCTCTTGGGAAGAGGCGCAACGACATCCAGAGAATCCATACCGCGCTGGCGGCGGGTGCGGGCCGGGGGTGACGCGGACCCCCTAGTCACGCTATGCTAACCGTCGTTCACGTCGGGACCGGCGTTGAACGCGTGGTCGGAAGGAGTCCGGATGCCACACGACCAGCCGGCCATCATCGGTGCCGCCGAACTCGCTCCAGGAAGAAACGTTCCGTACACCTCCACTGAATTGCATGTGCGCGCCGCGGTCGCGGCTCTCGCCGACGCAGGGGTGGTCCCAGACGAGGTCGACGGTCTCGTGTGCGCCGGGCCGATGACCAACGAGGGTTCGATCTTCCTGTCCGAGGACCTCATGGACTATCTCGGGCTGCACAACCTGAAACTTCAGATGACCTGTCAGCTTGGCGGCGGGACCCATCTGGCCATGACGCGCATGGCGAGTAACGTCATCGCCCGGGGCGAGGCCGAGACGGTGCTGGTCGTGTCGGCGGGCAAGTTTCCACCGATCCGCGATGGCGGGCGCGAACTGATGGCGCTGGTGTGTGACCACGCGTTCGAGATGCCCTACGGACCCTCCGTGCCGGCGCTGTACGGTTTGATCGCGCAGGCCTGGATGCACGAGACGGGACAGGGCAAGGCGGACATCGCCGAGGTCACCGCGTCGCAGGACCGGTGGGCCGCGCTGAATCCCGCGGCGATCGCGCACCGCTCACAACGCCTGACTGTGGAGGACGTGCTGGCGTCCCGCCCGATCGCCGGGCCGTTCCACTTCTACCACTGCTCGATTCCCTGCGAGGGCGGTGGCGCGCTCGTGCTGGGCTCGGCCCGCCGGGCTCGCGCGGGCAAACACCGGCCGGTACACCTGCTCGGGTTTGGAGAGGGTCACACCCACGGTTTTCTGACCTCGCTGGCCCGCCCGGGTCGTACCGGGGCCGCCCGTTCGGGTCCGATGGCCTTCGAGCGCTCCGGACGGGCGCCGGCCGACATCGACATCGCCTTGCTCTACGACGCCTTCGCCTCAAACCCGGCGATGATCCTGGAGGAGGCGGGCTTCGTGAAGCCCGGCGGGGCAGGCGATTTCTACCGTGACGGCCGCGCCGATCCGGGGGGCGACCTTCCGGTGAACACCGACGGCGGCCTGATCCGGTTCGGGCACACCGGGACCTCCTCTGGCATTTCGCAGATCCTCGAGGGTTATTGGCAGTTGTCCGGTCGCGCCGAGGGCCGTCAGGTCTTCGGGGCGGACACCGCGTTCGTGCACAGCTACGGCTCGATGCTGTGCAGTCACGTCAGCATGGTGATGGAGGGAGCGTCATGACCGCAGCTTCGAGTTCCCTCGACGGTCTGCACGATCCTGAGGCGCTGCCGCCGCTGACCGATGTCAACCGTCCCTACTTCGCAGCAGCGGCCCGCGGCGTACTCGTCTTCCAGCGGTGCGCGAACGGCCACCCGTTCCTCTACCCGCGGCTGGTGTGTCCCGTCTGCCATGACGGTGAGTTGGCCTGGGAGACCGCGGCGGGTACTGGTGAGATCGTCAGTTTCGCGCCGGTGTACCGCCCCCCGTGGGACTCGTTCCCGCGCAGCGAGCCGTACGTCGTCGTGCTCGTTCGTCTGGACGAGGGGCCGCAGTTGTTGGCCAGTCTCGAGGGCGTGGCCCCCGATGAAGTTGCGATCGGCGCAAGAGTGCGCGCAGTGTTCGAGCGGGTGAACGAGGACCTTGGGCTGGTCCGATTCAGGCCGGCGGCGTCGTGAGCACGTACGGGGTCTCGGTGCTCGGCGCGGACTTGGCCACCCTTGTCGAGACCGCCGAGGCTACCGACCTCGCCGGCTTCGACGCCGCCTGGGCCTCGGAGTTCTACTCGCGCTCCGGCTCGATCTCGATGGCCGCGATGGCCGCGCGCACAAAGCGCTGCCGCATCGGGTCGTCGATCCTGTATGGCGTCGGGCGCAGCCCGCTCGTGCTCGCCACCGAGGCGCGTGACCTCGACGAGCTTTCAGGCGGGCGCGTCGTGCTCGGGCTCGGCAACGGCACACGCCGCATGATGAGCGACTGGCACGGCGTGGAGGACACCTCCGCTCCCGCTCTGCGCATGGAGGAGCTGGTCCCGCTCGTGCGTCGGATCTGGAACCTGCACGAGGGCCCCGTGCGCCATGAGGGGCGCTTCTACCGGATGAATCTCGTCCCAACCGGCGACGTCGCGCCGCCGAAGCGAGCGATCCCGATCATCACCGCGGGCGTGCGTCCGCGGATGTGCGAGGTGGCAGGGCGCGTGGCCGACGGGTTGGCTGGTCATCCGCTGTTCACCACGGCTTACGTCGAGGAGGTCGCCCGCCCAGCCGTCGTGCGCGGTGCGGAGCGGGCCGGACGCGATCCCGCCGACATTGAGATCGTCTCGATGGTCATCTGCGCGGTGCACGACGACCCACAGATCGCACGTCGTGAGGCCGCGCAGCAGATCGCGTTCTACTCCTCGGTGAAGACCTACGAGCACGTGCTCGACGTCAGCGGTTTCGCCAGGCAGGGAGCGGCCATCCGCGACGCGTTCGCGCGGCGTGACCTGACGGCCATGTTCGCCGCGGTCACCGACGACATGATCGACGCGATGGCGGTGGCCGGCACCGCCGCCGAGGTCCGAGAAGGGCTGCGCCGCTACGAGGGCGTGCTGGACCACATCGTTCTCTACTCACCCTCGATTGGCCTCGCGCCCGAGCGCATCGCCGAGAACCTCGGCAGCCTCATTCGCGATTGTGCGCCGGCCTTCGCCGGCGGGAAAGGTGACCAGAGTGGCTGACGCATCGCTCATCGGGACGCAACTCGGGAGGACCACGTTTCCCGTCGACCGGTCCAAAGTGCGCGAGTTCGCACTTTCGCTCGGCGACCGCGACCCGATCTACCAGGACGTCGCGGCCGCCCGCGCCGCCGGCTTCGGCGCGATCCCCGCTCCTCCGACCTTCGTCGTCTCCTCGGCTCACTGGCGCGCCGACGACGACATGTTCGGCGCCCTCGGGCTCGACCTGCGACGCGTACTGCACGGTGAGTGCGGCTGGGAGTATTTCGCGCCGGTGTTCGTCGGCGACGAGCTCACCGAGACGCGTCGGGTGTCGAACGTGACCAGCCGCGAGGGCAAGCGCGGCGGCACCATGACAATCGTGACGATCGAGACCGACTTCACCAACCAGCGCGACGAACTCGTCGTGCGCCAGACCGACGTCTTGATCGAAACCGGAGGCTCCACCCAATGACGA
This sequence comes from Mycobacterium paraffinicum, assembly GCF_025822865.1. Classification (NCBI taxonomy): domain Bacteria; kingdom Bacillati; phylum Actinomycetota; class Actinomycetes; order Mycobacteriales; family Mycobacteriaceae; genus Mycobacterium; species Mycobacterium paraffinicum. The sequence continues at coordinate 153,200 of NZ_JACKUR010000013.1, read as the reverse complement.
CATCCCCCGCGCCGGTGGCGTTGGCCGCCGGCGACGAGATGCCGAGCTCACAGTTCGGCCCGCTGACGCGCTCGCACATCGTCCGCTACGCCGGCTCCGGCGGCGACTTCAACCCGATCCACCATGACGAGGAGTTCGCCCGCGCGGCCGGCATGCCCGGTGTGTTCGGTATGGGACTGCTGCACGGCGGTGTGCTCGCCCAGCGGCTGACCGCCTGGGTGGGGCTGGCCAACATCCGCTCGTTCCGCATCCGGTTCACCGGTCAGGTATGGCCCGGTGACCTGCTCAGCTTCGGCGGCAGGGTCACCGGCGTGCGCGAGGCCGGAGGGCAGCAGGTGGCAGACCTCGAACTCGTGGTCACGCGCCAGTCCGGCGAACCCGCGATAAAGGGGAGCGCCGTCGTGCAGGTGGCCCGGTGAGCGCGCCAACGAGCGACGTCACCGGCCTCGGGATGACATTCGGGACCTTCGACGAGGGCCGGGCGTGGGTCGGCCATCGCACGGAACCGCGGCGTGCGTGGTTCCCGATCGACGGCTCGATGGTGTTGTACTACTGTTCGCTCGTCGAGGATGCCAATCCCAGCTACTGGGAGGGTGAGGACTGCCCGCCCGGGCTGTTGATGACCCTTGGCTTCGCGCCGCAGTGGGCGCCGGAGCACCTCACACGCACGGACATGCTGCTGGCCCTCAGCGTGCCGCTGCCGGGCCACCACATCATCAACGCCTCGACGACGACGGAGTTCGAACGCCGGCCCCGGGTGGGCGATCACGTGTCGATCGTGGAGGAGGTGGCCTCGATCTCCGAACCGAAGACGACGCGGGTGGGCACCGGCGTGTTCATCACCACGGTGAGTACGTTCTCCGATCAGCACGGCGAGATCATCGGGCGCAACACCAACGTGCTCTTCCGATACGACACCGCCGATAGTGAAGGCGCATCATGAACGACTCCACCGAGCACAGCATGGTCCGCGTCCCCGTGCGGTTCGAGGACATCGCCGTCGGCGACACCCTGACGCCCGTCTCGATCGAGATCAGCTACAAGCGCATCTGCATGAACGCGGCTTCGACATGGGACTGGTTCCCCGGTCACCACGACCCCGACTACGCGCGCAGCCAGGGCCAGCGCACGATCTACCTGTCAACCCTCTTCTTCCATGGCTTCATCGACCGCGGCCTCAACGAATGGGCCGGACCCGACGCGCTCATCCGGCGCCGCAGAATCTCAATGATCCGGTCGATCTACCCGGGCCAGACCGCGACCCTGAGCGGCAAGGTCGTGGCCAAACGCGACGATGGCGGACGGCGCCTCGTCGACCTCGAGTTGCTCGTCTCGAGCGAAGATGGTCCGTGCGTGCCGAGTGAAGCCACCGTTGAGCTGGCCGACCCGTTTGTCGAGGTGCCGGGGTGAACTGCCACTCACATGCGAGGCGACGGTGAGGGACGGAGGCTCGGTGGCCGAGCAACCGATTCGCTACGAGGTCGTCGACAGCGTGGCCTGGCTGACGATCAACCGGCCCGAGGCGCGCAACGCGCTGAACAACGCTGTGCGCACGGGGCTTTTCGACGCGGTACGCCGCTTCAATGACGACGACGCGGCGAAGGTGCTCGTCCTCACCGGCGTGGGCGATAAGGCGTTCTGCGCCGGCGGGGACTTGAAGGAGATGGCGCAGAACGCGCTCAAGGTGCCCCCGAAGGACTTCGCTCCGCAGTTCGGCCGCAACATCGATGTCGCGAAGCCGACGATCGCGGCCGTCAACGGTGTCGCGTTCGCCGGGGGCTTCCTGCTCGCGCAGCAGTGCGACCTGGTCGTGGCTGCCGAACACGCGACCTTCGCCGTCAGCGAGGTCAAAGTCGGCCGCGGGTCGCCGTGGGCGGCACCGCTATCGTGGCTGGTGCCCCCACGCGTTGCCATGCAGATCCTGCTGACCGGCGACCCGATCACCGCCGAGCGCGCCCACCAGGTCGGCTTAGTCAATGAGGTGGTGCCGGCCGATCAGTTGCGCGAGCGTACCCAGCAGTTGGCGCTCAGCATCGCCGCGAACGCACCGCTATCGGTGCTTGCGTCCAAGCGCACCGTGTACCTCTCGGCACAGCACCACCTCGCCGCCGCCTACGACCTGGCCGACGAGATATGGGAGCCGGTCTATCTGAGCGACGACGCGCAGGAAGGCCCGACGGCGTTCCGCGAGAAGCGCGCACCACAGTGGAAGGGACGCTGACATGGCGGTGACCATGCAGTCGGTAATCGCCGACATCGAAGCCGAAACGGCCGCGTTGCGCGAACTCATCGCACCGCTGCCCGAAGGTCCGCGCGGCTGGGACGCGCCGACTCCGGCCGTGGGCTGGGCGATCCGCGACCAGATCAGCCATCTGGCGTTCTTCGACGACGTGGCGGTGCGCTCGGCCACCGACCCCGACGGTTTCAGCAGCGACTACCTGCCGATGATGGCCGACGGAAGCATCTCACCCGACGTCATCGCTGAGCGCTGCCGTCAAATGCCGGCTGCCGACCTGCTCGCGTGGTTCGACACGTCGCGTGCAGCCCTCGTTGCGGCGTTCGCGGACATTGCCCCGGCGACCCGCCTGCCGTGGTTCGGGCCGCCGATGAGCGCGGTCTCGTCGCTGACAGCGCGACTCATGGAGACCTGGGCGCACGGCCAGGACATCGTCGACGCGCTCGGCGCGACCCGCGAGGCCACGGCACGGCTGCGGCACGTGGCCCACATCGGGGTGGGTGCGCGCGCTTTCAGCTACCTGGCCAACGGTCGGGACCTCCCCGCGGACCCGGTACGCGTCGAGCTGACCGCTCCGGACGGCAGCGTCTGGACGTGGGGGCCAGCCGACGCCGCCAACCGCGTGAGCGGGCCGGCGCTGGACTTTTGCCTGTTGGTGACCCAACGCCGCCACCGCGACGACACCGCTTTGGTCGCCGACGGACCGCTGGCCGACCAGTGGCTCGCGATCGCCCAGGCCTTCGCGGGGCCCCCTGGCGGCGGGCGCGTGGCGGGCCAGTTCGCAGGGGGTCAGCGGTGAGCGTCCCGGTTCGCATCGGCAACTGCTCCGGCTTTTACGGCGACCGCATCGCCGCAGCCCGCGAGATGGTCGAGGGCGGACCGATCGACGTCCTGTGCGGTGACTATCTGGCCGAGCTGACCATGCTCATCCTGGCCAAGGCCCAGGCCAAAGACCCGTCCGGCGGGTACGCGCGGACTTTCCTCACCCAAATGGAACAGGTGCTGGGCACCTGTCTCGATCGTGGCATCAAGGTCGTCGCGAACGCGGGCGGGCTGAATCCCGCCGGCTTGGCCGCCGCGTTGCGCGAGCTGTCCGCACGTCTCGGCCTCACCGCGCGCGTCGCGCACGTCGAGGGCGACGACCTACGTGGCGACCTCCACGCAATCACGCCGCCCGTCGGCGACATCAAACCGGTATCGGCCAACGCCTACCTCGGCGCCTGGGGCATCACCGAGGCGCTGCGTTCGGGCGCCGACGTCGTCGTGACCGGCCGGGTCACCGACGCATCCCTGGTGGTCGGTCCAGCTGCCTGGTGGCACAGCTGGGCGCCCGAGGACTGGGATCGGCTCGCGGGCGCGGTCGTCGCCGGGCACGTGATCGAGTGCGGCCCTCAGGCGACAGGCGGCAACTACGCGTTCCTCGACGAGATCACCGACCGCCGCTACCCGGGGTTTCCGATCGCCGAGGTCGCCGAGGACGGCTCTTCGGTGATCACGAAGCATCCCGGCACGGGGGGATTGGTCTCAGTCGGCACGGTCACCGCCCAGCTGCTCTACGAGATCGCTGAACCTGCCTACCTCGGCCCCGACGTCGTCGCCCACTTCGACACCATCCGGCTGGCTCAACAGGATGAGCACCGCGTCGCGATCAGCGGTACGAAAGGCAGTCCGCCGCCGGACACGTTGAAGGTGGCGTTGAATGAGGTGGGCGGCTTCCGTAACACGATGACCATGGTGCTCACCGGCCTCGACATCGAGGCCAAGGCGGCCTGCGCCGAACAGCAGCTCTTCGACGTTCTCGGCGGACGCGACGCCTTCGACGAAGTCGACGTGAGGCTGTTGCGTTTCGACGTCTCCGATGCACCGACGAACGAGCAAGCCTGCGCGCACCTGCGTGTGACGGTGAAGGACGCCGACCCGCGCAAGGTGGGCCGAGCATTCTCCGGGGGGGTCATGGAGATCGCCCTGGCTGGTTTCGCCGGCTTCCACACCACCACGCCACCGTCCTCGGAGACCGCCTTCGGCGTCTACCGGCCGGCCTACGTAGCGCGCTCGGCCCTCACGCACGTACTCGTCGACGCCGACGGCACACGGCACGAGATCCCTGACCCGCCGACCGGTGCGGTCCCGCCGGCTGGGATCGCCCCGCCCGCGAAGCTGCCGGTGCCGTCCGGGCCGACACGTCGCGCGCCGCTCGGGTCGGTACTCGGCGCGCGGTCCGGAGACAAGGGCGGCAACGCTAACCTCGGCCTGTGGGCACAGGATGACCCTGGGTACGCGTGGGCGTGCGACTACTTCAGCGTCGAGCGGCTGCGCACACTGCTCGGGCCGGAGACGGCGCACCTGCCCATCGAGCGCTTCGAACTGCCGAACCTGCGCGCGCTCAACGTGGTGGTGCACGGCTTGCTCGGTGACGGGGTGGCCTCGTCGACCCGGCCGGACGCGCAGGCCAAGGGGCTCGGGGAATACGTGCGGTCCCGCATGGTGGACATTCCCCAGTCGCTGCTCGACACACACTAAATCCGGTGCGGGGCGCCGTCTACCTGCTGTGTAACCGCGCGGCTGAACAGCGCCGCAACGGCCGCGGCGGCCAGCATCGCCTCAATCGTCGCGTCGTCCAGCGACGCCGGCATGTACGCGGACGCGTTGAGCAATGACAGCACGGCGGCGACCAGGCCCTGTGCGCGCTCACGGTCCAGATCGCCCCGTGCTCGTACGAGCGCGTCGACCCAGAAGGACTCGTACCTGTGCTGTCGGCGTCGCAGGGCACGGGTCGCCAGCGGCGACAGCGAGCGGTGCTCGCGGGCGTAGACGGCCAACAGGCCGCGTCGTCGCGCGCCGAAGGCCGCGTGTAGGTCGACAAGGGCGTGCAGGACCTCCGTCGGTGTGCCGGCGTTGGTGGCGCGCCGGGCGCCGGCCAGCAGCTCAGTCATGGCGGCGTCGCATAACTCGCGCAGGATCGCGTCCTTGTTCTGAAAGTGCCGGTAGACGGCCGGCCCGCTCACCCCTGCTGCGGCACCGATGTCGTCGATGCCCACGGCGTGAAAGCCTTGCCGCGCGAACAGGTCGGCGGCGGCCTCGAGGAGCAGTTTGCGGCGCAAACCGGCCACTTTCAGGCCTCCTGTCGATTTGTGGTTACGTTGTTCGCCGTCCGATCCGCTGGGCCGGGCTGGGATCCTACCGGCGCTGGGGTTGCCTGCGTCGGCACCCGCCGCACCAAATCAAGGGAGGTGAACGAAACCGCTAGCCCCCGCCGATGCTGTCGCATCCTCTTCTCAGTTCATGATTTAGGGGCCCTGCTTCGAACCCGCGATGTGCAGCGGCACGACTCAGCGCAAAACGACTCCGCCCTCGATGCCCGTGAACTGCGCGCGCAGCTCGGTCTTGAGCAGCTTGCCGGTGGCGTTGCGCGGCAGTTCGGCGACGAAGTGCACGTCACGCGGACACTTGAAGTGCGCCAGCCGCTCCCGGCACCACGCCACGATCTCCTCGGCGCTCGGTGCCTGTGTTGCCGGGTCGGCGACGACGATCGCGACGACGCGTTCGCCCCACTTTGAGTCCTTGCCGCCGATCACGGCGGCGTCGAGTACCGCCGGGTGGCGGAAGAGAACTTGCTCGACCTCGATCGGGTAGACGTTCTCGCCGCCGGAGATGATCATGTCCTTCTTGCGGTCGACGAGGGTGATGAAGCCCTCGGCGTCCATGCGCCCGAGGTCGCCCGTGTGGAACCAGCCCCCGCGTAACGCCTCGGCGCTCGCCTCGGCCTTCATCCAGTAGCCGGTGAACACATTCGGGCCGCGCACGATTAGTTCGCCCACGGTGTCGGTCGCGACGTCGCGGTCGTCGTCGTCGACGATGCGGGCGTCGACATGCATTGCGACGCGGCCGATCGACCCGGCCCGCTTGCTGATGTTCTCGGCGTCTAGGACGGTCACCAGGGGAGCGGTCTCGGTCATGCCGAAGCCCTCGGTGAAGGGCACGCCTCGCTCGCGCATGAAGTCGATGACCGTGAGAGGGACGGGCGACCCGCCGCCCATGGCGAAACGCAGCGCAGACAGGTTGAAGGAGTCGAAGTCGGACACCTGTGTGAGAGCGGTCCACATGGCCGGCACCATGAACTGAACCGTGACGTGGTGGTCGGCCATCGCCTGCAGCGTAGCTCGCGGCTCGAAGGACGGCATGATGACGCTGGTGCCGCCGACGTAGAGCAGCGGCAGGGTGTGTACTCCCAGCCCGCCGATGTGGAACATCGGCGCCACCGCGACGGTGACGTCCTCGCCCCGCAGGCCGATGTCGGTGCCGAGGACGTTGATCGCGTTCCATAGCAGGTTGTCGTGGGTGAGGATCGCGCCCTTGGGTCGGCCCGTCGTCCCCGACGTGTACATGATGAACGCGGGGTCGCTGCCGTCGACGTCACCGTTGAGCGGTTCGAGCGCGGCGCCCGAGACGACGTCTTCGTAGCCGAGCTCGCCCGGCGCCGGCACCCCACCGGCGCGCACGACATGGCGCACGCGGACTCCGGACTCGGTGACGGCGCTCCTGGCCTGCGCGGCGAACGGCTCGTGGAAGACCAGAACATCGGCGCCTGAGTCGGCCAGGATGTAGCCGATCTCGGGTCCGGCAAGGCGCACGTTGAGCGGAACTGCAAGTGCGCCCATTTTGGCGCAGCCCAGCAGCACCTCGATGAACTCGGTCGAATTGACCAGCAGCATCGCGACCCGATCGCCCTTGCGCACGCCGAGGGCGATGAGTGCGGCGGCGACCTGGTTGGTGCGCCGATCGAGGTCGGCGTAGGTGATGTGCGCGCCGTTGCTGATCAACGCGGTGCGCCCGCCGTTGAGGAAGGCGCGCCGGGTCACCCACTGACCGATGCCGAGTTGCATGCGATTCCCTTTCATTCCGCGGCGACTCAGTAGGACGCGGGCAGTTTCAGGCTGTGCTGCGCCACGAAGTTGAGGATCATTTCGCGGCTGATCGGCGCGGTGCGCATGAGCCGGGCCGGACCCCACAACGTGGCGAGGCCGTACTCGGTGGCCATGCCGTTGCCGCCGTGGGTCTGAATCGCCTGGTCGAGCGCCAGGATGCCCGCCTCGGCTGCGGCATATTTCGCCATGTTCGACGCCTCACCCGACCCCGGATCGCCGGCGTCGTGCAGGGCGGCGGCACGCTGAGTCATCAACCGGGCCAGCTCAACCTGGATCTTGGCGTGGGCGAGCGGGTGCGATACGCCCTGGTGCGAGCCGATCGGCGCTCCCCACACGTGGCGGTTGCGGGCGTAATCGGCGGCTTTATCCAGCGCGTAGCGACCGATGCCGTTGCCGAGCGCCGCCCCCATGATTCGCTCCGGGTTCAGGCCCATGAAGACCTGGCGCAGGCCCTCGTTCTCCGCGCCGATAAGGTTGGCGGCCGGCACGCGGACGTCATCGAAGAATAGAGTGAACTGCTTCTCTGGAGTGACCGCCTGCACCGGGATGAGTGACTTGGTGAGCCCGCGGACATCGGTGGGCACGACGAGCAAGCTGAGTAGTCCGCGACCACTGTCGTTGGTAGACGTTCGGGTGACGACCAGGATCGCTTCGGCTTCGTCGACACCAGAAATGTAGTACTTGGTGCCGTTGATGACCCAGTCGTCGCCGTCGCGTTTCGCGGTCGTGGAGATGTTGTGCGAGTTCGAGCCCGCGTCCGGCTCGGTGATCGCGAATGCCATGATCGTCTCGCCGCTGGCGATGCCCGGCAGCCACTGCTGCTTGAGTTCCTCACTGCCGAATGCCTGGATGATCGTGCCGCAGATGGTCGGCGAGACGACGGTCATCAGCAGCGGGCAGCCCGCCGCGGCGAGCTCCTCACCGACGATCTGCATGTCGTAGATGCCGCCGCCGCCGCCGCCGTACTGCTCGGAAAGGTTCACCCCGAGGAAGCCCTGTTTGCCCACGGCCTGCCACAGCTCGGTGCTCTTCGCGCCGGCCAGCGACTTTTCCAGGTAGTACTCGTGTCCGAAGTCCTTGGCGATCTCGGCGACCGCCTTGCGCAGGTCCTGACGTTCCTCTGTCTCGTGCAATTCCATGACACTCCTCACATCGGTATCGACGCGCCACCGATCGGGAGCGCGCCGGGTTCATTAGAGCTCGGTGGCGTCCGACGCCACTTCACCGCCGTCCACCGCCTCGACCACGGCGAGGACGTCACCGCTCGAGACCTGATGGCCGACCTGGACCGGCAGGGCGCTCAGCACCCCGTCAATCGGGCTCGCGACGGTGTGCTCCATCTTCATCGCCTCCAGGACGACAAGGGTTTGGCCCGCCGAGACCGTCTCGCCCTCGGCGACTGGCAGTCGGACCACCGAACCCGGCATCGGCGCGGTGAGCGACCCGGGCGGGTTCAGAGTGCTCGGGTCGACGAAGCGTGGCGCCAGCCGCAGGGCGGAGTAGCCGGCGACCGAGTCGAGGTGGGCAACATCGCCGTCGAGGACGACATCATAAGTGCGGCGCACCCCGTCGACGCGCAGCACCACCCGCTCGCTACTGCCCTCGACAACCTCGACGTCGGCCAACGGCTCGTCGTCGACCTGCAGGCAGGTCCCTGTCGAACCTAACGTGTACCCGACGCGCACTTCGCGCCCACCCTGGGTCTGCCAGGTTGTGGTCTGCGGCTGCGAAGGGTTGTTGCGCCAGCCGGCGGGCAACGTGGCCTGCAGAGTTGCGACGGCACGCCGCGCGGCCACCCCGGCCACGGTCGCCGCGACGGCGTGCAGGCGCTCGGACTGCGTGTCTGGGAGGGCAGCGCCGAGTTGGGCGACGTCGTGTCGGTCAAGGAACCCAGTGTCGGTGCCCCGCCCGGCGAACTCGTCATGGCGCAGGACGCGAACAAGCAGGTTGCGATTGGTGGTCACGCCGTGAATACGGGCGCCGGCCAGCGCCGCCGAGAGGCTGGCAAGTGCCTCGTCGCGCGTTGGTGCCCACGCGATGACCTTGGCCAGCAGCGAATCGTAGTAATGACTGATGACCGAACCGGCACGAAAACCCGAGTCAACCCGCACGCCGGCAAGCGCCGGGACATCCAAGGTGCGCAGGGTGCCGGTACAGGGCCGGTAGTCATCGGCCGGATCCTCGGCGCACAGACGGGCCTCGACCGCGTGACCGCGAATTCGCGGGTTGTGCATCTCCTCAGGCAGCGGGCGGCCCATGGCTACGAGCAGCTGGGCACGCACCAGGTCGAGGCCGGTGATCAGCTCGGTAACCGGGTGCTCGACCTGCAGCCGGGTGTTCATCTCGAGGAAGGCGAAGGAGTCGGCTTTGCCATCCTGAGCGGCGTCGTAGACGAACTCGACCGTCCCGGCGCCTACGTAGCCGACGGCGCGCGCGGCGGCGATGGCGGCCTCGCTCATCCGAGCGCGCAACGCGTCGTCGACGACCGGTGACGGCGCCTCCTCGATCACCTTCTGGTGTCGACGCTGCACGGAGCACTCGCGCTCGAACAGAGAGACGACGTTTCCGTGCGTGTCGGCCATGATCTGGATCTCGACGTGGCGTGGGCGCTGGACGTAACGCTCGAGGAAGACGGTGCCGTCGGCGAACGCGGCGGCGGCCTCACGCGAAGCGGAGGTGACCGCTTCGTCGAGCTCGTCCGGCGACGCGACAATGCGCATGCCTCGGCCACCGCCGCCGGCGCTGGCCTTGACCAGCACGGGGTAGCCGACGTCGGCGGCCAGCTTCGCCAGCTGCTCGGCCGATAGCCCCGTCGTGTCGCCACCGGGCAGCACAGGCACCCCCGCGTCGGACATCGTCTTCTTGGCCTGCAGCTTCGAGCCCATCGCGTCGATCGCCCCGGGCGGCGGACCGATGAAGACGAGGTCGGCGGCGGCACAGGCGCGCGCGAACCCGGCGTTTTCCGAAAGGAAGCCGTAGCCGGGGTGTACTGCGTCCGCGCCGGTGAGCGAGGCAGCGGCGATGATCCGGTGGATGTCGAGGTAGGTCTCGGCGGCAGACGAGCCGGGAAGGTGCACGGCCTCGTCGGCGTCGGCGACGTGCCACGCGTCGGCGTCGGCGTCGGAATAGACCGCGACGGTGGCGATCCCGAGATCGCGGCAAGTGCGGAACACCCGCCGCGCGATCTCGCCACGGTTGGCGACCAGGACCTTGCGGATCTTGGGCATCGCCATCACATCCGGAACACGCCGTAGCCACGCTGGCCACGGACCTCGCCGTTGTGGATCACCGACAGGCAGAACCCGAGAACGGTCCGCGTATCGCGGGGATCGATGATCCCGTCGTCGTAAAGTCGGCCGCTGTTGGCCAGTGCGACGGATTCGCGCTCGATCTGTTCCTCGACGGCGGCGCGCATCTGGGCGTCGGCCTCCTCGTCGAAGGGCAGCCCGCGGTCGGCGGCGGACTCGCGCGCCACGATGGACAGCACTCCGGCCAGTTGCGCCGGACCCATCACGGCCGACTTCGAGTTAGGCCAAGCGAATAGGAAACGCGGCGAGTACGATCGCCCGCACATGCCGTAGTTCCCGGCACCGTAGGACGCACCCATGGTGATGGTCACGTGGGGGACCGTGCTGTTGGATACGGCGTTGATCATCTTGGCGCCGTCCTTGATGATGCCGCCCTGTTCGTACTCGGCACCGACCATGAAACCGGTGGTGTTCTGCAGGAAGATGAGGGGGGTGTCGATCTGATTTGCCAGTTGGATGAACTGCGAACCTTTCTCGGCCTCCTCACTGAACAGGATGCCCCGTGCGTTGGCGAGGATGCCGACCGGGAAGCCGTGGATCGAGGCCCAGCCGGTGACGAGTGACGTGCCGTAGAGAGGTTTGAACTCGTCGAAGGCCGAGCCGTCGACCACTCGGGCGATGACGTCGCGGGGGTCGAAGGGCACCTTCGGATCGACCGACGCGATGCCGAGCAGCTGATCGGGGTCGTGCACCGGTGGGTGCGGCGGCGTGGTGGGTCCGGGGCCGTTCTTCCGCCAGTTGAGCCGCGCCAGGATGCGACGGCCGATGCGGATCGCATCTTGCTCGTCCTCGGCCATGTAATCGGCCAGCCCCGAGGTGCGGGCGTGCATGTCGGCGCCGCCGAGCGACTCGTCATCGGAGACCTCGCCCGTGGCCATCTTGACCAGCGGCGGACCGCCGAGGAACACCTTGGAACGGTTGCGCACCATCACGACGTAGTCGCACATGCCCGGGACGTACGCACCTCCCGCGGTCGAGTTGCCGAAGACCAAGGCCAGTGTCGGCAGCCCCGCTGCGCTGTGCTGGGTCAAGTCGTGGAACAGCTGTCCGCCGGGCACGAAGATCTCTGCCTGTGTGGGCAGGTCGGCGCCGCCAGATTCGACGATGTTGATGATGGGCAGTCGGTTCTCCCGCGCGATGGCCATGCCGCGGAACACCTTGCGGAAGGTATAAGGGTTCGATGCGCCGCCGCGGACGGTGGGGTCGTGGGCGATGATCATCGACTCGATGCCCTCGACCACGCCGATGCCTACCACCACGCTACCGCCGACGGGGAACTTACTGCCCCAGGCGGCGAAGGGGCATAGTTCGAGGAACGCCGTGTCGGGGTCGAGCATCAGCTCGATGCGCTCGCGGACAAGCAGCTTGCCCCGCTTACGGTGGCGCGCAACGTATTTCGCGCCGCCGCCGCCGTTGACCAGCGCCAGTTGCTCCGCGATGGTGTCGAGTTGCGCGCTCAGTCCTTCGCGGTTCTTGAGATAGCCGGGCGCGGTGTCGTCGACCCGATCGGGCAGGACCTGTACCAAAGTTTTCCTTCCGGGCGAGCATCGACGTCGATCTACTAGGCGCTGATGTTAGCCGCAATTAACATCAGGTGACAACGGCGCAGGCGGGCGTCGGATTTGTTCCGCGCCGTGGTTCCGTCGAATGGCGAGGATCGAAGCGGTGCGTTTCGCTGCAGATCGAGCGATCGAAGGAATTGACTGGGGAGGGACGGCACACAGGGCCCGTGCGAGGTCGTATCGAGTTCCTCGTCCGGCGCGCGTGGAGTCTACGGTTCGCGATCTCGGGTGAACACCCGCAGCGATTGTCAGTGTCGCGCCATGCCCTTCAGCCAACCGAGTAGTGCATAACGCCGGTCGGCCAGAATCTATCGGGTCTCCTCGGCTTTGGCCAGCGGCGGAGCGGCCTGATCAGGCGCCTGTCCGAGGGTATATAGGCCGAGAATGCCGAGAAAACCCGCACAGTGCTCGATGAGCATTTCAGTCGAGAGGTTCAGTTGTCCATCTATCCAGCGACGGAGTATCTCGAACAGGCCCCCGACACCGTAGGTAGCGGCGAGATCTGCGACTTGGAGCACATCGCTGGGTATATCGAGGTGCAAGCGGGCCTCTCTGAGCACCAGCTCCGCAAAATCGGTCATCAGATCGCTTCGCAGCTGCCGAAGGAGGGGTTCTGCGCCCGACTCGACAAACAGTATGCGGGCCATGCGGGGATCGTTCTCGATCACCTGAACCAGGGCCTTGATCGGAGCGTAAGCCAGTTCTTGAGGAGCAACCGTGTCGTCCGGAATGGCGCTGGTTATCACCGCTTGGAAGGTAGTGGAGATCTTGGCAAATACCGCACGCAAGAGCGCGTCTCGATCGCGAAACTGTTGGTAGAAGTACCGGCTCGTCACTCCTGATTTCGCACACACGGCGGTCACGGTGCACGCGGTAGCTCCGTGGGTGCCCATGATTGAGACCGCGGCATCAATCAACATCACGCGACGCTGTGCATCGCGTTGAGTTGCGGACAGCCCGCCATAGACACGTGCTGGACTCATGTCCTACAGTCTGGCAGTCTTATCTGACAAGGCATAAAGTCAGATCCAAACTTCGAGGAAGGACCTCAAATGTCGGACGATCAAGCCCCGACCCCGACCCGGGTGCTGCCAAAACCCAGGCGCGTTCGGTTTCCGATGCCGACCTCCACGAAGCGGCAACATTTTGTCGATGGCGACCTGGTGATGAGCCATTTCATCTCGGTGCTTTCTGCGACGTTCCCGGAAGGCGAGGATTTCTTCATCCGCTCGGTCAGGAACTTCCAGAGTTCCATCGACGATCCCCAACTAGAGACAGCGGTCAAGGGTTTCATCGGACAAGAGGCCACACATCGACACCAGCATCGTCTCCTAAACGAGCGACTCCAGGTCATGGGTTATCCGACCGCGCGAATCGACCGTCATGTCGGACGCTTGATCAAGCGATTGGAACGGCGCTTTTCGCCGGAAATGCGGCTGTCCATGACCTCCGCGTTGGAGCACTACACCGCTACGCTGGCAGAAATCATTCTTACCAGCGAAGACGCCCAGAAGCTCATCGGCCAGACAGAGGTTCGACCGATTCTGCTGTGGCATGCCTTCGAGGAGTCGGAGCACAAAGCGGTTGCCTTTGATGTCTATCGGCTGGTGGGAGCAACCGAGCGCACCCGTGTACGGGGCATGCGGATCGCTTCAGTAATTCTGTTCGGCGAGCTCATTCTGCAGACTGCCTTGTCTATGGCCGCTGATAGAGCCTCATATAACCCGGTCACCCTGGTGCGCAGTCTGTACCGCTTTAGTCGCACCCCGATGTTCACCGCCGATGCGCTGCGGCGTTTCCGTTCCTACAATCGCCCGGGTTTCCATCCTGATGATTGGGACAGCGCCGCGGTCCTGGAGCATTGGAGCAAAGAACTGTTCGACCAAGACGGTTCACAGCGAGTTATCGCTTCGTCGGGATAGCAAAGATGCGGAAGTGCGGCGACGCAGGAGCACCGTTCCTGCGTCGCTCCTTCCGAACAGGGTGCGACGCGTCGGTGACTCACGGATTCGGTGCTCGGTGGCCGGTGAAGGTGGCGGTCGGACCCGCAAATGCGGTTCGCAGCGATCGCCACGGGGCTGGCTGGCCCTGTTGTGAGCCTCGATCAGTCGCTGATGACATAGCGTTGAGCCAGGGTTTCAGCAAGTCTGCTGGTGTGCGCGACCACTTCTTTCTCGGTCACCGCAAGCAAACCGGAGTGCCAGGCGGTGATGACTTCGACGAATCCCCCGACAGCGATCAGGGTGTCCATGCGAAGGGCTATCTCGTCGGCATCTTGTCGGAGGTGTGGCCGGCTTGCCTCAACGACCAACTGCGTTGCTTCCTGTAGCGCCACGGCGCGGCGGTCTTGTAGCGGTGAGCTACCGACATGCTGAGCGAGGAGGATGCGTGCCCGGCCGGGATCGCGTGCGATCCGGTCGACCACGATGGTGATCGCCGCGGTGATGGTTTCGATCGGCGGCCGATTCGCACGCTCGTTGAAGAGCGCGGCGACCTCGCCGAGCATGTCATTGCGGACGCCATCCCACGCAGCAACGAGCAGCTCATCGCGCGTCTTGAAGCCCTCGTAGAAGTATCGATCGTTCAGCCCTGTGCGGGCGCATACGCCGCGCATAGTGACCGCGGCCCAACCGCTCTCACTCCAAATCTCGGTTGCGGCCTCGATCAATTGCTGCCGTCGCTCGGCACGACGCTCGGCCCCGGTCCGACCACCCCAGCGCTTGTTTCTCGACCGCACCTCTCCATCTTGACAAGGTGCTCGTTCCACCACCAAACTGGTGGCATGCGACACCAATGGTGGCTGGTGCCCCCAGATGAGAGTTTCCCCACAGCAGACGTCCATGTCGCGACCCGAAAGGCAGACGGATGAGATTGCTGCCCTTCGGCGGCGCACCAGGCAGAACGCACCGCGCCGATGCAGTCGTCACGGGCGCAGGAAGCGGTATCGGCCGCGCATTCGCCGTGGAGCTTGCGCGCCGAGGTGGACGCGTGGTGTGCGCCGACAAAGATCCCGTCACTGCAAAAGAGTCGGCAGAGTTGGTGAGGCAGGCTGGCGGCGAGGGCTTCGACATCGCATGCGATGTCACCGATCTTGAGCAGGTCCGCAACCTCGCTGATGTGAGCGAAGACTGGTTCGAGAAGGCTGCGAGCCTCGTCATCAACAACGCCGGAATCGGTGCGGGCGGCAACCGCATCGGCGCGACGTCGATCGAGGACTGGAACGCGGCGATTTCTGTCAACCTCTGGGGCGTTATCTACGGCTGCGAGACTTTTGTGCCTCGGCTCCGCAGCAATGGGCATGGCGGAGTCATCAATGTGGCGTCGGCAGCGAGCTTTGGCTCGGCCCCTCGGATGGCGGCTTACAACGTGAGCAAGGCCGGGGTGCTCGCTCTGTCGGAGACATTGGCGGCCGAACTGAGCGGTACTGACATCAACGTCACAGTGCTTTGCCCCACCTTCGTGAAGACGAACATCGTCAACAATCCTCAAATCGACGAGGCGGCTGCAAGACTCGCGGCCAACCTGATGAAATGGACCGGCATTTCGCCACAGCACGTTGCTCGAACGACGTTGAACGCGCACGATCGCGGACAAATTTATGTAGTACCCCAACTCGATGCCAAAGTCTTGTGGCAACTCAAGAGAGCCCTACCCGGCCCCTTTACTCGCACGCTGGGCCTCGTGGAGCGCATGGCCTCATGGAACGATTCAGCCGAGTAGAGGAGCAGGGAAAATGGCTTTCGCATACAGTGACATGCTCGAGACAATCAAAAACAAGCAATGGGCTCTTGCCGATATCGATTGGAACGCCCCTGGCGCGGAACTGATCACCGATGAACAGCGTCCCAAACTCAAGCAATTCATGTCCGACGTGGTGTGGATTGAGCATGTTGGAGCACGTGCCTTCGCCGCGATGGCTCCAAAGGCGCCATTCGAAGCGCTCGGAGACATTTACCGTTACTTTCACGCCGAGGAGCAGCGTCACGCCAATGCCGAACTTGCCTTGATGCGTCGCTGGGGCATGCTCGAGGAAGGCGAGAAACCGGTCCCGAACAAGAATATTCGGCTGGTCATCGAATGGCTGGACCGTTATGCGGAAGCCCTGCCCCTGACCGTCATCGGGGCCGCGATTCCGGCACTGGAGACTGCGCTCGATGGAGCGCTGCTGAAGTTTCTCCTCGATGAGGTTGACGACCCTGTGTGCGGGGAGGTGTTCAACAAGGTCAACAGCGACGAATCAAGGCATCTCGCGGTTGGCTTCCAGGTCTTGAATGACCTGGGCGCCAGCCCGATGCGAATCCACGCCATTCAAACTGCGGGTGCTCTTGTCGACCCGCGCATTCTCACCGGCGCTTTGCTGTATATCCCGCTCCTGACGCGCATGTTGATGAATCTCAACGCTATGGGTCTGTCCGAGGAGAAGTTATACAACGCAGTGACGCGGTATGCCAATGTCGGCGATCGCAGTGAGCATACGCGGAGGGTGCCCGGCTATCACATCTTGAAGGCGCACATGTCGTCGTCCATCAAGCGGTCCCAGCCTCTGCACTTCGTGTCTCAGCGCCTTGGCAATGCGATCGATGTTTTCCCTGTTCAGATTTTCGGTCGGCCGCCATCCTGGACGGACGAACTGACCTACGAACCGGTTGCCAAATGACAGGCACCACGACGACGTTGATCGTCGGCGCCGGGTTCGCAGGTATCGGTGCGGCGATCAGACTGCTTCAAGAGGGCACGGATGACTTGGTCATCCTGGAACGGTCAGATCGCGTCGGAGGCACCTGGCGAGACAATACTTATCCCGGTGCGGCCTGCGATATTCCCTCGCTTCTCTACTCCTACTCGTTCGAGCCGAATCCGGGCTGGACTCGTACCTACTCGGGGAGCGCTGAGATCCTCGAATATATCGACGATATGGTCGCCAAGTACGATCTTGCCCGGTTCATCCAGTTTGATACCGACGTGACTGCCTTGGAATTCGATGAGAGTGCCGGCATCTGGATGGCCGACACGGCAGATGGAAAGCGGTATCACACCCGGTCAGTTGTGATGGCCAGTGGACCACTTGCCAACGCCAGCTTTCCCGATATTCGGGGTATTGACTCGTACGGTGGAAAAAAGATCCACAGCGCTCGATGGGACCATGGCTACGATCTCGGCGGTAAGAGGGTTGCAGTCATCGGGACAGGCGCGAGCGCGGTTCAGATCATTCCCGAGCTCGTAAAGTCGGCTGCCTCGGTCAAAGTCTTCCAGAGAACGCCCGGCTGGGTGTTGCCCAGGGTGAACTTCAGGCATCCGGCCTGGGCGCGTTCGACCTTCACACACCTGCCGGTGAGCGAACAAGCGCTCCGCGACGCGTGGTTTTGGGCCCACGAAGTGATGGCAGTGGGTATGGTCTGGAACACCGCCGCGACGTCCGCGATACAGCTGGCGGCCAAGGCTCATCTCCGTCGGCAGGTGAAAGACTCCTGGTTGAGACGTCAGTTGACGCCCCATTTCAGGCCTGGATGCAAGCGCATGCTCATGACCAGTGATTATTACCCTGCGCTACAGGCGGATAACTGCAAGCTGATCAGCTGGCCGATCGCCACATTGTCACCCAACGGTGTTCGGACCGCCGACGGTGTCGAGCACGAAGTGGACTGTATCGTATTTGCCACTGGCTTCGATGTGGCCAAACGTGGCACCCCGTTCCCGATTAGCGGCCTCGGCGGTCGGAAGCTCGGCGATGAATGGTCTCAGGGGACATTTGCCTTCAAGAGCGTGAGCGTGGCCGGGTATCCGAACTTATTCTTCACTTTCGGACCGAATTCCGGGCCAGGCCACAACTCGGCGCTCGTATATATGGAGGCTGCAATTGACTATATAGTCAAGGCGATCAAGCTCCTTCAGCAAAATGACATCGGCACTTTGGATGTGAGGGAGGATCGTCAGGACCGCTATCACTCCGAAATTCAGCGCCGCCTTCGACGAACGACTTGGAATTCGGGGTGCAGCAGTTGGTATTTGACCGAGGACGGCTACAACGGCACGATGTACCCAGGTTTCGCGACCCAGTTTATGAGAGAACTATCCCGCTTGGATCCTCATGATTACGTGATAACCCGGCGCGACGATACACACGTCGAGCTGACGCAATCACTCTGAATACAAGTTTGCAAGGCTGACCGTCAGAACGGTGAAATACAGGAATGGATCGCAAGTCCGACCGTAATTACGAGATAATTATCATAGGAGCTGGATTTTCCGGCATCGGGTCTGGCATTAGCTTGATGAAGGCGGGATTTACCGACTTCTTGATGGTTGATGACGCCGATGGCGTAGGTGGTACGTGGCACTGGAACACCTACCCGGGTATCGCTGTCGATATACCGTCGTTCAGTTATCAATTCTCATACGAAATGCGGCCCTCTTGGTCGCGCACGTACGCCCACGGCAATGAGCTCAAAGCCTATGCCGAGCGATGTGTTGAAAAGTATCGGCTCTGGGACCATATTCGTTTCAACACAACCATTACCGAGGCTTGTTTCGACGAGAACGCAACACGGTGGCATTTGACCAGTGCCAATGGTGAGGAGTTCACGGCACGCTTCGTGATAAATTGCTCCGGCGTTCTCAGTCGGCCAAAGTGGCCTGAAATCAAGGGGGTGCGAGATTTCGCCGGCGTTACGCTCCACACGGCTAGATGGGACAATGCCAAAGATCTCAGCGGGAAGAGGGTTGCAGTAATCGGTACCGGTGCATCGGCGGTGCAACTGATACCCGAAGTCGCAAAGAAAGCAGAGAGTCTGACGGTATTTCAGCGAACTCCAATTTATTGTCTGCCGAAGCCAGACTTCCCCATACCGACGTGGGGTGGAAGGCTTCTACATTTCCTGCCGGGGGCACAATTGGCGACCCGGACCGCCAGCCAGGCGTTCGTGGAAATCACTTTCCCAATCGCCGCTCACTTTCATACGGTGATACCGTTCGCCGATGTCATGGAGAGCGCCGCAAAGCGGTACATGCGGCGTGAGGTCCATGACCCGACGACGAGAGAACAACTCATTCCGCGCTACTCGTTGGGCTGTAAACGACCCAGCTTCCACAATTCCTATCTCGCAACGTACAACCGGTCCAACGTTTCGCTCGAGACGAGCGGCATAACCCATATCGACCATGCATCCGTCCATACTCGAGACGGCAAAGCTCATCCCATTGACGTCTTGATCCTGGCCACCGGCTTCAAAGTGATGGAGTCGGGCAACATGCCAACTTACGTATTGAAGGGACGCGGCGGGCTGGAGCAGGCTACATGGTGGGACGAGCATCGACTGCAGGCCTTCGAAGGGGTGAGCGTCCCGGGATTTCCGAATCATTTCAACATCTTCGGCCCGTACGGCTACAACGGTTCCTCGTACTTCACGCTCATCGAGGCGCAGAGTCGGCACATCGTCCGGTGTCTTCGTCGCGCGCGGGCGCTGGGTGCTAACTGCGTGGAGGTCAAGAAGGAGGCGAACGACCGTTATTTCGCCGAAGTGCTAAGGCGGCGTCACAGACAGGTTTTCTGGCAGCCGAGCTGTTCCAATGCCAACAGCTACTACTTCGACAAGCACGGTGACGTTCCACTCCGTCCATCAACGACTCTGGAGACCTATTGGCGGAGCCGCACCTTTCGCCTCTCGGACTACCGATTCGAGAATCGGCCCGAAGAGGTGTGTCCCCGGTGACCAGAATGGATGCCCCTGACTGGCAGCCCAGTCTTGCCAGTCATCTCGTCGCGATGTCCTCGCGAACCACGCTGCGGCCACTGGCGCAGCTGATGCCATCAAACGCCTACGGACTTGCGGTGATGGATCGCGTGCTTCGAACAGCGCTCGTAGCCTCACGGCCTCGGCGCGGCGTCACAGTGCGCAAGGTTGACACTGTATTCGCCGGAGGCCCGGTTCGTGGGGACTGGATCACCACGCCTGCCATTAATCCGCATGCCAACCCTTTGCTGTACATCCACGGCGGCGCCTATTCTATGTGCTCGCCGGAGACGCACCGCGGTCTTCTTGGTGAACTCGCCTCGGCGAGCGGGCGCCCCATCTTCGCAGTGAAGTATCGTCTTGCCCCGCGGTATCCCTATCCCGCAGCCGCGGACGATGCGCTGAATGCGTATCGCTGGCTTACCAGCGGAGGGTCCCCGGGTTCTTGTCAGCGCACCGTCGCGGTTGCCGGCGATTCAGCGGGCGGTCAGCTCACGATGGCCACGGCCTTGGGCGCACGTGCAGTTGGATTGCCGCTCCCTGATGCGATGCTGCTGATGTCTCCCGTCCTGGATCTCAGGTGCGAACTTGCCAGAGCGCGTGAAATTCGCCGCCGGGATCCTTTTGCCTCCGCTCAATCAGCGGCGCGCGCTCTTGACCTCTACGTAGGTGGCGCAGATCGCGGAGATCCGCGCCTCAGCGTGCTTGACGCGGACCTCACCTCGATGCCGCCGATCCTCATTCAGGTGGGCGGGAGAGAAATGTTGATCGATGACTCGCGCCGTCTCGCCGAGCGACTTCAATCAGCTGGATCCCACGTCGAGATCCAGGTATACCGGGGACAGATCCATGTATTCCAGGCTATGTTCCGGATTCTTCCCGAAGCCCGAGACGCGATTCATCGAGCGGGACGCTTCCTTGAAGCCTCGGAAGTCAGGTGAAAGTGTCCGAACAGGCAATGCTCCTACACCTACACCACCTCGACCGCCGCAGCGTGAAGTCAGTCGTCTCTGCCTCATGAGCAGCAACTTCGCGACGGCCTGTCGCGCATACGATCCGTCGATCGTGATCATCGGGGCCGGCTTCGCCGGGGTTGCGATGGCCCACCGGCTGAAGAAGGACGGGTTCACGAACTTCACGATCCTGGAAAAGGCTGCAGACATCGGGGGTGTTTGGCGTGACAACACCTATCCGGGAGCGGCCTGCGACGTGCCGTCAGCGTTGTACTCACTCTCGTACAAGCCCAATCCTCGTTGGTCACGGCGATATGCCGAGCAACCCGAGATACTCAAGTACCTCCAACAACTCGTGGAGAGTGGCGGACTGGCCGCGCATCTGCGTACCCAGACCGAAGTTGTCGCAATGACCTTCGATGACCAGCTAGGGCGTTGGACCCTGGTTACGAACTCGAACGAGACAATAACCTGCGATGTCGTCGTCTCGGCCGTGGGTCAGCTCTCCTTGCCCCACGTACCCGTTATTGCCGACGCAGACACCTTCCAGGGGCCGCGCTTTCATTCGGCGCGTTGGGACCGATCGGTTTCGCTTCGCGGCAAGCAAGTAGCCGTCATCGGCACAGGAGCTAGTGCCATCCAATTCGTGCCACACATCGCCCAGGAGGCGGAGCATGTCACGCTATATCAGCGCACGGCTCCGTGGATCTTGCCGAAGTGGGACAGCAGGTATGGAGTCCTTCACGACAGGGTGAGCGAGTTATTGCCGATGGCGCTGCGCCTCGAGCGTTTCGCGGTATGGCTAATTTTCGAGTTGCTCGCTGTGACGCTAGTCGACGCGAAGCCCCTCTCACGCGTCCTCGGTGCGATCGCGCGCCGCCACCTACATCGGCAGGTTGCTAGCCCATCTTTGCGCGAGCAATTGATGCCTTCGGACGCGCCAGGGTGCAAGCGAGTGCTGTTCTCGAATGATTACTATCCAGCAATCGCGAGTGATCGCGTGTCGTTGGTGCCGAAGGCTATCGCAGAGCTCTGCGACAACGGTGTCAAGACCGTGGATGGAGAGTTTCGTCCTGCAGATGTCGTGATCTACGGAACCGGGTTTCGCGCCACCGATTTTCTCGCCCCGATGTCCGTGCGCGGCTCTCGCGGAGTCTCCTTGGCCGAGGTGTGGAAGACCCAGGCGTACGCATATCTGGGCATCACTGTCCCCATGTTCCCGAACCTGTTCCTGCTTTATGGTCCCAACACGAATGTGGGCTCGGGGTCGATCCTCTACATGATCGAGTCACAAGTCCGTCACATCGCAACGCTCATCAAAGCCGTGGCTGCTCATCCGGGTCATGCGATCGATGTCAGGACGGAGAGCGCGCAACGCTACAACACGCGCTTGAGAAGGCGACTACGGAGGTCGGTGTGGGCGCTGTGTGCGAGCTGGTATCGAACCTCGAGCGGGGAAATCCCGACGAACTGGCCGGGGCCTACCTTGGTTTATCGACTCCTTACCCGGAAGCCGCACAGCGGCGATTACGTCTTGAGAAACGTCGGGCGTCTAAAGGTCGGAGACCCTGCAGAACCGAGCCTGGCCGACTAAGGGCACGAGACGCGCACTTAACCGCTAGGCCAATAATGTCTAGATATTGACATCAATGGCATCTTTGTAAAGACTGGTGGACGCCGTCAAAGCGGCCCAGCGTCCAGGAGGAACCATGACGAATCACCTTCTCGCACCTGCGCACCACGTGAAGGAGCGGTTGTCCTCTGTGATCATGGTCCCCGCGCCTCACGCCGTCGACGACAGATGGCGTCGATGGAGCCGGGACTGGCCGGTTCGTGAACTGGCACCGGCACCCGCGGGCAATGGATTGAAAGCCGTCCGGGGGGATGCCGGACTGCCCTTCGTAGGTCACACGCTCGACTACATCCGATTCGGCTCGGATTTCAGTCGAGAGCGCTACGACCGTCTGGGTTCGGTGTCGTGGATGGGCGCGTTCGGCACCAAGATGGTGGTCATCGCCGGCCCTGACGCCACTCGAGAGGCGTTCACGAGCGAAGCGAAGGCATTCTCTCAGGATGGCTGGTCCTTCCTGATCGACGCCTTCTTCCATCGCGGTTTGATGCTCATGAGCTTCGACGAGCACTTGATGCACCGGCGCATCATGCAGGAGGCGTTTACGCGTCCGCGCCTGACCGGATACGTCGAACAGGTAACGCCATGCGTTCGCTCGGCAGTGCCTGCGTGGCCGGTGGGCCCGTCGGTTCGAATCTACCCACTGTTGAAGGAACTCACCCTCGACATCGCTACCGACGTCTTCATGGGCGGCCGCGGCAAGGACGAGAGCGATGCTGTCAACAAGGCGTTCGTCGCTACGGTCCGGGCGGCGAGTTCCCTTGTGCGTGCTCCGCTTCCGGGAACCAGATTCCGCGCTGGTGTGCAAGGGCGGGCGCGTTTTGGAGGACTACTTCTTCCGGCATCTGCCGGCCGCGCGAGCCGGTGAAACGGAGGATCTGTTCGCTGCTCTCTGTCAAGCCACGACCGAAGACGGGGAGCGGTTTTCCGACGAGGATGTGGTGAATCACATGATCTTCTTGATGATGGCGGCCCACGACACCTCGACGATCACCACCACAGCGGTCACCTATTTCCTTGCCAAGTATCCGCAGTGGCAGGAGGCTGCGGCTGCGGAAGCCGCGGCCATCGGTGACGGGTTGCCGGACATCGAGGCCCTGGAGAAGATGACGGTCATCGACCTCGTGATCAAGGAAGCGCTCAGACTGCTTGCACCTGTTCCGCTGGTGATGCGCAAGACGGTTCGAGATGTCGCCATCGATGGATATCACATCCCCTCGAACACGTTATGCGCTATAACGCCTGCCGTGAATCACTTCGATCGAACGATCTGGCGTGATCCGGAGCGGTTCGATCCCTCACGTTTCGACGAGCCTCGGCGCGAAGACCAACACCACCGATTCGCCTGGGTTCCGTTCGGAGGTGGAGCGCACAAGTGCATCGGCATGCAATTCGGGACGCTCGAGGTCAAAGCAATCCTGCACAGGATGCTGCGTTCGTTCACTTGGAAGGTTCCGGAGAACTATCACGTCCGATGGGACAACACCTCGCTGCCCATTCCGGTGGACGGACTTCCGTTGGAGATGAAGCGCCGATGACCGTCGACCACAGCCCCTACCTCGAACCCACGGAGTTTCTTGACTGGCAACAAGATTCGGTACGTGACTTCGTGTCATCGGCGATCCGTGGTGCCTGCGGCGACACCGAGAAGGCCATCGCCATCTTCACCGCGGTCCGTGACTCCATTTGGTACGACCCCTACACGGTGACCGACAACCCGCACGCGTATCGCGCCAGCACCGTCGCGACCGCAGAACGGGCCTACTGCGTCCCGAAGGCCGTGCTCTTGACTGCAGCGTGCCGAGCGGCGGGAATCCCGGCGCGGCTGGGGTTCGCCGACGTCCGAAACCACCTCCAGACCAAGGCATTGCGCGAGCGGATGGGTGGTAGCGACGTTTTCGTCTACCACGGCTACAGTCTCATGTTCCTCAACGGTGCGTGGGTAAAGGCCACCCCGGCGTTCAATCGCGAGCTGTGCGCACGCTTCGGTGTCTCGCCGATCGAATTCGACGGCCGTAGCGACGCGCTACTCCATGGTTTCACCGCTGACGGCACCCAGCACATGGAGTATCTGCGCGACCGGGGAGCCTACGACGATCTACCCCTAGCAGACATCCTGCAAGCACTGAGAACGCATTACGGCACATTCATCGATCAGCCGAACAGCCGTCCCGACCTCTTCGCCTGAAAGGGCACTACACGATGCAAAGCACAATGCAAAATGTTCCGCTCACGGTGTCGGCGATCGTCCAGCATGCGGCAGCCATACACGGCGACAGCGAGGTCGTCACTCCGACCGGAAATGGATATCGGAGAACGCCTTACCGCATTGTGCTGGCGCGAGTGGCTCGCCTTGCCAATGCGCTGCGCAGTCTTGGCGTCACGGCAGACCAACGCGTGGCCACCTTCCAGTGGAGCAACCAGGAACATCTGGAGGCCTACTGTGCGATTCCCTCCATGGGCGCGGTCCTGCACACGCTCAACATTCGTTTGGCCCCAGAGCAACTGGCGTACATCGCCAATCACGCGAGCGATCAGATCGTCCTAGTCGACGCTTCGGTTGCCCCGTTGTTGGCGCGCGCGCTCCCAGCGATGGCGTCGGTGCACACCGTCATCGTCACCGGAGAGGGCGACCTTGCCCCGCTACAGGGATGCGGGAAGACCGTTCTGCGTTACGAGGAAGTGCTTGCCGGCCAAGAAGAATCATTTGACTGGCCTGAGCTCGACGAGCTGTCCGCCGCGGCCATGTGTTATACGAGCGGTACCACCGGAGATCCCAAAGGCGTCGTCTACAGCCACCGTTCGACGTACCTTCACTCCCTGACCGCCTGCACAGCTAACGCTTTGTCAGTCAGCGAGGCCGACCGTGTTCTGGCCATCGTCCCAATGTTTCACGCCAATGCGTGGGGGCTTATTTACGCAGCGTTGATGTCCGGTGCGGATCTCGTACTGCCTGACCGGTATCTCCAAGCCGAACCGTTGGTGTCGATCATCGAAGACACCAGACCGACCTTGGCCGGTGCAGTGCCGACGATCTGGAACGATGTCGACCGATATCTGGATTCGCACCCTGAGCGGGACATTTCTTCGTTACGGCTGGTCGCGTGCGGGGGGTCTGCTGTTCCGCTTTCGTTGATGCGGGCATTCGAAGAGAAGTACGACGTGCCCATTGTGCAGGCCTGGGGTATGACCGAAACCTCTCCGTTGGCGACCGTTGCACGTCCGGTTCACAGAGCCGACGCGACGCGGCGCTGGGAGCTGCGCGCATCCCAGGGCCGACCGATCTGCGGTGTCGAAATCCGGTTGCGGGACGACGACGGGAAAGACGTGCCGTGGGACGGGCAATCAGTTGGGGAGATCCAGGCGCGCGGTCCCTGGATCACCGGGTCCTATTTCGGAAACAACGATACGGAGAAGTTCGACGAAGGATGGCTGCGTACCGGTGATGTGGGCAAGATCGACGCCGAGGGCTATCTGACACTGACCGACCGCTCGAAAGACGTCATCAAGTCAGGTGGCGAATGGATCTCCTCGGTGGAGCTGGAAAACACGCTGATCGGCCACCCTGCCGTGTACGAAGCGGCGGTAGTCGGCGTCGCGGACGATAAATGGCAGGAAAGGCCGTTGGCGCTTGTCGTCGTCCACCCCGGAACCGACGTTGACATTGACCAACTCCGATCGTTCCTTGCGGACAAAGTCGCCAAATGGTGGATTCCCGAGCGATGGAGCTTCGTGTCCGATATTCCGAGGACGAGCGTCGGAAAGTACGACAAAAAGGCCATCCGTGCGCGCCACTCTGCCGGCGAATACCTCATCGAAATCGAAACGTCATAACGTCAAATCCCTGGAATTCCAACAGTCGGAAGGTAATCATGTCCTCACCAATCTCTCCCTGGATGAATGCCGAATTACTCGAGCTTCGTGACCTCGCTGCGAAGTTCTTCTCGGCCGAATTGGCGCCGCATGCGAACCGCTTTGCAGACCAGCACCACGTCGACCGAGAACTGTGGAACCGAGCAGGCGAGCTGGGCCTGCTCTGCATGTCTATACCTGAGGAATACGGCGGAGGCGGTGGCACTTTCGCGCACGAAGCGGTCGTGCTTGAAGAGCAGGCCCGCATAGGTGACAGCTCATGGGGCGCGGGACTGCACAGCGGAATCGTCGCCCACTACATCCTGCAGTACGCGACTGAAGAGCTGCGCGCGCAGTGGCTTCCCAAGATGGCGTCCGGTGAAATGATCGGGGCGATCGCCATGACAGAACCGGGGACCGGGTCCGATCTGCAGAGCGTCAAGACAAAAGCCCTCCTGGACGGTGACGAGTACGTGATCACCGGCTCCAAGACTTTCATCACCAACGGCCAACAGGCCGACCTCATCATCGTTGTTGCCAAGACAGATCCGAGCCAGGGCGCTGCGGGCATCTCTTTGGTCGTTGTCGAGGCTGACCGGGCGGGATTCCGGCGCGGCAAGGTTCTCGACAAAATCGGCCAGCGCGGCCAGGACACCTCCGAGTTGTTCTTCGATGAAGTGAGAGTTCCGCGCTCGCATCTACTGGGCCAGTCTGAGGGACAGGGCTTCATTCAGCTGATGACGCAGCTGCCACAAGAGCGACTCATCGTCGCGGTGGGGGCTGTCGCAGCGATGGAACTTGCCCTGGAGCAGACGCTCAAGTACACGCGTGAGCGGGAGGCGTTCGGTCGGCCTGTCTTTGGCTTTCAGAACACCAAGTTCACGCTGGCTGAAGCCGCGACAGAAACGCGCATCGCACGAGTGTTCCTCGACTACTGCATCGACCTGCACCTTGCGGGTCAACTCGACGTGCAGACCGTCGCCATGGCGAAGTGGTGGACCACTGAGCGAGCGATGAAGGTACTCGATGACTGTATGCAGCTTCACGGCGGATATGGCTACATGACCGAGTACCCCATCTCGAGGTTGTGGGTGGATCAGCGCGTGCAAAAAATCTATGCCGGCACGAACGAGGTGATGAAGGAAATCATCTCGCGTTCCCTATGACTCAGAGGAGTTGCCGCCCGCACGTTAGTCATCTAGAGGAGGAGGACTGATGGCATCGATGGTGGTGCCGTATCGCCACGACATGGGCGGCCACTGCGGATCGGGGGCTCTTCGGGATTTGACCGAATGGGCCGGGATCCGTTGGGGTGATGACACCCCGGACGAAGGCATCGTGTTTGCTCTCGGCGGGGCCCTCGACTTCTCGTATGTTCGCTCGGCCCACCTACGTCCACCGATCTACCTCGTTGGACGCAGCGCGGACCTCGAAGACGAATACTTGACCCGGTTGGGCGCGCGCTTCGAGTGTCGTTCGACAGACGACCCCGATCTCGGGTGGAAATGGGTGACCGAACAGATCGATGCCGGTACGCCGGTCATGGTGTGGACTGACATCGCCGAATTGCCCTATCTGAGAACGCGTCTGAGTATGAGCCGGCACGATGTCGTGATCGTAGGGTACGACGACGACGAGGAACTCGCCTTCGTGGTCGATAACGATCGCGATACACCTCAAGCCGTGCCTTACGAGAATCTACGGAAGGCGCGGGCATCGACGGGATTTCCCGTCCCCACGCGGCACACCACCTACGTAGTCGAGTGGCCCGGCGCGGCACCAGATCTCGGCAATGCTGCCCGGTCGGCCTTCCGTAGGTCCGCGGACGCGATGCAGGGTTCGTGTGTGAGCGCGCCGATCACCGAGGACTCCGATTGTGAAATTCAGGTGCGTGGGCTACCAGGGGTATCGACTTTTGTGGAGGATCTCAAGCGGTGGCCGAAGATCTTTGACGACGACACCCTCGACGGAGCCTTGTTTGCGCTGAGCGCCTTCATCGAAAAAGCCGGAACCGGAGGCGGTCTGTTCCGAGATCTGCAAGCACGTGGATGTCGGCGCGTCGCTGAAGAGTTGAGTTTCGAACCTGCGTTTAAAGCAGCGGAGGCTGCAAAGACCGCATCTGAGTTGTGGACCGCGGTTGCGCACGCCGCTTATGACCGCGGTGCAGATCCGCACCGAAGAGCGAGCGGCGCCGCGTCCGTGGCTGCGCAATTGCCGACAGCCGAACGTCGACTCGCGGAGGCGCTGAGGGAGGCAGGAGATCTACTCCTATGAGTTCTGATTGCTTCGGAGCAAGCCGAACTGGTTGCGACCCAGCAGATTTATTTGAGCGCTTTGAATTGTGTCATAAGAAGGGAGAATCACGATGGCTGTCTTCGCTGATGCGGAAGAGGTTTACCGCTACCTCGCCGGCATCTTTCGACGAGGTTTGGAGAACGAAGACCTTGCGAACAGACTTGCCGGGTCCGGGGTGGTGTTACGGATCCACTACACCGATCCGGATGCGGTAGTAACCGTGGATATGCCGGAGAAGGTCGTAGAGACCGGCGCGGACAGTGGCGTTACACCGAATGTCGAATTGTTCATGTCCGCGGATACCGGCAACAGGTTCTGGTTGGGGAAGGTGAACTTGACCATGGCGATGGCGAAAGGAACTGTACGAGCGAAAGGTCCTGTCACCAAACTGATCAAGCTCATACCGCAGGCAAAGAACCTCTTTCCGGAATACCGGGCAATCCTTGAGGCCGACAAGCGTCACGACCTGCTCAATGTGTGATGTCGGTGCGGTACCGCGCCCGGGCCCGGGTGAGCGGCGCGGGCCTCTGGGCGATGTGCCCGGAGATCATCCAGGACAGTTCGCGCGACCACCGTGCGCGGTCGGGATAACTACTCGAGAAGCGTAATTCGATAGAAGGGACTTCAACATGAAGACACGTGCGGCTGTTTTGTGGGGCTTGGAGCAGAAGTGGGAGGTCGAAGAAGTCGATTTGGATCCGCCAGGTCCCGGGGAGGTCCTCGTGCGGCTGGCGGCCACCGGCTTGTGCCATTCCGACGAACATCTGGTGACCGGCGACCTCCCGATCCCATTGCCGGTAGTGGGGGGTCATGAGGGTGCTGGCACAGTCGTGGAGTGCGGCGAAGGGGTTGAGGAACTGTCCGAAGGTGATTCTGTCATCTTGACCTTCCTTCCCTCGTGTGGGCGCTGCTCGTACTGCGCGCGCGGCATGGGCAATCTCTGTGAGTTGGGAGCGGCGCTCATGATGGGACCGCAGATCGACGGCACCTATCGCTTTCACGCACGAGGCGAGGACGTCGGGCAGATGTGTTTGCTCGGGACGTTTTCCGAGTACACAGTGGTGCCGCAGGCGTCCGTGGTCAAGATTGACGGCGGAATCCCCCTGGATCGGGCAGCCTTGATCGGTTGCGGCGTCACGACCGGTTACGGATCTGCGGTGCGGACTGGGGAGGTGCGCGCCGGGGACACCGTCGTGGTAGTGGGAGCGGGCGGAATCGGAATGAATGCGATTCAGGGCGCGCGAATCGCGGGAGCGCTGGCGATTGTGGCGGTCGATCCGGTGAAGTTCAAGCGAGAGCAAGCGAGCGGGTTCGGTGCGACGCACACCGCGGCCTCGATGGATGAAGCTTGGTCGCTGGTCAGCGATATGACGCTGGGCAAGCTGGCTGATGTCTGCATCCTCACCACCGATGTGGCTGAGGCCTCCTACACCGCGGAAGCGCTGGCCTTGGTCGGAAAGCGCGGGCGCGTCGTGGTCACGGCCATCGGGCACCCCGACGACTCATCGATCTCAGGATCACTGCTTGAAATGACGCTTTACGAGAAGCAGATTCGTGGCGCTTTGTATGGCTCATCCAATGCGCCGCACGATATTCCGCGACTGGTCGAGCTGTACTCCGCTGGGTTGTTGAAGCTCGATGAGTTGGTCACCCGCGAATACTCCCTCGACCAAATCAATGAGGGCTACGAGGATATGCGTTCAGGAAAAAACATCCGAGGGCTGGTCCGGTTCTGAAGAGCATCATGCCCACTGCTGGTCTTCATATCCTTGCGTCGCTGCAGATCATGCGGCCGGGCCGCTTGGGTGGTTGGCGTCGCGTCCTTCTTTCCCGTCGTGAGGACGGCAAGCATCAGACACCTCATAGATCATTTATCACATTCTCTGGAGGCTGAGATGACGGACGCTGGCACGACCACGGCAAGCGGGGATGGGGCTGCTCGTTTCGCTATCGCCCCGGAGGTGTGGACCACGCCGGAGCGACGAGCGCTGAGCCAAATGGCGCGGTCTTTCGTGGAACGTGAAATCGCGCCGAAGCTAGCGGAATGGGAGCACGTGGGTGAGATTCCGCGCGACCTGCATCTCAATGCTGCCGAGGTGGGGCTTCTCGGAATCGGGTTCCCGGAAGAAGTCGGCGGCAGCGGCGGCAATGCGATTGACTCTGCACTGGTCACTGAGGCCATCCTGGCCGCAGGCGGGTCCACTGGCGTCTGCGCCGCCTTGTTCACCCATGGCATTGCCCTTCCCCACATTGCCGCCAATGGCTCCGACGCCCTGATTGAACGATATGTCCGTCCTACGCTCGCAGGAAAGATGATCGGCTCGCTGGGCGTTACCGAGCCTGGGGCAGGCTCAGATGTCGCGAATCTGCGCACACGCGCGGTGCGCGAGGGGGACACCTACGTGGTCAACGGAGCAAAGACGTTCATCACCAGCGGAGTTCGAGCGGACTTCGTTACTACGGCGGTACGCACCGGCGGACCGGGTTACGGTGGAGTTTCATTGCTTGTGATCGACAAGAATTCGCCTGGATTCGAAGTGTCCCGCCGGTTAGACAAGATGGGGTGGCGATGTAGCGACACCGCCGAGTTGTCTTTCGTCGACGTTCGC
Source organism: Mycobacterium paraffinicum (assembly GCF_025822865.1). Taxonomy (NCBI): domain Bacteria; kingdom Bacillati; phylum Actinomycetota; class Actinomycetes; order Mycobacteriales; family Mycobacteriaceae; genus Mycobacterium; species Mycobacterium paraffinicum. The sequence continues at coordinate 122,100 of NZ_JACKUR010000013.1, read as the reverse complement.
GTACCGGCTGACAACCTGGTGGGGGCAGAGAACAGTGGGTTTTTGCAGATCATGCAGCAATTTCAGGCTGAACGGCTCGGCATCGCCGTCCAGGCGTACGCGACGGCGGGTCGGGCTCTCGACCTTGCCAAGAGTTGGGCGCGGGAACGTGAAACGTTCGGTAGACCCTTGACGGGGCGCCAGATCATTCGCCATAAGCTTGCGGAGATGGCTCGACAGGTCGACGTGGCGTGCACCTACACCCGTGCGGTCATGCAGAGGTGGCTAGCGGGGGAGGATGTCGTTGCCGAGGTGTCGATGGCCAAGAACACCGCTGTGTATGCGTGCGACTACGTGGTCAATGAGGCGGTTCAGATCTTCGGTGGGATGGGCTACATGCGTGAGTCTGAGATCGAGAGACACTATCGAGATTGCCGAATTCTCGGAATAGGCGGCGGCACCAACGAAATCATGAACGAGGTCATCGCCAAACGTATCGGACTCTAGCTACTTGATTGAATCGCCCTGACTTTCCCGGAGGCTCGGGTTATTGGATTCCGGCCAGGGGTTGGTCGGTCCCATGTGCATCGTAGAACGCGGCTTCGAACTCGGTGGGTGGGATGTCATTAAGGTAGCTGTGTAAGCGGCTGGTGTTGTGCCAGTACACCCAGCTCAGGGTCGCGAGTTCGACGTCCTCGACGGTCTTCCACGGCCTGGTGCGGACTGGCCCGTAGATCAGCTCCGCCTTGTAGTAGCCGTTCACCGTCTCCAGGGCATTATCGTAGCTGTCTCCGATCGTGCCGATCGAGCGGACCGCTCCGATCTCGGCGAGCCGTTCGCCATAGCGGATAGAGGTGAATTGCGATCCGGCATCGGAGTGACATGTCAAGCCCGGCAATGTGTTTCCGCGTGACCAACGAGCCATCTCCAACGCATCCAGCACCATGGTGGTACGCATGTGCGACGCTACCCGCCAGCCCACGATCATCGGGTCTGCTGCACCAATAGGTGACATCTGAGTTGGCTTGCCCAAAGCGGGCGGGCTGGAAGGATGTCAGTGTGCCTAGGCCCTACCCCCGTGAATTTCGCGACGACGTCGTCCGCGTTGCCCGTAACCGCGACGACGGGGTGACGATCGAGCAGATCGCCACCGATTTCGGCGTGCACCCGATGACGTTGACCAAGTGGATGCGCCAAGCCGACGTCGACGAGGGCGCCAAGCCGGGTAAGAGCACCAATGACTCCGCTGATCTGCGCGAGCTACGACGCCGAAATCGGTTGTTGGAACAAGAGAATGAAGTCTTACGGCGGGCAGCGGCGTACTTGTCGCAGGCCAATCTGCCGGGAAAAGGGTCTACCCGCTCGTAAGTGAGCTCGCCGCCGACGGGATTCCCGTCGCGGTGACGCGCCGGGTACTCAAGCTCGCCCGCCAGCCCTACTACCGCTGGCGGGCAAATCCCATCACCAATGCCGAACTCGTCGAGGCATACCGCGCCAACGCCCTGTTCGACGCGCACGGCGAGGACCCCGAGTTCGGCTACCGCTACCTCGTCGAGGAGGCCCGTGAGGCCGGCGAGCCGATGGCCGAGCGCACCGCCTGGCGCATCTGCTCACAGCAGCAGTTGTGGAGCGTGTTCGGCAAGAAGCGCGGCAAGAACGGCAAACCAGGACCGCCGGTGCACGACGATCTGGTCCAGCGCGACTTCACCGCTGAAACGCCAAACATGTTGTGGCTCAGCGACATAACTGAGCATTATACCGGCGAGGGCAAGCTCTACCTCTGCGCGATCAAGGATGCATTCTCCAACCGCATCGTGGGTTATTCGATCGACTCCCGAATGAAGTCACGCCTGGCGACCGCCGCGCTGCGCAACGCGGTCGGCCGCCGTGGGGTGGTCGCCGGCTGCGTGGTTCACACGGACAGAGGGTCGCAGTTTCGAAGTCGAAAGTTCGTCCAGGCCCTGCACCATCACGGCATGGTCGGCTCAATGGGACGTGTCGGCGCGGCCGGCGACAACGCGGCGATGGAGAGCTTCTTCAGCCTGCTGCAGAAGAACGTCCTCGACCGCCGCCGCTGGGCCACCCGAGAGGAGCTGCGGATCGCCATCGTCACTTGGATCGAACGCACCTACCACCGACGTCGCCGCCAAGGCGCCCTCGGCCGGTTGACCCCCGTCGAATACGAAGCCATCATGACCACGACGGCCAGTCAGGCCGCGTGACCGAAATTGTCACCTGATCGTGTGCAGCAGACCCACTTCCTGATAGAGCTTGGCACAGGCCTCTTTGGTAGGTGCACCGTCCTCGCGTGAGTCAGATGCATCGGGGTCGGGAGGCATATTAGACACGGCACGACCTCAGGACGGCGGTCTCACATGTCACGCCGACGCGCCGTTTGCTGTGGTGGGTCTGCTCCCGCAGCGCGGGGACAATATGGAGACCTTTCGGTCACATCGGTCACATCTGTCACAGGCAGCAAACACTCCGAAACGACAACAACCCTGCCTGAGCAGTGCGTTTGCGTGGTGCGCCGTCAGGGTTTCGAACCCCAGACCCGCTGATTAAGAGTCAGCGGCTGTCAGCGATGCCTGGGCTACCGGCGTCGCCGCGAAAACGTCAGAGTAGCTCTATCTGCTCAGGTTCCTCGACGCTAGGCCCGTTAAACTCCACCAGCGTATGACGGATCATGGACGGTTCGTACGCCACTGGTTGGTCGAAGTCAAACAACCAGAACGCTATTTATCGACAATAGGTTGTTTGACAAGTAGCCACTGAGTAGAGTAACAGACGTGCTCTCTGCTTCGATTCCTGCCCGCTTGGTCGACGCAGGCGTGCGGATGGTGACTGGTGATGCACACAGCATCACATACCGAATCGATGGCCGCGCCGTAGTAGCGGACCTGGTTCTGGCAGAACGTGTGCCATCTCCGGCCGCAGTCCTTAGTCGTGTGCGCCGCCATCCAGGCCGCCGCGTATTCGTGGTGTGCGAGACCATCTCAGATGAGGCACGTTCAGCGCTCCTGGCTCAGGCTGACGTGGATCTCAGCGTCGGCAGCACCGGCGAACTGGTGCTCTCCGGGCGAACCTACCGAACGCCAACACCAGGACGGCCGCCCCGCGCCGCCAGCGAGCGCAGCTGGCGGCGGCGGGCGGCTGAACGGGTCTGTGTGCTTACGCGCGGTCACCTCCGCCAACGCGACATTGCCGCGGCCATCGGAGTTAGCCAGCAGGCGGTGTCCAAAATGACCGAGAAGGATCCGCTGCCGGACACGCCGATGACCGAGGCTGCGCGCCGGGAGCTCCTGGTGAAACTGGCATTGGTACCTGCGGACAGCGGACTTGTCGAAACGTACTGGTATGGAATGGATCCGGTAGTGGAGCAGGTGCGCAGTGCGACCCGACTCGGCGCCGAGCTCACCGTGCCGATCCTTGCTGGTGGCGAGGTCGCCGCCGACGTCCTGCGACCGTGGCGGGTACCAACCAGAGGTCTGGTCTATGCCAAAGAACTGGTCGACCTCTCCGAGTTCGGTTTGGTGGAGGCCACCGCCGAGGAAGCGACCTTGACTGTGCGGGTTCCCGCCGACCCGACCGTCTGGACGACCGCGGCCTGGTGGCGGCGGGTTCGTGATACGCAGCGTTCCGACATCATCACTGTGGATCCAGTGATTGCGCTTCAGGACCTCAGCGGCGGTGCCGATCTTGGCGACGGTGCACCGCAGCATCTCAGCGACTGGATCGTGCACCGGTGACCGGAACAGCATCGGTGCAAATCGCCTGCACTGCGGTGGCCGACGACAACGGAATGCGTGCACTGCGTGACGTGGCCGCAGTCACTGCCGACATCGAGTACCGCGTCATCGGCGGTCACATGGTGCGACTGCTGCGGCACGTCTACAACGTGTCGGGCATACCGCGACTGACCTCCGACGCAGACACCGGGATCGACGTCAACGTGGCGTCCACCGGGAACCTCCACGATCGACTCACCGCACTGGGGTACACCGCTGAGTGCGGCAACCGCTACGAGCGGGGTGAGCAAGCGGTCGACCTCTTAGTTCCCACCGCAGCCAAACCAGGCGAGCCGCGCGCAGCGGCACTTACGTGAGTGCGGCATGGTGCCGTAGGTGCTGTGCCGATGCAGGGCTGCGTAGACCTCATCGATGTAGGTCTTGGGGTTGTCGGCCCAGTCCGGGTTCTGGCTCATGTCGAGCATGAAGTCGGCGTCGAACTCGTTGTCACCGACGGGGTTGATGATCGTGCGGTGTGCCCAGGAGCCTTGCGGCGTCTTGCCGGTGATCAGCGCACCGATTTCGACGTCGGCTTTGAGTGCCTTGTAGATGGCTTCGACGCGCTGGTTGAGTAGGTCCAGTTTGAACTGGCTGAGATTGACCGTGTCTTTCAGCAAGACGTTGAAGTGGTCAGCGAGTTGCATTGGGGGCCTCCGTGTGTGAAATGCTGCCCGGATCGTCGCGGTGTCGGCGTCCGTTCACCGGTGTGTATGCGGGCGCCTGGTGGTCAGCGAATTTCGCGGTGTAGCTAGGGCTGAGTTCTCGGCTGACTGAGGCAGCGAGGCCGGCCACGTCCTTTGGGTCCGCCGAGTCCAGTGCGTAGAGGCCGCCGGGCACTAGAGCGTCGAAGCGCGTGTAGTTGGATTTGCCGATCAAGTGTTCGGCGAGGCCCTGTCCGCCACGGCTGCTGGCGTTAAGGATCAGCGGGGCAATCGGTCTTGCCCAGTGTAAGAGTCCGCCGCGGTCCAAGCGCTTGGGGTGATCGGTCAGCTGATCAATGGTGCCGACGTTGAGGACGGTAATCGCGTCGAGAGGAACACCGAGCATGCTGACGGCCTCGGCGATCGCGACGACAGCCGGGTTGTTGGCCCATACTCCGCCGTCAATGAGCCTGTGTCCGTCGACGTACGCCGCGGGGAAGTACAGCGGCGCCGCCGAGGTCGCCAGTGCAACGTCCACCATCGGTATGCGCCAGTCGCGGGTCAGCCGTGTGTGGTGCGGAGTCTTGAAGATGTGCACGGCCCCGCGTTGTACATCCCACGCGGGAATGACGAGTCGCTTCGTGCTGTCGCCAAGGAGTCGGGCTCCGAGGACGCCGGTCAACGCTTGCCGCAGCGCCTCTGCGTCATAGATGGGCGATCTCAGCTGCCGTGGTCGGCGCCATCCTCGCCGCCTCGACGCCGGAAAGACTTTCTCGACCAGTTCTTCGCTTCCCTGGAAACGCAGGCCGGAGGCTTCACGTCTGCTCGCAGATGTCACTTCTCGTGACCGTGGCTTCGATGCCGTCGTGATCGGGGAACCTGCTCGCGCGTTCTACGGACCGCAATTTGCGCTCACCTTCCCGGTGCTCACGCACTACGGGGTCGGCCTATGGGTGCCTGAAGTTGGCGGAGCGGTTGATCCCGGATCCGAGGCACACGACCTCGTGATGACGCTCTTTGGCGGAATGAGCAAGGGAGAACGTGCGCGAATCCAGATGCGCGTGCGTACCGCGATGTCGGCACTCGCGCAGGACACAACCAGATACCTCGGCGGTCGCCCACCGTACGGTTATCAACTCGTCGATGCCGGCCCGCACCCAAACCCCGCCAAGGCAAGTCTTGGGCAGCGTCTTCACCGCCTGGAGCCTGACCCCGAGACCGCCCCGACCGTCGAGCGGATCTATCGCATGTATGCCGATGGTGCTGGCTTGCGCTTCATCGCACAGCAGCTCACCGACGATGGAGTGCCATCACCGAGCCAATACGACCCGGCACGGAACCGGCATCGTGACCCACGTGGATGGTCCCATTCGGCGATCCGCGCCATTCTCGACAACCCTGCGTACCGCGGTATCCGTGTCTGGGGCAAGCAGGAGAAGTATGAGGTCCTTTTGAACCCCGATGATGTCGCCGCGGGATATGAGACTCGCATGCGGTGGCGCGATCGGGCCGACTGGATCGCACCCGATCGACGCACGCACGAAGAGCTGATCCCTGATGAGCTGGCGCAGGCTGTTCGTCTCCGGATGCAGGCGCGGCGTGGTCCCGGTCGCGTGTGCAGCAGAGAATCGACAGAGCCGTATGCGCTGCGTGGGCTGCTGTTCTGCGCCGCATGTGGACGGCGAATGCAGGGCGCCGCCCGGCCGGGGAAGCAAACAACGCGGATCCTCTACCGTTGTGAGTTCGGCAAGTCACGTTCTGTACCTGTGGACCTGAGTGATCATCCGCGCACCGTCTATCTCCGCGAAGACGCAGTGACAGCGCGACTCGACGAATGGATCGCCACTCTGGCCGATCCAGAAGACCTCGCACGCGGGCAAGACGTGGACCCGGCGGCCGGACCTGGCTACGCCGCCTTGCAGCGCCAGCTGAGCGAGGCGAATGCCAAAGTGGCCGCCTTGATCACCGCCGTGGAGTCTGGCGTGGCCGTTGAGGATCTAACTGCTGCGTTGCGTCAACGTACCGCCGAGCGCGACGAGCTGAGGGCACGCGTTGAGCGAGTGGAGCGGCCCCGCGCCATGTGTGCCGCCGAGATCAGTGAGTTAGTTAAGGAGTTAGGCGGACTGTCGGTCATCCTCGGCGCGGCAACCGGAGCTGAGCGCGCCGAGGTGTACGCAAGCTTGGGCCTGCGTCTCGACTACGACCCGCATCTTCGGCGAGTCACGGCGACTGCCGACCTGAGTCGTGTCGCCGGATGTGTCCGAGGGGGGACTTGAACCCCCACGCCCATTAGTAGGGCACTAGCACCTCAAGCTAGCGCGTCTGCCATTCCGCCACTCGGACAAACCAACCGCATGGGTTGGCAGCTAAGGCTATCGGATTGTCTCACGCGCGCCCAACCCAGCCGGGCCGCTCAGCACCGAGCCCGGCGGCCCCGGCAATGGTAGGAAAGGTGGTTGTGACCGCCCAGACCGAGTTCCCGAGCAGCCCGAGTGACGACGTGGTCGAGGTCGTCAGCAGGCTGATCCGATTCGACACCACCAACACCGGCGAACCGGAGACGACGCGGGGCGAGGCCGAGTGCGCGCAGTGGGTCGCCGAGCAACTCGCTCAGGTCGGGTACGCGCCAAAATATGTGGAATCGGGTGCCCCGGGCCGCGGCAACGTGATCGCCCGCCTCGCGGGCGCCGACAGCTCGCGCGGCGCGCTGCTGATCCACGGCCATCTCGACGTGGTGCCGGCCGAACCGGCCGAGTGGAGCGTGCAACCGTTCTCCGGCGCGGTCAAGGAAGGGTTCGTCTGGGGCCGCGGGGCGGTCGACATGAAGGACATGGTCGGCATGATGATCGTGGTGGCCCGGCGGTTGAAGCAGGCCGGGATCGTGCCGCCACGGGATCTGGTGTTCGCCTTCCTGGCCGACGAGGAACACGGCGGCACCTTCGGGGCGCAATGGCTGGTCGACAATCGGCCAGACCTGTTCGAGGGGGTCACGGAGGCAATCGGCGAAGTGGGCGGCTTCTCGTTGACCGTGCCCCGCCGCGACGGGGGCGAACGCCGGCTCTACTTGATCGAGACCGCCGAGAAGGGTTTGTCCTGGATGCGGCTGACCGCCCGCGGCCCGGCCGGACACGGATCGATGGTGCATGACAGCAACGCCGTCACCGCCGTCGCCGAGGCGGTCGCCCGGGTGGGCCGGCACCAGTTTCCCCTCGTGCTGACCGACACCGTCGCCCAGTTCCTGGCGGCCGTCAGCGAGGAGACCGGGCTGACGTTCGACGTCGACTCCGGTGACCTGGCCGGGGCGGTCGAAAAGCTCGGCCCGATGGCCCGCATGCTCAAGGCCGTGCTGCACGACACCGCGAACCCGACGATGCTCAAGGCCGGGTACAAGGCGAACGTCGTCCCGGCCGTCGCGGAAGCGGTGGTCGACTGCCGAATCCTGCCGGGCCGCAAGGAGGCGTTCGAGGCCGAGGTCGACGAACTGCTCGGCCCGGACGTCACACGGGAGTGGATCAAGGACTTCTCGTCCTATGAGACGAGCTTCGACGGCGACCTGGTGGACGCCATGAACGCCGCCGTGCTGGCCCTCGACCCGGATGGCCGCACGGTACCCTACATGCTCTCCGGTGGAACTGACGCAAAATCGTTCGCGCGCTTGGGTATTCGTTGTTTCGGTTTCAGCCCGCTGCGGTTGCCGCCGGACCTCGATTTCACCGCGTTGTTCCATGGCGTCGACGAGCGGGTACCCGTTGACGCGCTGAAGTTCGGCACCGAAGTGCTGGCACACTTCTTGACACACTGCTGAAGACACGACACGTAACGAGAGGATCGCTCATGAGCACCGCGCCCGACCCGTACGCCGCGCTGCCGCAGCTGCCGACGTTCACCCTGACATCGGAGTCGATCACCGACGGCCAGTCGCTGGCCAAGCCACAGGTCAGCGGGATCATGGGCGCGGGTGGAGAAGATGTCAGCCCGCAGTTGAGCTGGTCGGGATTCCCGGGGGAGACCCGCAGCTTCGCCGTCACCGTCTACGACCCCGATGCGCCGACGGCCTCGGGGTTCTGGCACTGGGCGGTGGCCAACCTGCCGGCCGACGTCACCGAACTGCCCGCGGGTGCGGGCGACGGAAGCGACCTGCCCGGCGACGCGCTGACGCTGGTCAACGACGCCGGGATGCGCCGCTACATCGGTGCGGCGCCGCCGCCCGGGCACGGGCCGCACCGGTACTACATCGCGGTGCACGCCGTGGACGTCGACAAGCTCGACCTCGGCGAGGACGCCAGTCCCGCCTACCTCGGCTTCAACCTGTTCCAGCACGCGATCGCGCGCGCCGTTATTCACGGCATGTACGAACAGAAGTAGTCCCCGCGTCCTACGGCCCGTTCTTGTCGGCGGGCGGCGATAGTATTCGAACATGCGTTCGATTGACTCGTCTCACGGGCATCCGTCTGAGGCGTGGGCTCCTCCCGAGTTGGTTGCCGCGTACGAGGAGTACGCGTTTCTGACCGGCCGGCTGCATGCACTCATCTATGAGTTGACCAGTCCGTTCGGACGGCCGCGATGACCGACCGTGAGGCGATCCAGGACGACGTCGACGCGTTGCGCGCGGTGGTGTCGCGCTTCCAGGGGCATTCGTATGAGGCGCTGACCAATCCGGAGCGGTTGCACTTGCTGGAGGTCCTCGAGTGTGAGACGCGCCGGCTGCAGGTGCCCAGTCATCAATTGATCAATCAGGTTGGCGAGCAGGCTGATTCGGCGGAGTTGGGTGGCAAGCTGTCGTGGGCGTTGGCCGATCGGCTGCACATCACCCGCGGTGAGGCGAGCCGTCGCATCGCCGAGGCCGCCGACCTGGGGCCGCGCCGGGCGCTGACCGGTGAGCCGTTGGCGCCGGTGTTGCCCGCCACCGCGGCCGCCCAGCGCTCCGGGGCCATCGGGGGCGATCACGTGGCGGTGATCCGGCGGTTTTTCCACCAGCTGCCCGACTGCGTGGACATCGACACTCGTGAGCAGACCGAGAATCACCTGGCGTCCGAGGCCACTCACTATCGCCCCGATGAACTCGCCAGGCTCGCTCGTTACTTGACGGACTGCCTCAATCCCGACGGCAACTACACCGATGCCGACCGGGCGCGGGCGCGGGGGCTGGTGCTGGGGCACCAGCGGGCCGATGGCATGTCCAAGCTGAGTGGGTGGCTCACCCCCGAGGCCCGCGCCACCTGGGAGGCGGTGCTAGCCAAGCTGGCCGCGCCGGGCATGTGCAACCCCGACGACGAGGCGCCGGTCGTCGATAATGCGCCGAGCGAGGAGGCGGTGCAGCGCGACAGCCGCAGCGCCGCGCAGCGCAACCACGACGGCCTCAACGCTGCGCTAAGGGCCATGTTGGGCAGTGGCAAGTTGGGTCAGCACAACGGGTTGCCGGCGAGCATAGTCGTGACCACGGCGCTGAAAGACCTCGAGTCCGCCGCCGGTAGGGGCTTGACCGCCGGGGGCACCCTGCTGCCCATGTCCGACGTGATCCGCCTGGCCCGCCACGCCCACCACTACCTAGCCGTCTTCGACAAGGGCAACGCGGTGGCGCTGTACCACAGCAAGCGCCTGGCCTCACCGGGGCAACGAATTGTCTTGTACGCCAAGGATCGCGGCTGCTCGGCGCCGGGCTGTGATGTGGCGGGGTACTACTGCGAAGTCCACCACGTCCAAGACTGGGCGAACACCCACCGCACCGACATCGATCAACTCACCCTGGCCTGCGGGCCGCACCACCGCCTCCTGGACAAGGGCTGGATCACCCGAAAACGCGCCAACGGCGACACCGAATGGATCCCACCGCCGCACCAGGATCGCGGGCAGCCACGCGTCAACACGTTCCAGCACCCGGAGAAGGTGCTGGCCGAAGACGGCGATGACGAAGAAGCCGACGAAGAAGGGGCGGCTTAAATCGCCGGCCCGCCGGTTTTCGGCGCGGCCGAGCCCACCGCATCGCCGAGCGAGGCGAACCCGCCGTCGCGCAACCGGCGCGCAAGGCCGTCGTGAATGCGCTTGGGCCACAAGCCTCCTCCGTAGATGAAGCCGGTATAGCCCTGCAGTAGCGACGCGCCCGCGGTGATGCGTTCCCACGCGTCGTCGGCCGTTTCGATGCCACCGACGCTGATCAGCACCAGGCGATCACCGACCCGGCCATAGAGCCGGCGCAGCACCTCGGCGGCGCGGCGTGCCACCGGCGGCCCGGAAATGCCGCCGGGACCGAGCGCGTCAACCCCCAGCGTCCGAAGGCCGGCACGCGACACGGTGGTGTTGGTGGCGACGATCCCGGCCAGGCCCAGCTCGACAGCCAGGTCGGCGACATCGTCGAGATCGGCATCGGAAAGATCGGGCGCGATCTTGACGAGCACCGGCTTCGACGTCTCGGCGAGGACGGCCGACAGGATGGGTCGCAGCGACTCGACGGCCTGTAGGTCGCGCAGGCCGGGCGTGTTCGGCGAGCTGACGTTGACCACCAGGTAGGACGCCAGCGGCCCGACCAGTCGGGCGCTGGCCCGGTAGTCGTCGACGGCCTCGGCGGCCGGCGTGGACTTCGTCTTGCCGATGTTGACCCCGATCGGGATGTCGGGCCGGTGACGCGCGAGCTGGATCGCCAGCGCACCGGCGCCGAGGTTGTTGAAGCCCATCCGGTTCAGCAGGGCGCGGTCGGCGGGCAGCCGGAACATCCGCGGGGGCGGGTTGCCGGGCTGCGCGTTCGCGGTGACGGTCCCGACCTCCGCGTACCCGAATCCCAAGGCGCCCCAGGTCATCAACCCCTTGCCGTCCTTGTCGAAGCCGGCCGCCAGCCCGAGCGGACCCGGGAACCGCACCCCGAACACCGTGCTCGCCAGCACGGGATCGGTAGGGCCAAGCAGGCGGTGCAACAGCCGCCGCGTCAGGCCGATGGCGGTGGCGCCACGTAACACCGCAAAGACCAGCGTGTGGATGCGCTCGGGCGGAATCAGGAAGAACAGCCGTCGCACGAGGCCGTACACCAGGCCGTCGCGCGGCGGGGCCATCGTCACAGTTGCGGCTGGTCGGGTCGGCGGCTGTCCAGGCGAGACTTCTTGCGGCGCAACAGCACTCGTCTGCTGCCGTCGGTGTAAAGGCGCACCCGGGTCAGCTCCCAGCCCCGGTATTCGGCCTCGATGGACAGCCGGATGGACGCGCTGACACGGGTCACCTCAGGCGGCAGGCGCAGCGGCACCCACTCGTATTCGTCGGACAGCTCGGTGTCCCAGCCCGCGGGCAACTGACTTCGGCGCGGCGCGGTCAACGCTTGCCCGCCGCGTGTTCGATGACCTGAACCCCAGCACCGGACCCCGACACCACGTACAAGGTGTCTGACGCTTCGTCGAAGGCCAGTGAGTTCGGTTGCTGCACGGTCGGGTAACGCACCTTATCGACGGGAATTCCGGTGGACAGATCGTAACCAATCACCATATTGGAAGCGGTCTGGGTTACCCAGCTCAACCCGCGCGAGCCGGCCAGGCCGTATGGCGCCTGGGGCACCGGATAGGCCTGCCGCAAGATCAGCGGGTCGATGCCGTACACCAGCAGCTGTCCGCCCCGGGTGTCGGCGACCAGCACCCGGCCCCACGGGTCCGCGGCCATGGTGGTTGCGCCCTCGCCCGCCCGCAGCGCCTGGCGGGCTTGACCGTCGGCGCCGATTGTGGTCACCGAGGTTTGCCCCCGGTCCAGGACTGCCGTCGTATTCCCTTGTGTGGCAAGCGCATCGACGCGGGCGAAGATCTTGGTCCGATTGCCGATGGTAGCGGTCTCGACGCTGCCCGGCGTCGGCGAGGCAACGGTATAGACGGCGCCGTCGGCGCTGCCCAGCACCAGTTTGCCGTCGGCGCGTTGGGCCACCGCGGTGAAGTCGGCCTGCTCGGCGTCGGTGACCTTCACAAGTCTGGTGTGGCCGGTGGTCAGGTCGACCACGGCATAGCCACCCCGGACGGCCAGGAAAAGCGTGCCGTGGCCGTCGTCGGTCAACGAGGTCGCCGGCACCGGCAGGTCGATGACGCGCGGTGCGGTCCTGGGGTCACCGAAGATGGTGACGGTGGCCGGCCCGGGCGGATCGGCGGCGGGCGCCAGCACCGCCAGCTGGTGGGTGCCGTCGTCGAACGCCGCGGCGCTGGCGCGGGCGGCCAGCGCCCGCACCTCGCCGGCCGGGTTCTGTGACACCGGCGGCGACACGGCGGCGACGGCCGGTTCGATCGTGGGCGGTGCGGATTTGAATGTATTCGACGAACATCCCGCGACGGCGCCCAGCAAAAGCGCGACGCCAAGCAAACGCCGGTGAGCTGCCGATCGGCGACGCATGTGCGTTGACAGCAATTATTTTCCCTCGCGTAACGACTATGGACTGGGCATACTAAGGAACGCCTTCGCATCCAATATGGCCATGTCGCCTACATCAAGTCCCGCGGGCGAGGTATGGTCGGGCCATGGCCGTCACCGTTGACCGGCATACCGCGGAGAAAGAGTTTGCTGTCGAGGATTTGTCGACAGGCATTTTCGCCAGCGGGTATGGACAAGTCGGTGATGGGCGCAGTTTTGCGTTCCACATCGAGCACCGATCGCTTGTCGTCGAAATTTACCGACCGCGCCTTGCCGGGCCGGTTCCCCAGGCAGATGAGGTGGTCGCCAGGGCGATCCGCAGCCTGGTCGATATCGACGTCTCCGACGAGCGCAGCCTGATCGCCGCCGTTCGTGACTCGGTGGCGCACGCGGTCCCGGTCACGCGCTAGTCAAGAACCGGCACCCGCACCGGGTACGGTCGTGATCGTGGTTTGGGTGACGTCTCGGTGGGACACCGCGGCATGACGGTCATCCTGTTGCGCCATGGTCGCTCCACCTCCAACACCGCCGGCGTCCTCGCCGGACGCTCCGAGGGCGTCGACCTTGACGACAAGGGCCGCGATCAGGCCGCCGGGCTGATCGACCGGATCGGTGACCTGCCCATCCGGGGGCTGATCAGTTCGCCACTGCTGCGTTGCCGGCGCACGCTCGAGCCGCTCGCCGAGGCGCTGTGCCTCGAACCGCTCGTCGAAGACCGGCTCGCCGAAGTGGACTACGGGGACTGGACCGGCCGCAAGATCGCCGAGCTGGCCGGCGAGCCGCTCTGGCGGGTCGTGCAGGCCCACCCGAGTGCGGCGGTATTCCCCGGCGGCGAGGGGCTGGCGCAGGTGCAGGCGCGCGCCGTTGCCGCTGTCCGGGAACACGATCGGCGGCTGGCGGCAGAGCACGGCGGCGACGCCCTGTGGGTGGCCTGCACTCACGGTGATGTCATCAAGGCGGTCGTGGCCGACGCGTACGGCATGCACCTGGACGCGTTCCAGCGGGTCACCGCCGACCCGGCGTCGGTGAGTGTGATCCGATACACCGAACTGCGCCCGTTTGTGTTGCACGTCAACCACACCGGTGCGAAGTTGGCTGCAGCGCTGCGGGCCGGACCACCACCCAAGGACGGGCCCCAGGATGAGGCGAAGGCGAAGACGGACGGTGAGTCCGGGGCGGGGCCAACGGAACAGCCGGCCGCGGCCGTAGCGTCCGGCGACGCGGTGGTCGGCGGCTCGACCGATTAATTCGGCTGTCGCGGGGCAATCGAATCGCACGGCGAAGGCAACAGCCGGTATTTTGGAGGTGCCATGGCCCGCGCAATTCACGTCTTCCGCACACCCGACCGCTTCGTGGCCGGGACCGTTGGTCAGCCCGGAAACCGCACGTTCTACATACAGGCGGTGCACGATGCCCGGGTGGTGTCGGTGGTGTTGGAGAAGCAGCAGGTGGCGGTGCTGGCCGAGCGCATCGGTGCGCTGCTGCTCGAGGTGAATCGCAGGTTCGGCACCCCGGTGCCGCCGGAGCCCGCCGAGGTCGAGGACCTGAGCCCGCTGATCACCCCCGTCGATGCCGAGTTCCGGGTCGGAACCATGGGCCTCGGCTGGGATTCGGAGGCCCAGACCGTGGTGGTCGAGCTGCTGGCCGTCACCGACGCCGAATTCGACGCCTCGGTGGTGCTCGACGACACCGACGAGGGTCCCGACGCGGTGCGGGTGTTCTTGACGCCGGAGTCGGCGCGGCAGTTCGCCACGCGCTCCAACCGCGTCATCTCAGCGGGGCGCCCGCCGTGCCCGCTGTGCGACGAACCGTTGGATCCGGAGGGCCATATCTGCGCGCGCGCCAACGGTTATAGGCGCAGCGCGCTGCTCGGGCCTGACGATGAACTTGAGGCCTGACGACCGTGAGGTGTTGCGCAACGGCGAGCTGACGGTCATCGGACGCATCCGCTCAGCCAGCAACGCCACCTTCTTGTGCGAGTCCACGCTCGGCGAATCGACCGTGCACTGCGTCTACAAGCCGATCTCCGGCGAAGCCCCGTTGTGGGACTTTCCCGACGGAACGCTGGCCGGCCGCGAACTCGCGGCCTACCTGGTATCGACGCAGTTGGGGTGGAACATCGTGCCCTACACGGTGATTCGTCACGGTCCGGCCGGTCCGGGCATGCTGCAACTCTGGGTGGACCAACCGGGCGACGCCGCCGACTCCGACCCGAGGCCCGGCCCGGACCTGGTCGACCTGTTTCCCGCCAACCAACCCCAGCCCGGTTACCTGCCGGTGCTGCGGGCCTACGACTACGCCGGCGACGAGGTCGTGTTGATGCACGCCGACGACATCCGGCTGCGGCGGATGGCGGTCTTCGACGTGCTGATCAACAACGCCGACCGCAAAGGCGGCCACGTGCTGCGCGACGTCGAGGGCCACATCTACGGCGTCGACCACGGTGTGTCCCTGCATGTCGAGAACAAGCTGCGTACGGTGCTGTGGGGCTGGGCCAACAAGCCGGTCGACCAGAAGATGCTGGAGGCGGTCGCCGGGCTCAGCGAGGCCCTGACGGGCGCGCTGTGCGACGAACTGGCCGAGCACATCACGCGGGCGGAGATCGCGGCGCTGCGCAGGCGCGCGCACGCGCTGCTGGACGATCCGGTGATGCCGGGACCCAACCGGCACCGACCCATTCCGTGGCCGGCCTTCTAGGGCGGCCCTCTGAGGCCGGACGTGTGAGGCCGGACGTGTGAGCCCCGCACGGGCGTCGGAGATACTAAACCGGTGAGCCGTGCCCCGGATGAGCTGACCGACGCCGCATTGGCCGCCGAACTCGCCGCGGACGCGGGGGAGCTGCTGCTGAAAGTGCGCGACGAGATCGGCTTCGGTCATCCGTGGGCGTTGGGCGACGCCGGGGACACCTTGGCCAACGAGCTGATCCTGCGGCGGCTGCGCGCGGAGCGCCCTGACGATGCCGTGCTCAGCGAGGAGGCCTACGACGATCTGGTCCGGCTCAAGCACGACCGGGTGTGGATCATCGACCCGCTGGACGGCACCCGTGAGTTTTCCACGCCGGGCCGCGACGACTGGGCGGTGCACATCGCGCTCTGGCAGCGCCCCAGCAACGGCCAGCGGGAGATCACCGACGCCGCGGTGTCATTGCCGGCCCGCGGGAACACGGTGTACCGCACCGACACCGTGACCGCCGACGCCGCGCGCGTCGGCATACCGCACACGTTTCGCATCGCCGTCAGCGCCACCCGGCCGCCCTTCGTGCTGCACCGGATGCGCCAGTCCCTTGCGATCCAGCCGGTGGCCATCGGTTCGGCGGGCGCCAAGGCGATGGCCATCATCGACGGCGACGTCGACGCCTACCTGCACGCGGGCGGGCAGTGGGAGTGGGATTCGGCCGCCCCGGCCGGGGTGGTGATGGCCGCCGGGATGCACGCCTCCCGGTTGGACGGCTCGCCGATGCGCTACAACCAGTTCGATCCGTACCTACCCGACTTCGTGATGTGCCGCGCCGAGGTGGCACCGATCCTGCTCGCTGCCATCCGCGACGCATGGCGCTAGGTCACCGCGTTTAGAGTCGATGCCATGCAGTCGTGGGAGTTTCCGCCGCTTCCGGTGTTGCCGGGACGTGGCCCGGAGCTCCGGCTGTATGACACCTCCGACCGGCAGGTGCGGCCGGTGGCGGCCGGATCGACCGCGACAATGTACGTCTGCGGCATCACCCCGTATGACTCCACTCATCTCGGTCATGCGGCCACTTATTTGGCCTTCGACCTGGTCTACCGGCAGTGGCTGGACCTCGGCCACGATGTGCACTACGTGCAGAACGTCACTGACGTCGACGATCCGCTGTTCGAACGCGCCGACCGCGACGGCGTCGACTGGCGTGAGCTCGGCGATCGTGAGGTCGCGCGCTTCCGCGAGGACATGGCGGCGCTGCGGGTCCTGCCGCCGCGCGACTACGTTGCGGCCACCCAGGCGATCCCCGAGGTGGTCGAGCTCGTCGAAAAGATGTTGGCGTCGGGGGCGGCGTACGTCGTCGACGGCGACTACCCGGACGTCTACTACCGGGCCGACGCCACGCCCCAGTTCGGCTACGAGTCCGGTTACGACCGCGAAACCATGCTGCGACTCTTCGAGCAGCGCGGCGGCGACCCACGGCGGCCCGGCAAGAGCGACGAGCTGGACGCCCTGCTGTGGCGCGCGGCGCGGCCGGGGGAGCCGAGCTGGCCGTCACCGTTCGGCGACGGCCGGCCCGGCTGGCACGTCGAGTGTGCGGCGATCGCGCTCAGCCGCATCGGCAGCGGCCTGGACATCCAGGGCGGGGGCAGCGACCTGATCTTCCCGCACCACGAGTTCACCGCCGCACACGCCGAGTGTGTTCGAGGCGAACGGCGATTCGCCCGGCACTATGTGCATGCCGGGATGATCGGCTGGGACGGCCACAAGATGTCGAAGAGCCGCGGCAACCTGGTGCTGGTATCGACGTTGCGCGCGCAGGGCGTCGAGCCGGCGGCCATCCGGCTGGGCCTCCTGTCCGGGCACTACCGCGCTGACCGGTTTTGGAGCCAGCAGGTGCTCGACGAGGCCAACTCCCGGCTGCGGCGCTGGCGCACCGCGACTGCCCTGCCCGCCGGCCCGGACGCCGCCGATGTGATCGCGCGGGTGCGCCAATACCTGGCCGATGACCTGAACACACCCAAAGCGCTTGCCGCGCTTGATGGTTGGTCCACCGATGCCCTCGAATACGGCGGCCACGACACCGGGGCGCCAAAGCTGGTGGCGACCGCGATCGATGCGCTGCTCGGGGTGGACATCTAAAGGCGGTACCTTGACGCCATGACGTCGCTGCAGGACAAAGTCGTTTTGATCACCGGCGGGGCCCGGGGAATCGGCGCCGAGGTCGCACGCAGGCTGGGCAAGAAGGGCGCCAAGCTCGTGCTCACCGACCTCAACGATGTCGAGCTGGCCGCGCTGGCCGCCGAGATCGGCGGCGACCGGGTGCTGACCGCGGTCGCCGACGTGCGCGACCTGCCGGCCATGCAGGCCGTGGCCGCTCGGGCGGTCGAGCGCTTCGGCGGCATCGACGTCGTGGTGGCCAACGCCGGCATCGCCAGCTACGGGTCGGTGTTGCAGGTCGATCCCGAGGCCTTCAAGCGGGTGATGGACATCAACGTGCTCGGCGTCTTCAACACCGTGCGCGCCACGCTGCCGGCGGTGATCGAGCGCCGCGGCTACGTGCTCATCGTCTCGTCGCTGGCCGCCTACGCCGCCTGCCCGGGCCTGGTTCCCTACAACGCGTCGAAGGCCGCCGTCGAGATCTTCGCCAACGCGCTGCGGCTGGAGGTCGCCCACCGCGGCGTCAGCGTCGGTTCGTCGCACATGTCGTGGATCGACACCGCGCTGGTCCGCGACACCGAGGCCGACCTGCCCGCCTTCGGCCAGCTGCTCGCCAGTTTCCCGTGGCCGTTGAACAAGACCACCACCGTCGACAAATGCGCGGACGCGTTCGTCAAGGGCATCGCGGCTCGCCGGAATCGGATCTACTGCCCCCGCTGGGTGGCCCTGTTCCGCTGGATCAAGCCGGTGCTGTCCACCGGGGTCGGGGAGCTGCCCCTGCACAAACCCACGGCGGAGCTGCTGCCCCAGCTGGACGCCCAGGTGGTCGCGCTCGGCCGGTCCACCAGCGCCTACAACCAGGGCTTGGGCAAAAAGGCTTAGCGGCCGAGGTTTACCGGCCGAACCCGGGGCGGCGGCGGCGCAAGTACCGCTCGAACTCGGCGGCGAGCGCGTCGCCGTCGATCTTGCCCAGGGCCTCGTTCATGTCGACCTCGGCGTCGCCGCGCTGCTCCAGCGACGACACGTATTCGGCCAAATCCTCGTCCTCGGAAGCCATCTCGGTAATGGCCTGCTCCCATTCCTCGGCCTCCGTCGGCAGGTCGGCCAGGGGAACCTCGATGTCGAGCACGTCCTCGACGCGGCGTAGCAACGCCACCGTCGCCTTCGGGTTCGGCGGCTGGGACACGTAGTGCGGCACCGCCGCCCAGAACGTCACGGCGGGAATCCCGGCGGCCACGCAGGCGTCCTGGAACACCCCGGCGATGCCGGTCGGGCCCTCGTAGCGGCTCTCCTCGAGCCCGAAGCGCTTCGCCGACTCGGGGGAGTAGGCCGCGCCCGAGACCGGCACCGGCCGGGTGTGCGGCGTGTCGGCCAGCAGGGCACCCAGGATGACCACGGTGTCCACGTTGAGCTTGTCGGCGATGGCGACCAATTCGGCGCAGAAGGTGCGCCAGCGCATGTTGGGTTCCACCCCGTGCATCAGCACGACGTCGCGGTCGCTGCCCGGCGGCCGACAGTGCGAGATGCGCATCGCCGGCCACACCAGCTCCCGGGTGACGCCGTCGACCTGCCGAATGACCGGGCGATTCACCTGGTAGTCGTAATATGCCTCGTCGTCGATCTCCAGGATCGGGTCGGCTTCCCAGATGGCCTCGAGGTGCTCGAGCGCGTCGCTGGCCGCGTCGCCGGCGTCGTTCCAGCCCTCGAACGCCGCCACGACGATGGTGTTGTGCAGTTCGGGCAGCGCGGCTTCTCTGTTGGGGAGGCCCTGGGGCGGGGTCACAGATTTAGCGTACGGCCTTGCGCCCCGATGTTCGGTGCGCGGTGGCCGTCGATTGCCGGCCGATGCGCGCTTCACCGGGCGATTTGCATAGCCCGGCTATCCTTCTAGGGGTGGCTGCCGCAGACGAACACCGCTACGACACCGATATCCACGACATTTTGGCGCAGCAGGTGACGGTCTGCGACGCGGTAGAGACGAAATACGTTCAGCTGCAAACTGGTTAACATTGGTAACTACGACATCGCCGACAAGATCTGCGAGGTGGCGGGTACGGGCACTGCGAACGCCAAGCGGGTCACGTCGAGCTGGGCGTCCAGACCTCGAGTGGGGACGTAGACTTTTCTGGTCGAGAGGCGTTGCAACGGTTCGCCGGTCCATACCGGTGTCCGCCACGCTCGGCAGAGTCAAGGACGCCTTCCGCTATGGAAGGAACGTACGTGAACGCCCCTAAAAGCGCACCGGCGTCAGAGACCTTCGTGCCGAACATCCGCCCCGACTGCACCGACGAGCTGACGGCCGCTCTGCGCCAGCGGATCATGGTGATCGACGGCGCGATGGGCACGGCGATCCAGCGGGACCGGCCGGACGAGGCCGGCTATCGCGGCGACCGGTTCACGGAGTGGCCGACCGCTCTTCAGGGCAACAACGACCTGCTCAACCTGACGCAGCCGCAGATCATCGAGGGGATCCACCGCGAGTACCTCGAGGCGGGCGCCGACATCCTGGAGACCAACACGTTCAACGCGAACGCGGTCTCGCTCTCCGACTACGGCATGCAGGACCTGAGCTACGAGCTGAACTACGCCGGTGCCGCCCTGGCGCGGGCGGCCGCCGACGAGTTCAGCACCCCGGAGAAGCCCCGCTACGTCGCCGGCGCAATCGGGCCGACGACGCGCACCGCGTCGATCTCGCCGGACGTCAACGACCCCGGAGCCCGCAACGTCTCGTATGACCTGCTGGTCGCCGCCTACCTCGAAGCCGCCAACGGCCTGGTCGACGGCGGTGCCGACCTGCTCATCATCGAGACGATTTTCGACTCGCTGAACGCCAAGGCGGCGGTGTTCGCCGTCGAGACGCTGTTCGAGGAGCGCGGACGGCGCTGGCCGGTGATCATTTCGGGGACCATCACCGATGCTTCCGGACGGACGTTGTCCGGCCAGGTCACCGAGGCGTTCTGGAACTCCATCAGGCACGCCAAGCCGCTGGCGGTCGGCCTGAACTGCGCGCTGGGCGCGCCGGAGATGAGGCCCTACATCGCCGAGATGGCGCGGATCGCGGACACCTTCGTCTCCTGTTACCCGAACGCCGGCCTGCCCAACGCCTTCGGCGAATACGACGAGGACCCGGAGCGCCAGGCGAGCTACATCGCCGACTTCGCCGAGGCCGGCCTGGTCAACCTGGTCGGTGGCTGCTGCGGGACGGCGCCCCCGCACATCGCGGAGATCGCTAAGGTCGTCGAGGGCAAGCCGCCGCGCGAGCTGCCGGAGATCGAGGTGGCCACCCGGCTTTCGGGCCTCGAGCCGCTCAACATCACCGACGACTCCCTGTTCGTGAACATCGGTGAGCGCACCAACATCACCGGCTCGGCCCGGTTCCGCAACCTGATCAAGGCCGAGGACTACGACACCGCCCTGTCGGTCGCCCTGCAGCAGGTCGAGGTCGGTGCGCAGGTCATCGACATCAACATGGACGAGGGCATGATCGACGGCGTCGCCGCGATGGACCGGTTCACCAAGCTGATCGCGGCCGAGCCGGACATCAGCCGAGTCCCGGTGATGATCGACTCCTCCAAGTGGGAGGTCATCGAGGCGGGCCTGAAGAACGTGCAGGGCAAGCCGATCGTCAACTCGATCTCCATGAAGGAGGGCGAGGAGAAGTTCATCCGCGAGGCGCGGCTGTGCCGCAAGTACGGCGCCGCCGTGGTCGTGATGGCCTTCGACGAGCAGGGTCAGGCCGACAACCTGGAGCGCCGCAAGGAGATCTGCGGTCGCGCCTACCGGATCCTGACCGAAGAGGTCGGTTTCCCACCCGAGGACATCATCTTCGACCCGAACTGCTTCGCGCTGGCGACCGGTATCGAGGAGCACGCGACCTACGGGATCGACTTCATCGAGGCCTGCGCCTGGATCAAGGAAAACCTTCCGGGGGTGCACATCTCCGGCGGTATCTCGAACGTGTCGTTCTCGTTCCGGGGCAACAACCCGGTCCGTGAGGCGATTCATTCGGTGTTCCTGTTCCACGCCATCAAGGCCGGCCTGGACATGGGCATCGTCAACGCCGGCGCGCTGGTGCCCTACGACTCGATCGACCCCGAGCTGCGGGAACGGATCGAGGACGTCGTCCTGAACCGTCGCGAGGACGCGGCCGAACGGCTCCTGGAGATCGCTGAACGGTTCAACAGGTCGGAGAAGTCCGAAGACCCGGCGGCGGCCGAATGGCGCAGCCTCCCGGTCCGCGAGCGGATCACGCACGCCCTGGTCAAGGGCATCGACGCCCACGTCGACGCCGACACCGAGGAACTACGGGCCGAGATCGCGGCCGCGGGTGGTCGCCCGATCGAGGTGATTGAGGGCCCCCTGATGGACGGCATGAACGTCGTCGGTGATCTGTTCGGCTCGGGCAAGATGTTCCTTCCCCAGGTCGTGAAGTCGGCCCGGGTCATGAAGAAGGCCGTTGCGTACCTGCTGCCGTTCATCGAGGCGGAGAAGGAAGAGTCGGGCGCTGCTGCGGGCAAGGACACCAACGGCACGATCGTGATGGCGACCGTGAAGGGTGACGTCCACGACATCGGCAAGAACATCGTCGGAGTCGTCTTGCAGTGCAACAACTTCGAAGTGATCGACCTCGGCGTGATGGTGCCCGCCGAGAAGATCCTGGCCGCGGCGAAGGAGCACGACGCCGACATCATCGGGCTGTCCGGCCTGATCACCCCGTCGCTGGACGAGATGGTCAACTTCGCCGCCGAGATGGAACGCCAGGGCCTGGAGATCCCGCTGCTGATCGGCGGCGCGACCACCTCGCGCGCCCACACGGCCGTGAAGGTGTCACCGCGGCGCAGCGGTCCGGTGGTCTGGGTCAAGGACGCGTCCCGCTCGGTGCCGGTCGCTGCCGCGCTCCTCGACGACAAGCAGCGCCCAGCGTTGCTGGAGGCCACCGAGAAGGACTACGCGTCGCTCCGCGAACGGCACGCCCAGAAGAACGAGCGGCCGATGGTGACGCTGGAGAAGGCCCGCGCCAACCGGACGCCGATCGAGTGGGACGGCTACACGCCGCCGGTGCCCGCCCAGGGCCTCGGTGTGCGGGAATTTCATGACTATGACCTCGCGGAGTTGCGTGAGTACATCGACTGGCAGCCGTTCTTCAACGCATGGGAGATGAAGGGCAGGTTTCCCGACATCCTCAACAACCCCGTCTCGGGCGAGGCCGCCCGCAAGCTGTACGACGACGCCCAGGAGATGCTCGACACCCTGATCAAGGAGAAGTGGCTGACCGCCAACGGGGTGATCGGGTTCTTCCCGGCCAACGCCATCCCCGGCGGCGAGGACATCGAGGTGTACACCGATGAGGCCCGTACCGAGGTGCTGACGACGTTGCGCAACCTGCGCCAGCAGGGTGAGCACCGCGACGGCATCCCGAACCGGTCGCTGGGCGACTACATCGCGCCCAAGGACACCGGTCTGGCTGACTACATCGGCGCCTTCGCCGTCACCGCGGGGCTCGGCAGCCAGGAAAAGATCGCGGAGTTCAAGGCAGCCGTCGACGACTACAGCGCGATCCTGCTGGAGTCGATCGCCGACCGGCTGGCAGAGGCTTTCGCCGAACGGATGCACCAACGGGTCCGCAAGGAATTCTGGGGATTCCAGCCCGACGAGCAACTCGACAACGAGGCACTCATCGGTGAGAAGTACGTGGGAATCCGCCCGGCCCCGGGCTACCCGGCCTGCCCGGAGCACACCGAGAAGGTGACGCTCTGGAAGTTGATGGATGTCAAGGAGCGGACCGGCATCGAGCTGACGGAGTCGATGGCGATGTGGCCCGGCGCCGCCGTCAGCGGCTGGTACTTCTCGCACCCGCAGTCGCAGTACTTCGTGATCGGTCGGATGGCCCAGGACCAGGTCGCCGACTACGCGAAGCGCAAGGGCTGGACCCTGCAGGAAGCCGAGCGCTGGCTCGCCCCGAACCTCGGCTACAACCCCGAGGACTGAGCCGACTGACAATCCCGGCGGTGCAGGCGCTAGATGCGCAGCACCGGCGCCAAGGCGGACAGCGGGATGTGTGCTTGCACCGTGCCGCCGTCCATGAACCACTGCATGACACCGGGCATGAAGTTGAGGGGCTCGTCGTGAGCCACCGGATAGTCGGGCATGTACAGGATCAACTCGTCCGGAGTGACCGCCCAGGCCTTGTACGCCCCGGAGTACACCTTGTCCGGAGTCCAGCGGTCGACGGTGAACGGGTAGGTTCCCGGGTCGTGTTGCGGCGGCGCCTGATTGAGCGCGGTTTCGATAAACGGTTGAGCCAGTGGGGGAATGGCCGTCAGCGGATTTGACGTCGTCAGATCCGCCAGCTGCACCCGCCGGCCGCTTGCCATGTCGAACGTGAAGGTCCGGTAGGCGTTGTTGGGTTTCGGCCCGTCGGCGTGGTAGTCCTCGTGGAACACGGCGCTGAGTAGATTGCCGTGCCGGAATACTTCGAAGTTCTCCTCGCCGTAGCTGTCGGCGGCCATGGCGCCGTTGGCCGTCTTCCAATTGTTGACCAGGGTGCGCAGATAGTCGCGGATCACCGGGCCCGTGGTGGGGTTGTCGACCAGGTCGTCGGGCACCGCGACCTTGATATCCCGGACGGCCTTGCGTTCCGACGTGACCGAGGTGTGGCAGTACTGGCCGTCCCAGTCGCCGCCGAGCTCGCCGCAGAACGACGGGGCGGATGCGTGTGCACTGGCGGGAATCGTTGCGGCGGCGATCATCACCGATGCCGCGAGTATTCGCCGCATCACAGCAGCTGGACCTTGCTTGCCCGCCAGCGGCCGTCGACCTTTTCCATGGTCATCTTGATTCGGCTGCGGTCGATGCGCGGGTCGGGCGCGGCGGTGTTGGTGACGGTCTGGTCGATGAAGACCAGCACGACAACCTTGTTGGCCGACTCCGACTGAATCGCCGAGTCCACCACTACGCCGTGCGCGGTCGCCTTGTTGTCGATCAGCAGTTGCCGAAGCTTGACGCTGGACTGGGTGTACATGTCCTTGAACTCGCCCGTCGCGCCATCGAGAACCTGCCTGAAGTTCTCGTCGACCTTGTTCGAATCAATGCTCGTCAGCACTTGCGCGTAGGCGATGGCCGCCTGTTGGGCCTGGTCGCCGGCCAGTTTGACCTGATGCTCCTGCCACAGCCGCCAGCCGAGGAACCCCGAAACTGCAAGTGAGGCAACGAGTAACGCCGGCAACACGCTACGACGCAGATAGTGCTTCCACGGGCGCTTAGGGCGGTCGCTCTCGGCACGCTTGCCTTTGAGCAGCGCACCGACGTCAGCGCCCTCGCCTTCGTCGAATTGCCCATCATCGTCTTGGCCGGCCGCCCCGTCGACGGCATCGACGGATTCGTCGACGCGCGCCTCGTCCGCTTCTTCGGTTGCGGATTCCGGTGTTTCGGCGTCCGGCTCCAGGTCGGCGCGCGCCTTGGCCTTAGGGTTCTTCTTGGTGGTCACGATCACGGTCATCTCCTAGGGATCGGCTCAGATGTTAGGTCAGTGGGGCGGTTCGATCGGCAGTTGCGGCCCGCCGTAGGGGGTGGGGATGGTGTAGCGGCCCCGCGGGGTCGGATCGGTCCGCTGGCCCAGGTTCGCACCCGGCGGTGGGCCGGCGGTGTCGTCGCCGCCGGGCCGCGGCGCGTTCTTGGCGCCGCGGATCGAGACCGCGGGGTCGTCGTCGCGGCAGTAGGTGTACATGAACGGCTCGTAGTAATCGGCGGCGGAGGAGGCATGCGATGGCGTCCCGTAGTCGCACACATAGCGGGGGTAGAGGTCGGCCGTCGCCCACACCCCGTGGTCGTGGAAGGTGCTCGTCACCGCGTCCAGCACCGAACCACGGTAGTCAGGGAACAGCGCGTTGAGCGCCGGCACCCGCAGATAGAACAGCTGCGACATGGTGGCCATGCTGCCCAGCAGTTGCACCATCGTGTCGGAATTGTCGGAGAACAGGTTGTCGACAGCCGACAGTGTGCGCGGCGTCTGGTCGGTCAAGCGGCGGTAGCCGGCTTGCATCCTGGCCACGCCGGTCAGTGTTTTGTCGAGTTTCGTTGCGGCAGAACCCAAACCGGCGTTCTTGTCGCTAGCCAGGGTGAGCACGACCCGGCTGGTCTTGATGATGCTGGTGGTTTGGGGGAGCACCGAATCAAGGGTCGACAGCAGGAACGTGCCGCCGTCGACGATGGCGGTCAGTTTCGCCGGACCCTCCCTGCTCAGGCTCAGCTCCTTTTTGATCAACTCGAGCTTGTGGGGGTCGACCTGGGCCAGTAGCCCGTCGGCGTCGGCGAGCAACTGCGCCAGGCTGACCGGGACGGTGGTGTGGTCCGAGGTGATGAGGCTGCCGTCGTGCAGGTACGGTCCGGCGTCGGATGCGGCCTCAAAGTTGATGTATTGCTCACCGGCCGGCGAGAGCGCGGACACGTGCACGAAGCTGTTGGCCGGGATCCGCACCTTCGACGCTATGCTGGCGACGGCGTTGACCCCGTTGTCGGTGATCTGTAGCGACTCGATCCGGCCAACGCGCACTCCGCGCAGCGCGACATCCTGATTCGGCAGCAGGCCGCCGGATTCCGCCAACTGCACGGTGACCCGGTAGGACGAGGCGAATGGCTTCACCCGCAACGCGCCGATGAGCAGGTAGGCGGTGGCGACGACCAAGATGAGCACCAGCCCGGCCACCGACAGCCAGACCTGGTGCCGGTGACCGGTACGCACCGCCCGCACAACGGTATTGGCGAAGCCGTCGACGGCGCGGATCATGGTTGTGGTCCTGGCGTGGCCGGTGCCGGCGGCGGCCCGGGGGCGACGTCGATTTGGCCCGGGATGTTCGGGTCCGGGATGACGGGAACCTGCGGCGGCTGCAGGAACGTGTGGTCGGCCGCGGTCCGAACTCGCCCGCCGGCGAGCTTCACCTTGGCGTTTATCGGCAGGTTGAGCGCGTTGGAGAACACCGCGTTCAGCGAATAGCCTCCCGACCCAGCCCCGGCGCCGGAAGGGGCAGGCTGGCAAGGCCGTTCGTGGCGCAGCCCGCGGTGACCATTGCCGCGGCCGCCGCCGCAAGCATTCCCCGCGTGCCCGCCGTCGTCACTTCTGCCCCATGGCGGCCATTCCGTCCAGCACATAGGTCAAGCCGAAATCGGGGCCGAAATCCTGGATCGTCCCTGTGCTGCATCCCAGTTGCCGAAGGCCCATCAAGTTGCATATCTCTTTGGTGTACTGGCTGTCGAAGAGCAACCGGTCCGTGAGGAAGCGTGCGCGCACGCTGCCGTTTGCCCGGTCGACCATGTTGTAGGCGTTGTCGGCTACCAGTGGAGCAAGGTCCAGGAGCTCGGCCAGGTCGCGCCGCTGATCGGTCACCATCTTCAGCGTGGCATTGCCACCCCGCGCGGCCTGCTTGATGTTGTCGCGGTTGGCGTCGAGCAGGTCGCCGGCCCGCTGGATCAGTTGATCGAGTTTGCGTCCCGTGCTGCCGCTGCCAATGTCCTCGTCGGCCATGATCTGGCTGACTTGGTGGATGGTGGAGGCGAATTCGCGCAGCTTCGTGTCATTGGCGGCCACCGCATCGAACAGCGTGCTGATGTTTCTGACTATCGTGGTGATCTGCTCGCGGGTTGTGGCGCCGCCGTCGCTGGACAGGCGCAGCGCCTTGGATAGCTCACCCAGCGCCGCTTTGATCTTCTCGCCGTTGCCTTTGACCACCTCGGTGCCGCCGCCCAGCACATCGGCGAGTGGGCCGCCGCCATGTCCGTCGCCCTCGAGCGACTTGGTCACCTTGTCCAAAACGTTGAGGACACTGCTGAATTCGACGGGCGTCTTGGTGCGGGGCAAGCCGATGGTGTCGTGGTTTTCCAGGGTCGGTCCGCCGCGATAGGGCGGCGTGAGTTCGATCTGCCGGTCGGTGAGAATGGAGGTCGACACCGTGACGGCCTGCACGGTGGCCGGCACTTTGACGTGGCGGTCCACGGTGAATTCGACTTCGACGTAGCCGCCCTTGGCATTGATCCTGGTGATCTTGCCCACCGGCATGCCCAGTACGGCCACCACGTTGCCCTCGTAAAGGCCCGCGGCGCTGTCGAATTGGGCGGTCACGGTGATCGTGTCTTCGTCGGAACCCAGGCACCACCAACCGATGCCGGCCACCGCTGCGATGACCGCGACGGCGGCGACGACGGCCACCGCTTTGGATGCCGGCCCCGTCACTTGCAGTCCTTGAAATACTCGATCATGCCGAATTGCTTGGCACGGCCACTGATCGCGCACATCCACGAGTCGATCAATGGAACGTTGGGGGCGTTGAAGTTGATCGCGTTGCCGTCACCGGTGAGGTTGGCCGCCTCCCGGAAGAAGATCGGACTGGTTTGCAGCATGCTGTGCAACAGGTCGTCGTGCGCAGACATCAGGTTGGTGAAGTCCCGCATGTCCTTGATCAGCGCGTCCAGGCCCGACCTGTCGTTGACCACGACCTGGCTCATGGTGTCGACAAGACTGGACAGGGATTGCATCATCGCGTGGAAAACGGCGCGCCGCGCGACGAATTGGCCCAGTAGGTCTTGACCCTGGTCGACCAGCGTTCCGATGCCGGCCTGCTGACGCCGCAGCGTGTTGGTCACCTGCTCGGTGCTGCGCAGCAGCTGCCCGAGCTGGTCACGCCGCACGGCGATGATCGACGACAGCGTGTTGATGTTCGAAATCGCCTGCGGCACAACCGCCGGCATGCCCTCGAGCTGCTTGCCGAGCACCGCAAGCGATTGTGCGAACCGGTCGGAGTCGACCTGCTCGAAAGTGGTGGTGGCGTCCTGCAATGCGGCCTGCAGGTCGTACGGGACCTCGGTGTGCGCCGAGTCGAAGGTGTTGTTGGGCAGGTGCGCCGGGCCGTTGGGTTCCAGCGCGAGGTAGCGCGAACCGAGAATGGTGGTGACCTTGATCTGCGCCCGGGAATCCTTGCCCAGCGCGATGTTGTCCCGGATCTTCAGCCCCGCCTCCACATGGTCACCAACGAGTTTCATGCTGGTGACGTTGCCCACCGGGATGCCCGCGACCACGATCGGGTTGCCGGCCCGCAGCGAGGCCGCTTGCAGGAACTCCGCGGTGTAGTGCCGGTATCCGGCGCCGAGCGCATGCACGAGCAGCATTACCCCGATGATCACCGCGACCACCGCGACGGCGATGAACCCAAGCCACGTCTTGTTGTAGCTTTCCAGCGGAAGCCTTCTCATCCGCTTCCATACGGACGGATCAGCCATCAGCCGTACTCCTGCATCTGGGGGTGTGCCATGCCTTGTTGCCCGGCGTCGCCGCGTTGATGATGATCGGCACCACGTCGTTGAGGCCGGGGAAGAACCCCATGAAATTCACGTCGCACACGTAGGCATTGCCGTACGCCCCCTGATTGCCGACCCGGGTGAGCCCCTTCAGCAGCAGCGGAATGTTGTCGCCGAAGAAGGCCACCTGCGGTTCGACGTCCATGATGTGTTTGGTGACGCCGGGCTGGCGATCGATGAATTCGCGCAATGCCGGGTACACGTCCGTGGCCGAGGCCGACAGCCGGCCAGTCACCCGGGCCAACGAACCCACCGAGGCGACCAGGTCCGGGCGCCGCGCGTCGAGCTCGCCGACGATGCTCCGGGTCTGCGTGATTACCCCGTCGAGGTCGTCGTTCTGCTGGGCCAGGTTGCCCATCACCTTGTCGAGATTGGTGATCACGCTGCCCAGGGCCTGGTCGCGGCCCGCGAATGTCTCTGTGAGCGTGGACGTCTGGCCGACGAGCGTGGTGAGCGATGACGTGTCGCCTTGTAGCGAGGCGATGATGCCCTTGGTCAGGTTGTCCGCGTCGTGCGGGTTCAGCAGGCTGAACAACGGTTCATAGCCGTTGAGCAGCGTAGTGACGTCGAAAGAGGGTTCGGTGCGTTCCAGCGGGATCGTGCTGCCCGGTGGGAGCGGCTCCGGACTGCCTTCCTTCCCCAAGGACAGCCCGAGGTAACGCTGGCCGACGATGTTTTGATAGGTGACCGACGCGAGGGTGTTCCCGAACAACCGCTGTCCTTGCTGCACCACGAACGAGACTCTCGCCAGTTTCCCGTCGAGGTCGATTTTTTCGACACGGCCGACGCGCACCCCGGCCATCCGGACGTCGTCACCTTCGCGAAGCCCATACACGTCGCTGAACACCGCCGAATACTTGGCGGTGTTGCCGGCCACGTCACGCCGCAGGCTCACGTACACCAGCCAGGTCAGCGTCAGCGAGACGACCATGAACAGGGTCAACGCGATGAGTGGGCCGCGAAACTTCATTTGGCCTCCCCGGGCGACTGAGCCGGTGGGTGAGCCACTGACACCGTGTTGCCACGGGCGACCGGACCCAGCAGCAGCTCGGTGGCTTCGGTCGCGGGCGCACCGGTGATCACGCCCAACACGTTTCGTTCGTACTGACTCCCCACGGGTCCCACGTTTCCCCCGAAACGGGAGCCGCCGAAGGAGGCCTGCGGAATCCACGGCGCCTTGGGCGCCACCGGCGCGACCCACGGTTCGTGCGGTTGTGGTGTCGCGGGCGCTCCTGGCGACGGGTTATCGGGATTCGCGCTCCCGGGCACGGGTGGTGACGGCGTAATCCCTGCGGGCAGTGGGGGATTGGGATCGGACAAGTTGGGGGTCGGGTTGATCAGCGGCGGGCCCACCGCGACGAGGTTCCCGTCCGGACCGATCACGGTGCCCGGCGGCGGAGCCAGATCCTTGGGCGGCTGATAGTTCTGCGGCAGCAGCACGTCGGGCAGATCCGGCCGCACCGGAATCAGCGGTGCGGTGAAACAGCTGGCCCCCTTCAGCTCGCCGTAGTGCGGACAGTCGGCGCGCGTGTAGGTGGAGCTGGGGGTGAACGTCAGCATCGCACGCATGTTGCCGAGGTTGGTCCGCGGGTTCCAGACCTGCTCCATGAACTGGTCGGCCAGGTTGTCGAGTTTGGCGACCGCGGGCACGAAGTTGTTCGACTTCTGCGCCAGCACACCCAGCACCGGGGTGACATCGGTGGTGATCCGGATGAGTTGATCGATGTGGTTCTCGAACGATTGGCGCGTCGTGCCAACCGTGTCGTCGGCACCCGACAATAGCGAGGCCAGTTGCCCGCGGGTTTCGGCGAATGTCCGCATCGGCTCCACGGCCTGGTGCAATGCGTCGAGCAGATCGGGCGCGGTCTGCGCAAGCCCACTGGTCGCTTCCAGCAGCGCGGACACCGTCGAGGGGCCGGTGTCGGTGCTGACAATCGAATTGAGCTGATCGAGAAGCCGATTCAATTGCGCGCCCGCGTTGAGCAGGCTCACCCGCCGGTGGTCGGTGGCGGCACCCAGTGCGGCCAGAATTCCCACCGATCTGTCATCGCGGTCGCGCCCGGCCGCGGCGAGCAGGTCGCGCAACTTGCTCACGGTCGTTTGAAACAGAACGGTCGGAAGTCGCTTGTCTTCCGGGATGTGCGCGCCATCGCGAATTTTCACGCCCGGGCCGTTTCCCACCAACTGAACCGACGACACGGCGAAGACATTGCTGGGCACCACCCGCGCGGTCACATTGGCCGGAATCGACTTGGCGTATTCCTCTTTGAGGTCGATGTGGACATAGTTGGGTTCGCCGTGCGCTGCGGGGACGACGCCGTTGACCGTCCCGACAAGAACGCCGTGGTATTTGACGTCCGACTTCTGCGGAAGGCCATCGCCCACGTTCACCAGATCGGCGACCACCCGCACGTAATCGTTGAGCCGGCCGGTCGATTTGACCAACATCGCGGTGGTGAGCAGCGCGCTGACCGCCACGACCGCAATGCCGATGCCGAACAGCTGCCGGTCGGAGGGGCCGCGTCCGTCCATCTCAAAGGAATTGGGCATATCCGCGACCTACCCGCCGAACCGTGCGCCGGAGTCGACGCCCCACAGCGCCATGGTGAGCAGCATGTTCACGATGATCACGACGGTGATGCTGGCTCGCATGCCGTGTCCCGCGGCGACCCCGACGCCCTCGGGGCCGCCGCTCGCGTAGTACCCGTAGTAGCACTGGATCGTGGATGCGATCCAGACGAAGATGACGGCCTTGATCAACGAATAGACGATGTCCTGGCCGGCCAGCATCAGCGTGAAGTAGTGCAGATAGGAACCGGTCGAGCCGCCACTGCCGATCCCCACCACTATTTGGGTGCTCAGGTAGCCGATCGCCAGGCACGCGGCGTAGAGCGGAACGATGGCCACCACCGAAGCGATCAGCCGGGTCGTCACCAGGTAGGGGATCGGGCGGATCGCAATCGATTCCATCGCGTCGATCTCCTCGGCGATGCGCATGGATCCCAGCTGGGCGGTGAAGCGGCAGCCGCCCTGCATGGCGAAGGCGAGCGATGCCATCAGAGGAGCCAGCTCGCGGGTGTTGACCAGCGAGGAGACGAACCCGGTGGCGGGACCGAGTCCGAGCAGATCCAGGAAGTTGTAGCCCTCGATGCCGACGAGCGCGCCGACGGTCGTGCCGAGGACGACGGCCACGCCCGCGGTGCCGCCACCCACCACGATCGAGCCGTTGCCCCAGGTGATGTTCGACAGCAGCCGCAAGAACTCGCCCCGGTACTGGCGCAGGGCTAGCGGCACGGCGACCAGCGCCCGGACCAAGAAGACCAACAAATGGCCGAGCCGGATGATCGGTACTTTGCCCCTGCGGTAGAGCCTGACGAGCGGGACCGAAATCGGTGCAAGCGGTTGATAAGCGGAGGCCGTCACGTCACAGCCCCGTCCTGGGCGACAACATGATGTAAAGCTGGCTGATGGCGACGTTGACGATCATCAGCAGCAGGATCGCCTCGACGACCGCCGCGTTCACCGAGTTCGCGACGCCTGTTGGTCCGCCCTTGGTGGACAAGCCTTTTTGGCTCGACACGACGGCCACGATCGCGCCGAACACGATCGCCTTCACCAGCGCCAAGATCACGTCGTCGGTCGTCGCGAACGACGCGAATGTCGAAACGAAGCTGCCCGGTGCCCCGTTCTGGAAATACACGTTGAACATGTAGCTCGCGAAGAATCCCGCGAAGCACACGACGCCGGTGAGGGCCACGCCGATCATCACGGCCGCGGCGAGGCGGGGGACCACCAGACGGCGGATCACCGAGACGCCCATCACCTCCATCGCGTCGGTTTCTTCACGCATCGTGCGCGAACCCAGGTCCGCGGTGATCGCCGACCCGACGGCCGATGCCATCAGCACCGCGGCCACCAGCGACGCCCCCTGCCGGATGACCGCGAGCCCGCTGGCCGCTCCGGCCAGCGACGTGGCCCCGACCTGGCCGGCCAGCAGCGCGAACTGGATGGAGAGGGTGACGCTGATGGGCAGCGATACCAGGATCGTCGGCAACACGGCGGTGCCGGCCATGAACGCGCCCTGGCGGACGAACTCCTGCCATTGGAATCGCCCGGTCACCAGGTCGAAGAAGAAGTATTGAACGGTGCGCACACCCAGAACGAACTGTTCGCCGACCGTCGTCAGCGAGGCGACCGGGTGACGTTTGACGTATCCGACCGACCAATCCCGAACGGCGGCGACTCCATCGAGTTGTGTCGTCATAACGGCCCGAGCTGCAGTCCGGCCAGCAAACTTATGGCAGGGGTCGTCGCGCGCCAGTTACCGCTTCCATCGGCTCTCTTCCCACCCGTTGAATTCCTGAGTGCCGAGCAGACTACTTCGGGTTCCATTAACGGCCGCTGACGCCAATTGTTATTAAAATAGTGTCAACAGATCCCAAGATTCTGCAGTTCATCGGCGTGTGCCGCATCACATTAGCTTACTTGATAGGGACTTTCAATAGTGTAGAGTCACTCATCTTAGTTCGTCGCGGGACGACACCATGGGGTTGGAATGTCGGATTGACGAAGGTGATGGCATGCCCTCAGCAAACACCGGCTCGCTGCGGGACCGACGCCGTGCCGCGTTGCTCTCCCAGATTCAGCAGACCGCGCACCGGCTCTTCGCCGAGCGGGGGTTCGAGGCGGTGACGACGGAGGACATCGCCGCGGCCGCCGGCATTTCCATCAGCACCTACTTCCGGTACGCGCCCACCAAGGAGGGCCTGCTCGTCGACCCGGTCCGAGAGGCGGCCGCCGAGATCGTCGGCTCCTACAGCGCGCGGCCGGCACACGAGTCGCCGGTGGAAGCGCTGATTCAGCTGTTCGTCACCCACGCCCGGGACGTCAGCAAAGTTGACGACCTCGACCCGTGGCGTCACGCCGTCGCAACCGCGCCTCACCTCTTGAGCAAATCCGTACTGGTCAGCGAAACCGACCACGCCAACCTGATCGAGCGGGTCGCACAGCGGATGGGCGTCGATGCGCTGGTTGACATCCGGCCCGCGTTGTTGGTCCACACGAGTTTGGCCACAGTGCAATTCGTCCTCGATGGGTGGCTAACCTCGGACATCGTCGCCAGCCCGCCTTTCCATGCGCAACTGGAAGATGCGCTGCGGATCACGCTCGCCGGATTCGACTGACCGGGAGCCCGAATCGTCGCCCCTGGCGAAACCGAGGTGACTTTGCTCGGCGCCGCGTGAAACAATCGCTGGCCGTGAAGACCTTCGAGGACCTGTTCGCCGAACTGGGGGAGCGTGCCCGCACCCGGCCCCCCGGCAGCGCCACGGTCGCCGCACTGGACGGCGGCATCCACGGGCTGGGCAAAAAGATCCTCGAGGAGGCCGGCGAGGTGTGGCTGGCGGCCGAACACGAACCCGACGACGCGCTGGCCGAGGAGATCAGCCAATTGCTGTACTGGACGCAGGTGCTCATGATCGCGCGGGGCCTGTCCATCGACGACGTCTATCGGAAGCTGTGAGCGTGCTACGGGTCGCGGTTCCCAACAAGGGCACGCTGAGCGAGCCGGCCAGCGAGATTCTCGCGGAAGCGGGCTACCGGCGTCGCACCGACTCCAAAGATCTCACCGTCATCGACCCGGTCAACCAGGTCGAGTTCTTCTTCCTGCGCCCCAAAGACATTGCGATCTATGTGGGTTCGGGGCAGCTGGACTTCGGCATCACCGGACGGGATCTGGTCCGCGACTCGGACGCGCCGGTACACGAACGCCTGGCGTTGGGCTTCGGGTCGTCGAGTTTTCGGTATGCCGGGCCGGCCGGGCGGGACTGGACGACGGCCGATCTGGCCGGCAAGCGGATCGCCACCGCCTACCCGAATCTGGTCCGAAAAGACTTGGCCGAGCGGGGCATTGAGGCCACCGTCATCAGGCTCGACGGTGCGGTGGAGATTTCGGTACAACTCGGCGTGGCCGACGCTATCGCCGACGTGGTCGGCTCGGGGCGCACCCTGAGCCTGCACGACCTGGTGGCATTCGGCGACCCGCTGTGCGATTCCGAGGCGGTGCTGATCGAGGGCGCCGACCCGGACGGCCAGAACGGGACACGGGCGGCGCGTGATCAGCTGGTGGCGCGGATCCAGGGTGTGGTGTTCGGCCAGCAGTACCTGATGCTCGATTACGACTGCCCGCGTTCCGTCCTGGAGAAGGCCACGGCCATCACGCCCGGACTGGAGTCACCCACGATCGCGCCGCTCGCCGATCCGGACTGGGTCGCCATCCGTGCGCTGGTGCCGCGCCGGGGCGTCAACGAGATCATGGACGAGCTGGCCGCCATCGGCGCCAAGGCGATTCTGGCTTCGGACATCAGGTTCTGCCGCTTCTGATCGAGCGGCCGAGCGTCACGCTAGCGTGACGCTCGAGGCGGGGTGCGGTGACCGCGGCTGTGTTAGCGTCCGCCTAGGGCTGTTTCGCCCGTGTCACCCCCATGGGCCGTCATCCCTGACCGTTGCCGGGCTGTTCGTTCCCTCAGGAGGGTCTTCGTGACACACGCGCTTATTCTGCTGCTGGCTTTGTTGATCGGTGTCGTCGCCGGGTTGCGGTCGCTGACGGCTCCCGCCGTCGTCGCCTGGGCCGCGTTCCTCGGTTGGATCGACTTGCACGGCACGTGGGCGGCCTGGATGGCCAACATCATCACGGCCATTGTGTTCACCGTTCTCGCCGTCGGCGAACTCGTCAACGACAAGCTGCCCAAGACGCCGGCCCGCACGGCGCCGCCGATCTTTGCCGCCCGGATCATCATGGGCGGGTTGGCCGGCGCGGTGCTGGGCGCATGGCCGCACTGGACGTACACCGCGCTCGGGGCCGGCGTCATCGGCGCGGTGCTCGGCACCCTCGGCGGCTATCAGGCGCGTAAACGTCTCGCCGCCGTGGCCGGCAAGGACTTGCCCATCGCGCTGCTGGAGGACGCGGTCGCGATCTTGGGTGGGTTGGCCATCGCCGCGGCGACCGGTCACGTGCTGACGGAGTACCTGCTGACGGCGGTTAAGTGACAGAGCATTTCGACGCCATCATCGTCGGCGCCGGACAGGCCGGCCCACCGCTGGCGGGGCGACTGACGGCGGCGGGCCAGCGCGTCGCGCTGGTGGAGCGCAAACTCGTCGGCGGCACCTGCGTCAACACCGGATGCATCCCGACGAAGACGCTGGTGGCCAGCGCGTACGCCGCGCACCTGGCGCGGCGCGGTGCGGACTTCGGGGTTTCCACCGGACCAGTCAGCGTGGACATGGCCAAAGTCAAGGCACGCAAAGACGACATCATGCTGGGCGACCGCAAGGGCGTTGAGGACTGGCTGGCGGGCATGGACGGTTGCACCGTGTTTCGCGGGCACGCCCGTTTCGAGGATCCGCACACATTGCGTGTGGACTCGCAAAATGGGCAAGACGTGCTGAACGCCGACCGGATCTTCCTCAACGTCGGTGGCCGCGCGGTGGTGCCGGACATCCCGGGCCTGTCCGACGTCGAGTTCCTCACCAACGTATCCATCCTGGAACTCGACACGCTGCCAACGCATCTCGTCGTCCTCGGCGGCAGCTACATCGCGCTGGAGTTCGCGCAGATGTACCGGCGCTTCGGGGCCCCGGTCACCGTCGTCGAGAGGGGTTCGCGCCTGGCGTCCCGCGAAGACGAGGACATCTCCGCCGCCGTCCGGGCCATTCTGGAGGACGAGGGCATCGACGTCGTCGTCGGCGCCGACGACGTGCGGATCACCAAGACCGGCAACGGTTTTGAGCTCACGCCTAGTGCGGGTGCGAAGCCCATTGCCGGGAGCCACCTGTTGCTGGCCGTCGGCCGGCGACCCAACACCGACGACCTGGGTCTCGAGGCGGCCGGTGTGCGGATGGACGCCCGCGGCTACATCGTCGTCGACGACCAGCTCAAGACCAACGTCGACCACATCTGGGCGATGGGCGACTGCAACGGCAAGGGGGCGTTCACCCATACCTCCTACAACGATTTCGAGATCGTCGCCGCCAACCTGCTCGATGACGACCCGCGCCGGGTCAGCGACCGCATCACCACCTACGCGCTCTATATCGACCCACCGCTAGGGCGGGCCGGCATGACCGTCGACCAGGTTCGCGCGTCGGGGCGCAAGGCACTTGTCGGCAAGCGGCCGATGACCAGGGTGGGCCGGGCGGTGGAGAAGGGTGAGACGCAAGGCTTTATGAAGGTCGTGGTCGATGCCGAAACCCGGGAGATCCTGGGAGCGGCCATCTTCGGCGTCGGCGGCGACGAGGCCGTTCACGAAATCCTGGACGTCATGTCGGCCAAGGCGCCCTACACCACGCTGGCGCGCACCATGCACATCCATCCCACCGTCAGCGAGCTCATTCCCACCATGCTGCAGGAGATGACACCGCTCGATTAGTGGCGATCGCTAGCGCGGCGAAGCCGGGCGAAGCGGGTCGCCACCATCAAACTAGCGCGCCGTCGTGGCCGGGCGACGGGAACGGCGTCGCCTGCTACGCGCGGCGGCCGGACCGTGGCCGGCAACCGCGGTCGGCCCGGACCGGCGGGCCGGGGCTGAGGCGGGCGCGACTGTCTTGCGGGGCGCGGCCTCGCCGGCCAGGGCGTGGATGACGGGAGAGGCCGCCGAGACCTGTTGGGGGACGGCGCGAATGGCCGCCTTTCGCATCATCGATTCGGTGTCGCGGCGTTGCTCGGGCAGCGCGATCGTGACCACGTCACCGGAGGCGCCGGCGCGGGCCGTGCGGCCGGATCGATGCAGGTAGGCCTTGTGCTCTGCGGGCGGGTCGACGTGGACCACCAGGTCGACGTTGTCGACGTGCACGCCGCGGGCGGCGATATCGGTTGCGACGAGGACACGCGCATGTCCGGCCGCGAACGCCGCCAAGTTCCGGTCGCGCACAGCTTGGGAAAGGTTGCCGTGCAACTCCACCGACGCGATACCCGACTGCGTGAGTTGGCGGGCCAGCTTGCGGGCCTGGTGCTTGGTCCGCATGAACAGGATTCGCCGTGAGTCTCCCGCGGCCAACCGGTGTACCAAGTCCTTCTTGGCTTGCGGGCCATCGACACAGAAGAGGTGATGTGTCATCGCAGGGGTCAGCGACGCCGGGTCCGCGACCGAGTGTGTCACCGGGCTGGTGAGGAATCGCTTCACCAGGATGTCGACTGCGGCGTCCAGCGTGGCCGAGAAGAGCAGCCGCTGGCCGGTCGCGGGGGTGGCCGCCAAGATGCGGGTAACGGTGGGCAGGAAGCCGAGATCGGCGAGGTGGTCGGCCTCGTCGATGACGGTGACCTGCACCGCACTCAGATCGATGACGCGCTGCTTCATCAGGTCTTCCAGGCGACCCGGACAGGCGACGACGATGTCGACCCCGGACTTCAGCGCCGCGACTTGCCTGTGCTGCGGAACCCCGCCGAAGATCGTGACCACGCGCAGGCGCCGAACCGCGGCAAGCGGTTCGATGGTCGCGGCGATCTGGGTCGCCAGTTCACGGGTGGGGGCCAACACCAGCCCGGTCGGCCGGCCCGGCCGCCGATTCCCAGCATCGAGTCGGCTTACCAGCGGGATCGAGAACGCGAGCGTCTTGCCGCTGCCGGTCTTGCCGCGGCCCAACACATCACGGCCGGCAAGCGTATCCGGCAAGGTCTCGATCTGGATGGGAAACGGCCGGTGAGCGCCGCCCTTGGCGAGCACGTCAACCAACGGCTGGCTCACGCCGAGGTGAGCAAAAGTTTTGTCTTCAAGCATATTTCATTGTCCCTAAGCATCGGTGGTAGCGAGATTGCCCGTCTGGCAACATCGATCGCCGCGACTCGAGGCTGTGCGGTGCGCACCTAGTCATCTCGGACTCGGCGCCCCGCGGGGACTGAGAGGAAATAACGAATCGATCACGACGTGCTGGCAAGCCGTTCGGCGCCAACGTTGTCAACAGCATACCGCACTCGCGGGGAGCCGGTTAGTCGGCGGTTA
Source organism: Mycobacterium paraffinicum (assembly GCF_025822865.1). Taxonomy (NCBI): domain Bacteria; kingdom Bacillati; phylum Actinomycetota; class Actinomycetes; order Mycobacteriales; family Mycobacteriaceae; genus Mycobacterium; species Mycobacterium paraffinicum. Next base: position 83,148 of record NZ_JACKUR010000013.1, on the reverse strand, counting down.
CGCCACAGAGACCCTCGTCACATTGTTGGTGAGTGGTCGGTCATGCCGCCGGCTCGCCGTGATGCGAAACCTCCTGTGCCGGTGTATATTCCGGCCACCCCGGATAAGTCGGCGGCGTTCCGCCGAACAGCGGGCAGTGCTGCTGGTGGGGGCACCAGTCACATAACCGCGACTGGCTGGGACGGAAATCGCCCGTCTGCCCGGCGGATTGAATCGCACGCCAGATCGCCATCAGGGTCTTCTCAAAACGCAGCAACTCGTCGTGGTCGGGCGAGTAGTCCAGCACTTGGCCGTCGGCGAGGTAGATGAGCCGCAGCCGGGTGGGCGGGACGCCGCGGGTGCGCAACAGGGCAACCGCGTAGAACTTCATCTGGAACATCGCCTTGAATTCGGCCAGGGCCCGCGCGGCCGGCGGCGCCTTGCCGGTCTTGTAGTCGACCACCCGCAGCTCGCCGGTGGCGGCGACGTCGATTCGATCGATGAACCCGCGCAGCAGCGTGCCGTCGGCGAGCTCGACCTCCACGCGCTCTTCGCAGCGGTGCGGGTCGAAGCGGGTCGGGTCCTCGAGCCGGTAATAGCCGGAGAGCAGCGCACGGGCCTCGGCGAGCAGCTGGCCGCGCTGCGCGGGATCGAAGTCGCCGGCCAGGTCAGGCGCCGCGGCGATCACCTGCTCCCAGGCCGGCTCGACCAGTGACAGGGCGGTGTCGGGGCCGCGCTGGGCGGCGGGCAGGCCGTAGAGCTGTTGCAGGGCCGCGTGCACCACCGAGCCGCGCAGCTGTGCGGCCGACGGCGCCTCGGGCAACCGGTCGATCGCCCGGAACCGGTACAGCAGCGGGCACTGCTTGAAGTCCGCCGCCCGCGACGGGGAGAGCGCCGGTTTCGCAGCCGGCCGCGTGCGTGTGAGCGGCTGGTCGATCATGAGCGCAGCGTAGAACCGGGTGCCGACAACCCCGAGCACCGCCCGCGGCGAGTCGGCTGGCACGCTAGACGGCGTGTCCGCAACCGGCCCGTTCACCGTCGGGGAACGCGTCCAACTCACCGACGCCAAGGGCCGGCACTACACGATGTCGCTCACGCCGGGCGCCGAGTTCCATACCCATCGCGGCTCGATCGCCCACGATGCGCTGATCGGGTTGGAACAGGGCAGCGTGGTCAAATCCAGCAACGGGGCACCCTTCTTGGTACTGCGGCCGCTGCTGGTCGACTACATCATGTCGATGCCCCGCGGGCCGCAGGTCATCTACCCCAAGGACGCGGCGCAGATCGTGCACGAGGGCGACATCTTCCCGGGCGCCCGCGTGCTGGAGGCAGGGGCCGGATCGGGGGCGCTGACGTGCTCGCTGCTGCGCGCGGTCGGGCCCGAGGGGCGGGTGGTCTCCTACGAACAACGCGCCGACCACGCCGAGCACGCCCGCCGCAACGTCTCGGTGTTCTATGGCCAGGCGCCGGAAAACTGGGAGCTGATCGTCAGCGACCTCGTCGACTCCGACCGGCCCGACGGCTCCTTCGACCGGGCGGTGCTCGACATGCTTGCGCCGTGGGAGGTGCTCGACGCGGTGTCCCGCCTGCTGATCCCCGGCGGCGTACTGATGATCTACGTGGCGACCGTGACCCAACTGTCGCGCGTCGTGGAGGCTTTGCGAGCCCAGCAGTGCTGGACCGAGCCGCGGTCGTGGGAAACGCTGCAGCGCGGCTGGAACGTGGTCGGCCTGGCCGTTCGGCCGCAGCACTCCATGCGCGGGCACACCGCATTTCTGGTCTTCACGCGACGTCTCGCGCCCGGCGTCGTCGCCCCCGCGCCGTTGGGACGCAAACGCGAGGGCCGCGACGGCTAGCGGCGATCGCAAGCGCGGCGTTGCCGGGGGCGGCGGGTCGTCGCCTGGCTGAGCTTGCCCTAGTCGTCGCTGCGCTGCAGGCCGCGCCGCACCGATAGCAGCTCGAACTCTGGGTGCGCGGCCACCAGCCGTTCGGCCGCATCGAGGACGTCGACCGCGTGGCTCCGGTCGGCGGACACCGTGGCCAGACCGATGCCCGCGCGCCGGTAGAGCTCATGTGAACCGGTCTCGGCCGCCGACACGCTGAATTTGCGCCGCAGCTCGGCGACGACGGGGCGGATCACCGATCGTTTCTGCTTGAGCGACCGGACGTCGCCGAGTAAGACGTCGAACTCGAGCCAGCCGATCCACATGCCGGGTGTCAACCGGGTGGCTCCGGGGCCGGACCGGGCTCCGGGGCGGGTGCGGGAGCCGGGGCGGGTGCGGGTTCCGGAGCCGGTGCGGGCTCCTGGGCCGGAGCGGGGGCGGGCTGCGGCGCAGGGGCCGGAGCCGGGGCGGGTTGCGGCGCCGGTGGCGGTGCAGGGGCCGGCACAGGAGGCGGAGCCGGTGGCGGTGCGGGCGCAGGCGGGGGAGGCGGAGCCAGTGCCGGGCCGGGGGGCGGGGTCACCGCCGGCGACTTGCCCATCGCCAACAGCATTTCGCCGGTTCGCCGGGACAACTGCCAACCCCCTTGGAAGGGCGTGAATTCCATGGGGAAGTGGAAGCTGGCGTTTGCCCGCTGGGCGGTGTTGACGTCGATGGTCGCCACCACGTCGGCGGGGGTCTTGTCCGACCAGGCGATGTCGTGCGCGACGAAGTTCATGGGCAGGTAGCCGTTGTCGCGCAACGCGTTGGAAAACTTGCCCAGGGTGTCGGCGCTCTCCGGGGTCGCGCCTTCGACCAGACTCACCTTGTTGATACCCGGTACGTTCGGGTCGACGAGCCGGGCCAAGATGTCGGTAAGGGCTTCAGGCGTCGGCAGCGGGGTAGTCGGAAAACTAGCGACCGTGCTCGACGTGGCGGGGGCCGCCGCGGGCATGGAGGAGGCGATTCGGGGTTGCTGATGCGACGAACATCCCGAGAGGCCGGCCGCCGCCAGGATGGTGGCGGCGCTCAACGTTGCGGACAGGTGTCGGTGCATCCCGTCGATCAGGCCGGCTGCGGGGTCGGGGCGCTGTGCGAAACGGGCGCCCGGCGTGCCATCGGGCCAACGGGTGCAACTGAACTCACACCCGCGCTCGCCACGCCGACGTCGGCTGAGCCGACTAGGCCGGTGGCGAGGCTTTTTGCGGTCACGGCGGCCCTTTCGATCAGCGAGATTAGTGGCCGAGATTACCAGCGAGACGAAAATCTTAACTTTTCGTGGGTATTTGACTCCGCACATCATTGGTCAATCGCCGGTAGCTTTGAAGTATCCACCGCGCCAATTCGGTGTGGGAAAGGAGCGCAACATGGGTGGCTCAGAGCGTTCTGAAGCATTCGGTACCCCCAGCGAGTCAGGCATGTCCCCCGGCGATGCTGCCGAATTGGAAGAATTACGCCGCGAGGCAGCGCTGCTGCGCGAGCAACTCGAGCATGCGGCCGGGCAAGGTGGCGCCCGCTCCGCGCGCGATGTGCATCAACTCGAAGCCCGCATCGACTCGCTTGCGGCCCGCAACTCGAAGTTGATGGAGACGCTCAAAGAGGCGCGCCAGCAATTGCTGGCGTTGCGCGAGGAAGTCGATCGGCTCGGGCAGCCGCCGAGTGGTTATGGCGTATTGCTGGGCGCGCACGAGGACGAGACCGTCGACGTGTTCACCTCTGGCCGCAAGATGCGCCTGACCTGCTCGCCGAACATCGACGTCGCGTCGCTGCGGAAGGGCCAGACGGTTCGCCTCAATGAGGCGCTGACCGTCGTCGAGGCCGGCACCTACGAGTCGGTCGGCGAGATCTCCACGTTGCGTGAGCTGTTGGCCGACGGGCACCGCGCGCTGGTCGTCGGTCACGCCGACGAGGAGCGCATCGTGTGGCTGGCGGAGCCGCTGGTGGCCGAGGACCTGCCGGAGGGGCACCCCGACGCGCTCAACGACGACACCAGGCCGCGCAAGCTGCGGCCGGGCGACTCGTTGCTGGTCGACACCAAGGCGGGCTACGCGTTCGAGCGCATCCCCAAGGCCGAGGTCGAAGACCTGGTGCTGGAAGAGGTGCCCGACGTCAGCTACCAGGACATCGGTGGCCTGACTCGCCAGATCGAGCAGATCCGCGATGCCGTGGAGCTGCCCTTCCTGCACAAGGAGCTGTACCGGGAGTACGCGCTGCGCCCGCCCAAGGGTGTGTTGCTGTACGGCCCGCCCGGGTGTGGGAAGACGTTGATCGCCAAGGCGGTCGCGAACTCGCTGGCCAAGAAGATGGCCGAGGTGCGTGGGGACGACGCGCGCGAGGCGAAGTCGTACTTCCTCAACATCAAGGGCCCGGAGCTGCTGAACAAGTTCGTCGGCGAGACCGAGCGGCACATCCGGCTGATCTTCCAGCGGGCCCGCGAGAAGGCGTCCGAGGGAACACCGGTGATCGTGTTCTTCGACGAGATGGACTCGATCTTCCGCACCCGCGGCACCGGCGTCTCCTCCGACGTCGAGACCACGGTGGTCCCGCAGCTGCTGAGTGAGATCGACGGGGTGGAGGGGCTGGAGAACGTCATCGTGATCGGCGCCTCCAACCGCGAGGACATGATCGACCCCGCGATCCTGCGGCCCGGCCGCCTGGACGTGAAGATCAAGATCGAGCGGCCCGATGCCGAAGCGGCACAAGACATCTTCTCGAAGTACCTGGTCGAGACGCTGCCGGTGCATGCCGACGACCTCGCCGAGTTCGGGGGCGACCGTTCGGCCTGCATCCGGGCGATGATCGAAAAGGTCGTCGAGCGGATGTACGCCGAGATCGACGACAACCGGTTCCTGGAGGTCACCTACGCCAACGGCGACAAGGAAGTCATGTACTTCAAGGACTTCAACTCCGGAGCCATGATCCAGAACGTCGTCGACCGGGCGAAGAAGAACGCGATCAAGTCGGTGCTCGAGACCGGGCAACCGGGTCTGCGCATTCAGCATCTGCTCGACTCGATCGTCGACGAGTTCGCCGAGAACGAGGACCTGCCCAACACCACCAACCCCGATGACTGGGCACGGATTTCGGGCAAGAAGGGCGAGCGGATCGTCTACATCCGCACGCTGGTCACCGGCAAGAGCTCCAGCGCATCGCGGGCCATCGACACCGAGTCCAACCTCGGCCAATACCTGTAGGGCGACAAGCCGGCGCGGCGCGGTTCAGCGTCAGTCGGTCACCAGCGAATAGCTGTTGGTCAGATTGTCCTGCAGCACTTGGGCCGCCCGGGTCCGGGTGTCCACGCGCAGCTCGTCGGTGAGGACACGCGGCTGGTAGGTCCACCCCGCCGGCAGGTCGAGCCGGTCGGCGAGTCGCGGCAGATCGGCTTGCGACAGGTTGGGGTCGGCGACCTGGCTCAAGGTCTGCATCACCCAGTGCTGTCCCTGGGGGTCGATGAGTTCATAGATCTGTTGTCCGGCGTTGAAGACGAAGACCGTGTGGCGATTGACCTTGTTCGGAACATAGGGCGCGGGATTCATCGAGGACAACAGGACCGTCGCCTGCTGGATCATGTCGATGCCGCCGAAGGTCTTGGTCACCTGGGGACCTTGGGCGTCTTTCTCGATGGCGTTCATCAGCCAGTACCGCGGACCGTTGAGCAGCGCTGCGGCCACGCCGTTTTCGGCGGCGATGGCGTGTGGGTCGAGCGCGGACCATAGTTCGGCGGGGCAGTCGTTGAGTGGAAAGCTGTTGTAGACCGTTGCCTGCGGGCCGGCTTCGCCGGCGGTCACCAGCAGCACTTCGCCGTAGCGTTTTCCGGCCAGGTCGAGCGCGTGTTTACCGACGTGGTCGGATTCGGGGGCGGACACACGGTGAAGTTAGTCACTACCGTCGGTGCCGTCAACAGCAACCGCTGACGGTGCGACGGCGCCGCGGTAGCGGTTGCGGGCCGCCAGGGCCGTGTGCAGATCGTCGATCAGCGGGTCGAGGAACATTCCCCGGTACTCGGCGTCGTCGACCGCGCGGGCGCTGATGTACATGAACGTCAGCGCGCCCAGGAACAGGCACATGTGGATCAGCGAATCCGGCGCAGGGAACGTGAAGCCGAATACCGTCGAGGTGGTGGCGGTGTTGTGCGCCCATTCCTTGAGCAGCGGTGGCGTCAAAATGATCAGGCCGAGGACCAGATACATCGTCGCGCCGACTGCGGCCACCACCAGGATCTCGATGAGTTGTGAGGTCGCCAGCAGGAACACCACATTGAGGCGTTCTGCGCGTTTGAGCGGGGAGCCGGCCGCGGGATCATGCATCGCCGCAAACGGTGTGCCGGCAAGGTTCTCGCTGCCTTGAGGTAGCGATGCCGTCGACTTCAACAGGGGCCGCACCCGTTCGACGGTCTTGGACACGACGAAGGTCCCTGCGATGCCGAGCAGGAAAACGATTGCCAGCGACAGTCTTTCGCCGTTGATGTTCGCCGCCATCAGCCAGACGTAGGTGTTGAAGAACACCAACGCGGTCAGCAGCACGATGGGCAGGGCGCGGACCGCCAGCGTCCCGACCGTGGACAGGTGCTCCATCGTCATGCGCACCGCCCAGGCGAACACCGACCCGACGCCGCTGCCGGTCAGCGCCAAGACCAGAACCAGGATGACGGCGTGCCTGGTCAACTGTGTGGGGCCGGATTCGATGACACCGCACGTGACCGCGACGCCCAGTGCCACGGTCGCGACGGTCGCGCGGTTGCGCCCGCTCGACGTCCGCGACACCAGCCAACCGGCCAGCGCGGCCAGCGGGAGAGCGAGCGCGAGCAGCGCCAGAATCACCCACTGGTGAGTCGTGGGCGTTCCGCTGATGAAGACCTCGTTGCCGTCGCTGACGAAATAGACGCCCAGCAGGCAGACCTCCACCGCCGCCCAGGCCGCCAGCACGGGAGCGCATCGCGGCCACAGCCGCCGCCACCGGCCGCGCGGGGTCAGCACCGACGGCAACCCACGCTCTAAGAACCACTGTTCAGCCGCGGCCGCCTGCCTGCGGTCCGGCGTGCGGCGCAGAGTTGGGTCCACATCCGGTCACCCTAGTGGCGCGGCAACCTCGCGCCGGCCGTTTTCCCCCTGCGCGAGGACGGATCGTCGCCCGGCCTACGCTGAACGCATGCAACGGATTATCGGGACGGAGGTCGAGTACGGCATTTCGTCGCCGTCCGACCCGACCGCCAACCCGATCCTCACCTCGACCCAAGCGGTGTTGGCCTATGCCGCCGCCGCCGGCATTCAACGCGCCAAGCGCACCCGATGGGACTACGAGGTGGAATCGCCCCTGCGCGACGCCCGTGGTTTCGACCTGAGCCGCTCGGCCGGACCGCCGCCGGTGGTCGACGCCGACGAGGTCGGCGCCGCCAACATGATTCTGACCAACGGGGCCAGGCTCTACGTCGACCACGCCCACCCCGAATACTCGGCGCCCGAGTGCACCGACCCGCTCGACGCGGTGATCTGGGACAAGGCCGGCGAGCGGGTCATGGAGGCCGCCGCCCGGCACGTCGCCAGCGTGCCCGGGGCCGCCAAGCTGCAGCTCTACAAGAACAATGTGGACGGCAAAGGCGCCTCCTACGGCGCGCACGAAAACTACCTGATGTCGCGGCAGACGCCGTTTTCGTCGATCATCGCCGGACTGACCCCTTTTCTGGTGTCGCGGCAGGTGGTCACCGGCTCCGGCCGGGTGGGCATCGGGCCGTCCGGTGACGAGCCCGGCTTCCAGCTGTCGCAGCGCTCCGATTACATCGAGGTCGAGGTCGGCCTCGAAACCACCCTCAAGCGGGGCATCATCAACACCCGCGACGAACCGCACGCCGACGCCGACCGATACCGCCGGCTGCACGTCATCATCGGCGACGCCAACCTGGCCGAGACGTCGACCTATCTGAAGCTGGGCACCACGGCGCTGGTGCTGGACCTGATCGAAGTCGGCCCGGAGCACGGGATCGACCTGAGCGACTTGGTGCTGGCCCGGCCGGTGCATGCGGTCCACGCGATCAGCCGCGACCCGTCGCTGCGGGCCGTCGTGGCGCTGGCCGACGGTCGCGAATTGACGGCCCTTGCGTTGCAACGGATTTACCTGGACCGGGTGGCGAAGCTGGTCGACAGCCGCGACCCCGACCCCCGCGCGGCCGACATCGTTCAGACCTGGGCGCAAGTGCTCGACCAACTCGAGCGGGACCCGATGGAGTGCGCCGAGGTGCTCGACTGGCCGGCCAAGCTGCGCCTGCTCGAGGGTTTCCGGCAGCGGGAGAATCTCAGCTGGTCGGCACCGCGGCTGCACCTGGTCGACCTGCAGTATTCCGATGTCCGGCTGGACAAGGGCCTGTACAACCGGCTCGTCGCGCGTGGCTCGATGAAGCGTCTGGTCACCGAACACCAGGTGCTGGAGGCTGTGGACAACCCGCCGACCGACACGCGCGCGTACTTCCGCGGTGAATGCCTGCGCAGGTTCGGCGCCGACATCGCCGCGGCCAGTTGGGACTCGGTGATCTTCGACCTGGGTGGCGACTCGCTGGTGCGGATTCCGACACTGGAGCCGCTGCGCGGCAGTAAGGCGCACGTCGGAGCGCTGCTGGACTCGGTGGATAGCGCCGCCGAACTGGTGGAACAACTCACCAGCTAAGCCGGTTAGACCGGGGAACGTCGGGGTTGACCGGTAGGGTAGAGATACCAGCGGGGCAGTGTGGCTTTGGAACCAAGCAAGCCGCTGAACAAGTTCAGATGAAGCAGGAGGCCGGCGATGGCTCAGGAGCAGACCAAGCGTGGCGGTGGTGGTGGCGACGACGACGATTTCGCCGACAGCACGGCCGCGGGCCAGGAGCGCCGCGAGAAGCTAGCCGAGGACACCGACGATCTGCTCGACGAGATCGATGACGTCCTCGAAGAGAACGCTGAAGACTTCGTCCGGGCATACGTCCAAAAGGGCGGACAGTGACCTGGCCCTTCTCTGACCGCCTGTTCACCAACTCCTCACTCCCGGCAAATCCCGCCGTAGACCTGTCGTCGTTTGCTGACTTCCTGCGCCGTCAAGCGCCGGAGCTGTTGCCGGCGAGTCTCGGTGGCGCGCAAGCCGGCGGGGTCGGCTCGCAGCTGCCGCACGGCACCACCATCGTGGCCCTGAAATATCCCGGTGGCGTTGTCATCGCCGGCGACCGTCGCTCGACCCAGGGCAACATGATCGCCGGGCGTGACGTGAAAAAGGTGTACGTCACCGACGACTACACCGCCACGGGCATCGCAGGCACCGCGGCCATCGCCGTCGAGTTCGCCCGCCTCTACGCCGTGGAACTCGAGCACTACGAAAAGCTCGAAGGTGTGCCGCTCACATTCGCCGGCAAGGTGAACCGGCTCGCGATCATGGTGCGCGGAAACCTGGCCGCCGCGATGCAGGGCCTGGTGGCCCTCCCGCTGTTGGCGGGCTACGACATCGACGCGCCCGACCCCGAGGGTGCCGGCCGGATCGTCTCGTTCGACGCCGCCGGCGGCTGGAACTTGGAAGAAGAGGGCTACCAGTCGGTGGGTTCGGGGTCGATCTTCGCCAAGTCGTCGATCAAGAAGCTGTACTCGCAGGTCGTCGATGCCGATTCCGCGGTGCGGGTGGCCGTCGAGGCGCTGTACGACGCCGCCGATGACGATTCGGCCACCGGCGGTCCCGATTTGGTGCGCGGTATCTACCCGACGGCGGTCACCATCGGTGCCGAAGGGGCGGCCGAGGTGCCCGAGCGGCGGATCGCCGAGCTGGCCCGCGAAGTCATCGAAAGTCGCTCGCGCGCAGATACTTTCGGCCCCGATGGCGGTGAGAAGTGAGCTTTCCTTATTTCATATCGCCCGAGCAGGCGATGCGCGAGCGCAGCGAGCTCGCACGCAAAGGCATCGCACGCGGCAAGAGCGTGGTCGCGCTGGTCTACGCCGGTGGTGTGCTGTTTGTGGCGGAGAACCCGTCGCGGTCCCTGCAGAAGATCAGCGAGCTCTACGACCGCGTGGGCTTCGCGGCCGCGGGCAAGTTCAACGAGTTCGACAATCTGCGGCGCGGCGGAATCCAGTTCGCCGACACCCGGGGCTACGCCTACGACCGCCGCGACGTCACCGGGCGCCAGCTGGCCAACGTCTACGCCCAGACCTTGGGCACCATCTTCACCGAGCAGGCCAAGCCGTACGAGGTGGAATTGTGCGTCGCCGAGGTGGCGCACTACGGCGAGACGAAACCGCCTGAGTTGTACCGCATCACCTACGACGGGTCGATCGCCGACGAACCGCATTTCGTGGTGATGGGCGGTACGACGGAGCCGATCACCACCGCGCTCAAGGAGTCCTACGCCGAGAACGCCGACCTGCGCGACGCGACGCAGATCGCCGTGAAGGCGTTGCGGGCCGGCAGTGCGGAGGGTTCCAACGGGGATCTTTCTCCGGATGTAGGCAGCCTGGAGGTTGCCATCCTGGACGTCAGCCGGCCGCGGCGGGCGTTCCGGCGGATCAACCGGGCCACCCTGGAAAGCCTGCTGCAAGAGGGGGATTCGAAGCAGCCGGAAACCAACGGCGAAGCACCGGATTCCAACGGCGACTCCGCGGGCTGAATCGGGCGTGTCCGCGCGTGTTCGCTATCGGCAGAACACCGAGCGCACGGGTGCGGTTCTGGGACCGCTGGTGCCCAGGGTGCTGGTGAGCTCTCGCGGGCGGCGCCAACGGGCCGCGGGAAACTCGTCGGGGCCCGTAGGCGCGGCTTCCGTGCCCTCCCGGTGAGACAACCAGTACCCTCGATTACGTGCAGCGACGAATTATGGGCATCGAGACCGAGTTCGGTGTCACCTGCACCTTCCACGGCCATCGCCGCCTGTCCCCGGACGAGGTCGCCCGTTATCTCTTCCGGCGCGTCGTGTCCTGGGGGCGCAGCTCCAACGTCTTCCTCCGCAACGGTGCCCGGCTGTATCTCGACGTGGGCAGCCACCCCGAGTACGCGACGGCCGAATGCGACAGCCTGGTGCAGCTGGTCACCCACGACCGGGCCGGCGAATGGGTGCTGGAAGACCTGCTCATCGACGCCGAACAGCGGCTCGCCGACGAGGGCATCGGCGGGGACATCTACCTGTTCAAGAACAACACCGATTCGGCGGGCAACTCCTACGGCTGCCACGAGAACTACCTGATCGTGCGGGCTGGCGAGTTCTCCCGGATCTCCGATGTGTTGCTGCCGTTCCTGGTCACCCGACAGCTGATCTGCGGGGCCGGCAAGGTGCTGCAAACCCCCAAGGCGGCGACCTTCTGCCTTTCCCAACGTGCCGAGCACATCTGGGAGGGCGTCTCCTCGGCCACCACCCGCAGCAGGCCCATCATCAATACCCGCGACGAGCCGCACGCCGACGCCGAGAAGTACCGGCGGTTGCACGTGATCGTCGGCGACTCCAACATGTGCGAGACCACCACGATGCTCAAGGTGGGCACCGCGGCGCTGGTGCTGGAAATGATCGAGGCCGGCGTTCCCTTCCGCGACTTCTCGCTGGACAACCCCATCCGCGCCATCCGGGAGGTCAGCCACGATGTCACCGGCCGGCGCCCGGTGCGGCTGGCCGGCGGGCGTCAGGCCAGCGCGTTGGACATCCAGCGCGAGTACTACACCCGCGCCGTCGAACACCTGCAGACCCGGGAGCCCAACGCCCAAATCGAGCAGGTGGTGGACCTGTGGGGGCGTCAGCTCGACGCCGTCGAGAGCCAGGACTTCGCCAAGGTCGACACCGAAATCGACTGGGTGATCAAGCGCAAGCTGTTCCAGCGCTACCAGGACCGCTACAACATGGAGCTGTCCGACCCCAAGATCGCCCAGCTGGACCTGGCCTATCACGACATCAAGCGGGGGCGCGGCGTGTTCGACCTGCTGCAGCGCAAGGGCCTTGCGGCGCGCGTGACCACCGACGAGGAAATCACGGAGGCGGTCGACCATCCGCCCCAGACCACCCGCGCCCGGCTGCGTGGCGAGTTCATCAGCGCCGCCCAGGCCGCGGGCCGCGACTTCACCGTCGACTGGGTGCACCTCAAGCTCAACGACCAGGCCCAACGCACCGTGCTGTGCAAGGACCCCTTCCGGGCGGTCGACGAGCGGGTCAAGCGGCTGATCGCCAGCATGTAGCTCACCGCTCTCCATTGGTCGCACGTCACACCAGCCCGCCGTGGTTGTCCATGCTCGCGCCGGAAACGTGATAGCGCCGGCGCTATCAAATCCTCAAAGGCTGAGGTGCCCGCCAGCTCGTGACTGATGTGGCGATTGTTAATGCTGCGACTCGCCAGCCGGTGCAGGCGCGGCGCGCGCGCCAGCTATAACCTGGTGCGAATGGCGACCTCGAAAGTCGAGCGGTTGGTCAATCTCGTCATCGCCCTGCTGTCCACCCGCGGCTACATCAGCGCGGAGAAGATCAGGTCCAGCGTGGCCGGGTACGCGGACAGTCCCAGCGCCGAGGCGTTCTCCCGCATGTTCGAGCGCGACAAGAACGAGCTGCGCGATCTGGGCATACCGCTGGAGGTCGGCAGGGCGTCGGCCCAGGACCCCACCGAGGGCTACCGCATCAACCGCGACGCCTACTCGTTGCCGGCAGTCGAGCTGACTTCGGACGAGGCGGCCGCGGTAGCCGTCGCGACGCAACTGTGGGAGTCGCCCGAACTGATCACCGCCACCCAGGGCGCGTTGCTCAAGCTGCGTGCCGCCGGGGTGGACGTCGACCCGGACGCGCCGGTGGCCATCGCCTCCCCGGCCGGCGTGCCCGGGCTGCGCGGGTCGGAGGAGGTTCTCGGAGTCCTGTTGTCGGCCATCGATTCCCGGCAGGCGGTGCAGTTTCCGCACCGGCCGTCGCGCGCCGATCCGTACAGCATGCGCACCGTGGAACCGTGGGGCGTCGTGACCCAGAAGGGTCGCTGGTATCTGGTGGGCCACGACCGCGATCGCGACGCAACTCGCACCTTTCGGCTGTCGCGGATCGGTGCCGACGTCAGGCCGATCGGCCCGCCCGGGCTGGTCGTTGTACCCGAGGACGTGGACCTGCGCCAGATCGTCGCCCGCACGGTGGCCGAGATCCCGACCGGGGGGCAGGCGCGGGTGTGGGTGGCCGACGGGCGGGCCACCGCGCTGCGGCGCGCCGGGAGGTCCACCGGCACGCGGCAACTGGGCGGCCGCGACGGCGAGGTGGTCGAGATCGACATCGGATCCAGTGACCGGTTGGCGCGCGACATCGCCGGCTATGGGGCCGACGCCGTCGTGCTCGAGCCGCAGTCACTGCGCGACGACGTGCTGGCGCGGCTGCGCGCGCACGTGGAGGAGGCGAATCGCCCATGACTCCCATATCCACGCGATTGATCCGGCTGCTCAATATGGTGCCGTATTTCCAGGCCAACCCGCGGGTCACCCGGGCAAAGGCGGCCGCCGACCTCGGGGTATCCGCCAAGCAACTGGAAGAGGACCTCAACCAGCTGTGGATGTGCGGCCTGCCCGGCTACTACCCGGGCGACCTGATCGACTTCCAGTTCTCCGGCGACACGATCGAGGTGACGTTCTCCGCGGGCATCGACCGGCCGCTCAAGCTCACCTCGCCGGAGGCCACCGGTCTGTTGGTGGCGCTGCGGGCACTCGCCGATATCCCGGGCGTCGTCGACCCGGAGGCGGCGCGCAGCGCGATTGCCAAGATCGAGGCCGCGGCCGGCGCCATCGGGCACGACGCCACCGGCTCGGTGGCAGCGGTCGACGAGCCCGCGCCCGCGGAAAGCCGAGCGGCGGCCGCGGTCCGCGCGGCCGTACAGCACAAACGCGCGCTGGCCATCGACTATTACTCCGCGTCGCATGACACCCTTACCAGCCGGATCGTCGACCCCGTCCGGGTACTGCTGATCGGCGGCCACAGCTACCTGGAGGCCTGGTCACGGGAGGCCGACGGGGTGCGACTGTTCCGCTTCGACCGGATCGTCGATGCCACCGAGTTGGACGAGCCGGCGGCTCCACCCGAACTGGCGCTGCAGGCGCCGCCGGACACGTCGTTGTTCGACGGAGATCCGTCGCTGCCGTCGGCCAAACTGCGGGTCGCGCCTTCGGCGTCGTGGATGTTCGAGTACTACCCGATGCGTGAGGTGCGGGAGTTGCCGGACGGATCCTGCGATGCGGTGATGACCTACGCCTCCGAGGACTGGATGACGCGCCTGGTGCTCGGCTTCGGGTCGGACGTGCGGGTCCTTGAACCGGAGTCACTCGCGAGACGTGTCCGGGATGCGGCGGCCGCGGCGTGCGAGTCCTATCAGGCGCTAACCCGCTGAGGTCACGGCGCGGGCGGCCCGGTGGACCGTCGCACTGCGGTAGCATCGGGTAGACGTCTGGAGGTAATCAAAGTGGGCAGTCTTAGTCCGTGGCACTGGGCGATCCTCGCTGTGGTGGTGATCCTGCTTTTCGGTGCCAAGAAGCTCCCCGATGCAGCACGTTCGTTGGGCAAGTCGATGCGCATCTTCAAGTCTGAGCTGCGCGAAATGCAGACCGAGAACAAAGCGGAGTCGTCGGCCCTGGAGACCAACAGCGCGACGAACAGCGCCCCCTCCGCGGCGAACCCCACTCCCGTGCAGTCGCAGCGGGTCGACGCCCCGGCAGCGGCTCCCGAGCAGGGGCACTCCGAAGCACACCCTGCGTAGCCGGCCATCGTCGTCGCGGTGCCCGAACGCCACTGAACGAGCGTCGTGAAAGTTTTCAAGGTTTCAGCGCGCACTGCCGGCGTGCTGAAGCGCCTCAATCCGCGTAACAGGCGCAGCCGCGCCAATCCCGACGCGACGATGTCGCTTGTCGACCACCTCACCGAGCTGCGCACCCGGTTGCTGTTCTCGCTGGCCGCCATCCTGATCACCACGATCTTCGGGTTCTTCTGGTATTCGCACTCGATCTTCGGCCTGGAAAGCCTCGGCGAGTGGCTGCGCCACCCCTACTGCTCGCTGCCCCAATCGGCACGCGCCAGCATCAGCGCCGACGGTCAGTGCCGACTGCTGGCCACGGCGCCGTTCGACCAGTTCATGTTGCGGCTCAAGGTCGGGCTGACCGCCGGGGTCGTGCTGGCCTGCCCGGTGTGGTTCTACGAACTCTGGGCGTTCATCACGCCGGGGCTGTACCAAAAGGAGCGTCGCTTCGCGGTCGGGTTCGTGATCCCAGCGGCGCTGCTGTTCGTCACGGGCGCGATCCTGGCCTACTTCGTGCTGTCCAAGGCGCTGGGCTTCTTACTGACGGTCGGCAGCGACGTGCAGGTGACCGCGCTGTCCGGGGACCGGTACTTCGGGTTCCTGATCAACCTGTTGGTGGTGTTCGGCGTCAGCTTCGAATTCCCGTTGCTGATCGTCATGCTCAACATGACGGGTGTGCTGCCCTACGAGCGACTCAAGTCCTGGCGGCGCGGCTTGATCTTCGGGATGTTCGTGTTCGCCGCAATCTTCACGCCCGGGTCCGACCCGTTCTCGATGACCGCGTTGGGCGTGGCGCTGTCGGTGCTTCTCGAGTTCGCCATCCAGATCGCCCGCCTGCACGACAGGCGGAAGGCCAAGCGCGAAGCGCGGACCGCGATCCCGGACGATGAGGCATCGGTCATCGAGCCGCCCGCACCGATACAGGACCCGGTCTGGGAGCCGTCGTTCACCGGCCAGCATGACGATGTCACCTAAACCGTCGGTGCCACAGGACGTGACGGAGCTCGTCGAGCTGACCCGGTTCACCGCTGAATTGCCCTTTGCGCTGGACGGCTTTCAGCGGCGGGCGTGCGCCGCGCTCGAGCGCGGTCACGGCGTGCTGGTCTGCGCGCCGACCGGGGCCGGCAAGACGGTGGTGGGCGAGTTCGCCGTGCACCTGGCGCTGGCCGCGGGCGGAAAGTGCTTCTACACCACGCCGCTCAAGGCGCTGAGCAATCAGAAGCACACCGATCTGACCGCGCGCTACGGCCGCGACCGGATCGGCCTGCTCACCGGCGACATGTCGGTGAACGCCGACGCTCCCGTGGTGGTAATGACCACCGAGGTGCTGCGCAACATGCTCTACGCCGATTCGCCTGCGCTACAAGGGCTTTCCTACGTGGTGATGGATGAGGTGCATTTCCTGGCCGACCGGATGCGCGGCCCGGTATGGGAGGAAGTGATCCTGCACCTGCCCGACGAGGTGCGAGTGGTCAGCCTGTCGGCGACGGTGAGCAACGCCGAGGAATTCGGCGGCTGGATCCAGACCGTGCGGGGCGATACGACCGTGGTGGTCGACGAGCATCGGCCGGTGCCGCTGTGGCAACACGTCTTGGTGGGCAAGCGGCTTTTCGACCTGTTCGACTACCGAAACCCGGAAGCCGGCGAGCAACCGACGGCCGTCCGCGAGGCGCGCGTCAACCCGGACCTGACGCGCCACATCGCGCACCGCCGCGAGGCGGACCGGATGTCGGACTGGCGAAGCCCCCGCCGGGAGGCGGGAAGGCGTGGCGGCGGACGCGGTACGCCCGGCCGGCCGCGGTTCTATCGGCCGCCCGGCCGGGCGGACGTGATCGCGACGCTGGACTCCGAGGGGCTGCTGCCGGCGATCACGTTCGTGTTCTCCCGCGCCGGCTGTGACGCCGCCGTTCAGCAGTGCCTGCGCTCGCCGCTCCGGCTGACCACCGAGGAGGAGCGCGCGCAGATCGCCGAGGTGATCGAGCACCGGTGCGGTGATCTTGCCGACGCCGACCTGGCGGTGCTCGGCTACTACGAGTGGCGCGAAGGGCTGATGCGCGGTCTGGCGGCCCACCACGCCGGGATGTTGCCGGTTTTCCGGCACACCGTCGAAGAGCTGTTCACCGCCGGGCTGGTCAAGGCGGTCTTCGCCACCGAGACCTTGGCGCTCGGCATCAACATGCCGGCCCGCACGGTGGTGCTCGAACGGCTGGTGAAGTTCAACGGCGAGCAGCACATGCCGCTGACGCCGGGGGAGTACACGCAGCTGACCGGGCGCGCCGGGCGGCGCGGCATCGACGTCGAGGGCCACGCAGTGGTGCTCTGGAATCCCGCCGAAGAAACCACCGAACCGTCCGCGGTCGCGGGATTGGCTTCGACCCGCACGTTCCCGCTGCGCAGCTCGTTCGCCCCGTCCTACAACATGACGATCAACCTGGTGCAGCAGATGGGTCCCGAGCAGGCCCATCGGCTGCTGGAGCAGTCGTTCGCCCAGTATCAGGCCGACCGCTCGGTCGTCGGCCTGGTCCGCGGCATCGAGCGCGGCAACGCGATGCTCGGCGAGATCGCCGCCGAGCTGGGCGGGCCCCAGGCGCCGATCCTCGACTACGCCCGGATGCGTGCGCGCATCAGCGAGATGGAGCGCGCGCAGTCCCGCGCGTCGCGGCTGCAGCGCCGGCAGGCGGCCAGCGACGCGCTGGCCGCGCTGCGGCGCGGGGACATCATCAACATCACCCACGGCCGGCGCGGCGGGCTGGCGGTGGTCTTGGAATCGGCCCGCGACGGCGACGACCCGCGCCCGTTGGTGCTCACCGAAAACCGTTGGGCGGGCCGGATTTCGACGGCCGACTACTCGGGAGCGGCGGCCCCGGTCGGTTCGATGCCGTTGCCCAAGCGGGTGGAGCACCGCCAACCGCGCGTCCGTCGTGACCTGGCGTCCGCGCTGCGGTCGGCGGCTGCCGGATTGGCCGTTCCGGAGAGGCGGCGCAGCGGCCGCGGCGACCACGACGGCTTCCACGACCCCGAGCTGGCGTCGTTGCGAGAGGAGCTTCGTCGGCACCCGTCACACAACGACGCCGGCCTGGAATCCCAAGTCCGGCAGGCCGAGCGCTACCTGCGCATCGAACGGGACAACGCCCAGCTGGAGAAAAAGGTCGCCGCCGCGACCAATTCGCTGGCGCGGACGTTCGACCGGATCGTGGGCCTGCTCACCGAGCGTGGCTTCATCCAAGGCCCGGACACCGATCCCCACGTCACCGACGACGGCCGGCTGCTGGCCCGCATCTACAGCGAGAGCGACCTCCTGGTGGCCGAATGCCTGCGCACCGGCGCGTGGGCCGATCTGAAGCCCGCCGAGCTGGCCGCGGTGGTCTCGACGGTGCTGTACGAGACCAGGGGCGGTGAGGGCCCGCGGGCGGCGTTCGCCGCCGAGGCGCCGACCCAGCAAGTGCGGCAGGCGCTGCAGCAAACGTCCCGGCTGTCGTATGCGCTGCGCACCGACGAGCAGACGCACCGGATCGCACCCAGTCGGGAGCCCGACGACGGTTTCGTCAACGTCATCTATCGCTGGGCCAAGACCGGCGACCTGGCCGCTGCGCTGGCGGCCGTCGACCCGGCCGGCACCGGCTCGCCGCTGCTGGCGGGGGATTTCGTGCGCTGGTGCCGCCAGGTGCTCGATCTGTTGGACCAGGTTCGCAACGCCGCCCCGGACCCCGAGCTGCGGGCCACCGCCAAGCGCGCCATCAATGACATTCGGCGCGGCGTCGTCGCTGTTGACGCCGGGTAGGCTGAGCCGAAGCTACCGTAGATGCGGAAATCACAACGCCGATGATTCGTGCCGAGACACAAGGGGCTGAGGAGAGACGATGAGCGGACCGCAGGGACCGGAACAGCAGTGGCAACCGCCCGGCCAGGGTGGCGATCACTCCTCCGAGCCGACGCAGGTCGGTTCGCCCTGGCAGCAGCAGCCAGGCCAGGAGGCGACCTGGCAGGCGCCGGCGTACACGCCGCCCGCCGATTACCCGCAGTACCAACAGCCGGCCGAACAGGCGTACCCGCAGCAATATCCGCAGCAGCCCGGATATCAGCAGCCCGGGCAGTACGGGCAGCCCGGCCAGTACGGGCAGCCGGGGCAGTACGGCCAGCCGGGCCAGTACCAGCAGCCGGGGCAGTACGGGCAGCCGGGGCAGTACGGCCAGCCGGGCCAGTACGGGCAGCCCGGGCAATACGGTCAGCCGGGCCAGTACCCGCACCAGTACGCGCCGTACGACCAGCAGCCGGCCAAGAAGCGGTCGGTCGGCGTGATCGCCGGTGTGGGTGGTGTGATCGCCTTCCTGCTCATCGCGGTCGTGCTGATACTCGGCTTCTGGCAGCCCGGGTTCTTCGTCACCACCAAGCTGGACGTCAACAAGGCGCAGACCGGTGTGCAGCAGGTCCTGTCCGACGAGACCAACGGCTATGGGGCCAAGAACGTCCAGAACGTCAAGTGCAACCACGGCCAGAACCCCACCGTCAAGAAGGGGGCCACCTTCGACTGCGACGTCAGCATTGACGGCGCCCCCAAGCACGTCACGGTGACTTTCCAGGACAACAAGGGCACCTACGAGGTCGGCCGCCCGCAGTAGCCGGTTACGTCGGCAGCGCGTCGAGCGCTTTCTGCAACCGGGCTATCGAGGACCCGACGCCCAGTTTGGTCGCCAACTTCGCGGTGCGTTGCGGGTCGTCGGCCACCAGGGGTAGCGCGTCGGTCGGCGTCGACAGGCTGACGGGCGCGTCGGTGGCGACCCGCACCACCTGCCCTGCGGCCTCGATGTAGTCGGCCGCGCCCAGCAGTTTCGAGCGCAATCCCTTGGCCATCTTCGACTTCGGATCGTGGGCGGCCGCCAGGATTTGTTCCAGCGACCCATGCTGAGCCAGCAGGGTCGCCGCCGTCTTCTCACCGACGCCGGGGACGCCCGGCAGGCCGTCGGACGGATCGCCGCGCATCAGCGCGAATTCGGCGTAGGCCGGCCCCGCCCGATGCTCCGGCACACCGTAGTGTTCGGCGACCTCAGGCGGCCCGAACAGGGTGGCTTTGGTCAGCCCGCGGCCCAGGTAGAGCACCCGGACCGGAACCGGATCGTCCGACACCACCTGCAGCAGGTCGCGGTCGCCACTGACCACAACCACCGGGTCACGGCGTTCTCGGGCGGCCAGCGTGCCGAGCACATCGTCGGCCTCGAATCCTTCGGCGCCCGCGGTCGGGATCCCGAAGGCGTCCAACAGGTCCATGATCATGTCGATCTGCGGTGTCAGGTCGTCGGGGACCTCCTCGACGTCCGGCTCGCCTGCGGGCTCCGGCTGCGCGACGCGATGCGCCTTGTAAGAGGGGACGAGGTCCACCCGGAACTGCGGTCGCCAGTCCAGGTCCAGGCAGACCACCAGCCGGCTGGGGCGTTGTTGGTTGATCACCACGGCCATCGAGTCGATGAACCCGCGCACGGCGTTGACGGGCCGGCCGTCTGGGGCGGTGATCGAGGACGGCACCCCGAAATACGACCGGAACCACATGCTGGCCCCGTCGAGCAGTAATAGCGGCGCAGGCATGCTGGCTATCCTGCCAGCGCCGACGCCTACCGGTTAGCCTGGCTGCCATGGAATCTCATCGGTTCGGCGCCGGGGTGTATGCCCGCCGGCTGGCGGCGGCCGCCGCGGCGACCGCCGACGCGGGGTTGTCCGGGCTGGTGATCACCCCCGGGTACGACCTGCGTTACCTCGTCGGGTCGCGCGCCCAGACGCTCGAGCGGTTCACCGCGCTGGTTCTGCCGGCGTCCGGCGACCCGACGGTGGTCGTCCCGCGGCTCGAGCTGGCCTCGCTCAAGGGGTCGGCCATCGCGGAACTGGGTCTGGCGGTGCGGGATTGGGTGGACGGGGACGACCCTTACCAACTGGTCGGGGCGGCGTTCGGCGGCGGTCCCGCGGCAACCGCCGTCACCGATTCCATGCCGGCCCTGCACCTGCTGCCGCTGGCCGGCGTGCTCGGGGTGCTGCCCGTCCTGGCCACCGACGTGATGCGCACGCTGCGGATGGTCAAGGAGGAAGGCGAAATAGACGCGCTGCGCAAAGCGGGCGCGGCTATCGACCGCGTGCATGCCCGGGTGCCGGAATTTTTGGTCCCCGGCCGCACCGAGGCCGACGTAGCCGCCGACATCGCGGAAGCGATTGTCGCCGAAGGGCATTCAGAGGTGTCGTTCATCATCGTCGGCTCCGGACCGCACAGCGCCGACCCACACCACGGCTACTCGGACCGCGAACTGCAAGTCGGCGACATCGTCGTCGTCGACATCGGCGGGGCGTACGAGCCTGGGTATCATTCCGACTCGACCCGCACCTACAGCATCGGCGAACCGAATTCTGAAGTGGTGCAGCGCTATTCGGTGCTCCAGCGCGCTCAACGCGCGGCCGTCGAGGCGGTCCGCCCCGGCGTGAAGGCCGAGGCAGTCGACGCGGCCGCCCGCGATGTGCTGGCCGACGCCGGGCTGGCCGAGTATTTCGTGCACCGCACCGGTCACGGCATCGGCCTCTCGGTTCACGAGGAGCCCTACATCGTCGCGGGCAACGACCTGCCGCTGGCCGCGGGCATGGCCTTCTCCATCGAGCCGGGCATCTACTTCCCGGGCCTATGGGGTGCCCGTATCGAGGACATCGTCGTCGTGACCGAAGACGGCGGCCTGGCCGTCAACAATCGACCACACGAGCTGATCGTGGTGCCAGCGGCTTAGCATCCGGGCGGGCGCGTACGTTTGGGCTTGATGTCACTTCTGGATCTGACTCTTCTTCCAATTCGCCTCGCACGCCACATCGCCGACACGCTGGTGCATCCCGCCGCAACGGCACCCACGCCACCAGCTGAACTCCTCGTGGTCGGCGGGATGCCCGAGGGTGTGCCGCCGGCGGCCCTGCGCCCCGAGCCGCAACTTCCGGTGCCGTCGGGATGGCCGTTCGGCGAGGAGTTTCCGCGCACGTGCGGCACCGGCCGCCTCGCCGGCGGTGCCCTCTTTTGGACCGACTTCCTCTACGACGACCACGGCGCGACCGGCCTGCCAATCGGCGACCTGAAGGTGCAGGCACCGCCCCGCGGCACCTACATCTATCCCGACGGCCCCGCGGCCCGCAACGGCGCCGACATCTTCCGCGTCGCGATCGGGCTCACCGCGACCCACACATGGTGGCGGATCGACTGGAACACGCTGCTGGACGCGTCGGTCCCCATCGCGCTGTTCACCCTCGATACCGGCCCCGCCCGGACCGCTCCCGAGCAGTGGCCCGCCGGGGCGGGGGTGCGCTCGGCCGGGATCGACATGGCCCTGCTGGTTTCGGGCAGTGGCGCCGCGCTGATCGATCTGACCACCGAGTCCACGACGCCCGTAGAGCACAGCGTCGACATGGGATCGCGAACGTTCCTGGCGCAGGTGCCGCGGAGCCTGCTGGAGCCGGCCGGCGACTGGACGGTGCGGTTGGCGGCGGGGCTGGCCAACGCCGCAGGTGACGGGTTCGCCGACGTGCCCGCCGAGCGTGGCGCGTTGCCCGGGCAGCCCAACGTCTACAACGTCGCGTTCCGCACCAACGAACAGGAGCCGCCGCACCTGAACTTCTGGTCGGATTCCGCCCAGGCCGAGGCCTTGACCCGCGGCGACGTGTCGAAGTTCGCCGTGACCGTGGCGTGGGATCGGCTGGCGGCCGGCGAGACCGCTGCCGAGCCGGTGATCACCGGCCCGTCGACGCGGTGGTACGTGTCCTCGGTCGAGCTGGGCCAGGGTGTCGCCGCGGATGACGTCTTGAGCACCAAGCCGCAGTTTCTCGGTCGGGTGCAGCCGTATTCGGTATGCCTGCCGTCGACTTTCAAGCCGGGCCGCACGCTGCCGCTGACCCTGCTGCTGCATTCGCTCGCCCTGGGGCAGAGCCAGTTCGCCGCCATCGACCCCCGTTTGCTGCACCAGGTGTGCGAGGGCCGCGACTCGGTGGTGGTCACGCCGCTGGCCCGAGGCCCGTCGACGTGGTACTTCGACACCGGAGAACTCGACGTCTGGGAAGTCTGGGCTCGCGTCGCCGAACAATTGGGCACCGATCCCGATCGCACCGTGATCTCGGGCTACTCGATGGGCGGTTATGCGGCCTACAAGCTGGGATTGACTTATCCGCAAGTGTTTTCGCAGGCGGTTGTGCTGGCCGGCCCGCCGGCGTGCGGGGTGCGGCTGCTTCCCGACGTCGACATCCCGGCCGACCTCGACCCGGACTCGCCTTGTGCCCGCGAGGGCGATACCTGGAAACTGCTGGTGAACGCGCGCTGGCTGCCCTACGTGATTGCGCACGGGCTGGTCGACGAGCTGGTGCCGTTCCCGTCGGTCGCCGAGCAGGTGCTCGAACTCGACCGGCTTGGCTACCGGCACCGCTTCACCGTGTATCCGCTCGAGGATCACATCGCGTGGGTGTTGCAGGACAAGTTCGAAGACCCGATCGCCCACATGGAAACCGGCCTACGGCAAGCGGATCCGGGACACATCACGTTTGCGTGGCATCCGCAATCGGTGCGCGACGACCTGGGTATCGGGCCGCATCGGGTGTGGTGGCTGTCGGGCCTGACCGCGGACCCCGCGGTGACGGCACGGCGCGGGGCCATCGCCGAAGTCGACGCCCGTTCGTATGCGCGCCCGGATCCCACGCACACCGTTCAGCATCATCGCGGGTTCATCCTGAACTTCGACCCGACCCCCGGTGTGTACAGCGAACTGGACTGGCGGGTAGGCCCGCCAGTCGGTCCGCTGCCGTATCTCACGCTGCGGCTCACCGGCGTCGCCGGTATCACGGTGGATGTCCAGCGCGCCGGACTGGCCGCCTTGCCGGCGTCGACGATCACGGTGGCCACCGACACCACCGCACGGATCACGCTGAGTGGTCTGCCTGACGGGGTCCGCGTCCAACTCGACGGCCAGCCGGCTGAGCGAACCTCGGCGGTGGCGGTGGGACGGCACCGCATCACGCTGGCCGCACGGGCTGTTGATGAATGAGTTGTGGCTGCTAAAGGCCGCGACTAGCTTGGCAGAGCCATCATTGGGTGAATAGCGCCTGCGTGCGGTCTCGACCAGAATTTTGCGCGTGGCTCCGTTGGCTGTCGATCCCGAGGCGATGTTCGCTGCGGGCAGCGCGGTGCAGGCCGCCGGCGATGGGTTGGCCGCAAACCTCTCGGTGCTGTCGGCCGGCTTTTCGGCTCACACCGGTGTTGACCGAGCCGGCGAGGTATTCGGCTTGGCGTATCAGGAGAAAGCCGAGTCGGTGCTGAAGGCGGCCGCGGCCGCCGTCAACGCCTGCCGGAAATGCGGCGCTCTCATCCAGCAAGGCGCGTCGAACTACTCCAACGTCGAGGCGGCTTCGACGCTGGGCGGCGGAAGCGGAGCTTTGAAGGCACCGTCCCCGCCTGCCGAGCTTGCCGCGCCGGCGCCGCCTGGGACGTGGGGTCCCGGCCGGCCGCCCCCACCGCTGTGGTCGCTCGTGCAATCGTTTGTCCTCGAGGCATGGCCCGATGGCGATGTGGCGGGTCTGCATGCGACTGCGTCTCGTTGGCGCGCCTTCGGTGCGGCAGCCAACGGTGTGCAGGGAACTCTCAACGCATCGAAGACGCTGTTCGACAGCCAACACATCCCTGAAGGCGAGAAGATCGACAACGCATTGAGCGAAATCGGCTCGTCGGCAGCGATTATCGGCGAGCTGTGCCGCGCACTGGCCGACACCATCGAGACATTCGCGAACAGAGTCGAACACGCCCAGACCGCGATCCGGGATCTGTTGCGTCGGATCGAGTCCCTCGGCGACCTCGGTCATGACGTCATGCTCATCATCGACGGTGACGCGTGGGATGAGATCAAACAGATCGTCAAGGACATCAATGCCGTGCTGCAGCACCTTGGGCAGGAAGCCAGGGCGTGCGAGCAGGCGATCAAGTTCCTCATGGAAGCGGCCGATCGCGAGGTCGTCACATGCGAGAGGTACGCGCGCCGCGGCCTTGTCCAATTCCTGGGAGAGGATGTCGGTAACCCCGTCGCCACCGTCGCTGACACGTGGATCAATGGCTATACCGGTGTCCTCAAAGGTGCGGTCGGCATGGGGCTGGGCCTCGTCGACCTGAGCCCGCACTGGATCGCTGCCGACCCCGAGGGTGCGGCCGCCACCTGGACGGGCGTAGTGAAAAACGCCTGGAAGGAGAGTTTGATCAATGCCGCGGTCAATCCCAAAGAATTTTCGGATGCGAGGCTGCAGGAGCTGAAAGGCCTTGTGCACGCTAAGGATTGGACTACGGCTCGGCCGGGATTGGGCGCCGGTGAAGTCCTCTTCGACGGCGTCACGCTGATCGCCCCGGGTCTCGGTGAGGCAGGTGCGGCGGCCGATGGTGCGGGCGCTGCCGCACGTGGCGCAGAGGAAGAGGCGGAGGCCGCGGGTGGGGCTGCTGGGCGTGCCGGTGGGGAGGGCGCGGCGGGAGCGCGCGGCGCGCTGACCGACACCACCAAGGCCGGCGCCGACGTGACAAAGAACCTCGAAGGCGTTACGGGTGACTTGCCGGAAATCAAACCGCCCGCTGGCGGTACTCCTGTCGGTCTACCGTCCGGCAAGCCACTTGAGGCGCCCGTCGAGGCGACACCACACCCGCCCGATGCTGCACCGAGTGCGCCGCAAGGCCCGAGCGCTCCCTTCGGGCAAGCGCCGCCGGAGGCTTCTGGGCCCGGGGCCGGGGGCCGTCCGCATGAGCTAGGGCCCACGCCGGCAGCGGGTTTCCCGCATGATCCGACGGGGGCTCCGGCAGCGCCATGTGGTCCGCACGATGCGGCTTTGGCGCCGAGGGAGGCTCCGGCGAAAGCTCCGGCCGTTGCAGCGGGCGTCGGCCCGCACGAACCTCTCCCGGCCCCGGTAGGGGGCTCCCACGAGCCGGTGCACTTGGGTGGTCCGCATGAGCCCGCGGAGTCGGTGGAGCGTCCACTCGAATCTTCGCCCGGGGGTAGTCCGCGTGAACCGGAGTCACCGCCGGGCGCGGATCAGCATGAGCCCGCGTCGGTGCCTGCAGACGGCCCGCATGACCCGGCAGCGAAACCGGCAGAGGCTCCACACGAGCCCTCCTCGGCGCCAGCGGAGCGCCCGCACGAACCGATGTCAGCGCCCCCCGGCGGTACGACTCTCGCCTCTGTGCCCGCCGCGATGGAGGAACGGGCATCGTCATCAATTCCACAACTGGCCGAGCATCCCCCCGGTCGTACGCCAGCACCGCCTGGCGGATCGTCCGTCGAGCCAGCGTTCGCTGCTTCACACTCACCGCAACCTGCTTCCGCGGCTCAGCCGCCGCCCCATTCGCCGCCACTGGGCGGTCGTCCCGCCGAAGCACCGGCGCTAGGTCACAGGCCCCATTTGCCCGGTGACAGCGGTCCTCCCGGCGGTCGGAAGAACCCAGCAGCCGATGGTTTGCCAAAGCTCGGCGATGGAGAGCCGCATGGCAGCGGTCCGGAACCTAAACCCCGGGAGGGAGGCGACGCACTTCACCAACCTCCCGAAAATGGGCCGAATCATAATGACCCCGCTGCCGACCGGAACGATCCGAGCTCTACCGTCGGCATGACGCTGGATGATGCTGCAGCAATGACTGATTACACTGGATCGGGGTATCTAGACCTAAACGACGCGTTAAGGAGTAATGCGGTGGATGCGTCTCAACAAGCTCGTGTTGAAGCCATTAGAAATGCTCTTCAGAAACTCCCTCCGTATCGTGGCACCGTCGTTCGTGGCACTGATCTTCCGTCAGAGGTTCTCGCACAATATCGACCGGGTGAAATCATCACAGAAAAGGCTTTCTTGAGCACTACAACAAATCCTGCAGTGGCACGCTCCACAGCATTTAGTGGGAACGTCGAGTTCAGGATCTTCTCCCACACGGGGAGAGACGTCTCATCCCTCTCGCTGTTCCCAGGCGAGCGCGAGATATTGTTTCCGGCTGGTACGCGATTCTTTGTTGCGGGTAGGACACTAGATCCTCTGACAGGGAAAACAATTATTGAGATGATCGAACGCTAGGCCACATCCGATTTGACGAAGAAAGAGGCAGGAGCATTCACAAATGAGTAGAGAGATAGCTGGAAAGATTTTTTCCACCCCTGAGGAAGCGGGCGTGACGCCGCCGACGGAAGAAGAATTGGCGGAGGCACGCAAGATGTTCGATGAGTTTCAAGCGAAGGTCGACGCGGTAGCTCCGGAGGACCGAGTGACAGATGTCTCACCGAAGTTCTGGAATGACACTTCGGGTACCGAGTACGACCCTCGCAGGAAAGACAGTTAGTGTGCGGAATGCGGCGCTCGCGGGCGGCATCCGTACAAGTAAATAGCTCGTTGCCTAGCTGCGAGCGGTGCAGCCCCACGAATTAAGCGCTACTGCTCGCCCCGGTCCAGCAATCCCGACGATCCCAGCACCCGCTCCACCCGCACCTCGATAACCACTCGCCGCGGGTTGGGGCGGGGGGTGCGGTACCGCTGGGCGTACCGCAGTTCGGCATCGCGGACGGCATCGCCATCGCTGTTCACCTTGGACCGGCCCTCCAGCGACAGCCACCGCGCGCCGTCGACCTGACTGAGCACCGCCACCCCGCCACGGTCGGCATTCACCGCCTTCTGCGAGCCGCCCGTGGTGATGACCCGCGCGATGTGCGTCTTGGGGTCGAAGGTGAAACCCACCGCCACCACATGGGGCGAATTGTCGGCTCGCAACGTGGTCAGCATGGCCAGATGCCGTTCGGACAGGAACGCCAGCGCATCGTCGGTGAGCCGGGTAGTGGTATTCGCCATCACCGCTCACGCTAGCGCAGGCGATAATCGCAGCCGTGGACGACACGGGCGCAGGACCAGTACTAATCCTGGGCGGACGCAGCGAGATCGGCATCGAGCTGGCGCGGCTCCTGGCGCCCGGGGCGACAGTGGTGCTGGCTGCCCGCAAGGCCGATCAACTCGACGAGCAGATCGCTGCGCTCAAAGCCGCCGGCGCGACGGCGGTGCGCACCGTGGAGTTCGACGCCGACGACTTGGGCTCGCACGGCCCGCTGGTCGCCTCCGTCGTTGCCGATCACGGCCCCATCGCCACGGCCGTGCTGGCGTTCGGAATCCTCGGCGACCAGTCCCGCGCCGAGACGGACGCCGCCCACGCGGTGGCCATCGTGCACACCGATTACGTTGCCCAGGTCAGCATGCTCACCCACCTGGCCACCGCGATGCGCACGGCCGACAAAGGCCAACTCGTGGTGTTCTCCTCCATCGCCGGCGCGCGCGTGCGTCGGGCCAACTACGTCTACGGCTCGGCCAAGGCCGGCCTGGACGGCTTCGCCAGCGGTTTGGCCGACGCCCTGCATGGCACCGGGGTCAAACTGCTGATCGCCCGTCCGGGCTTCGTGATCGGACGCATGACGGAGGGGATGACGCCCGCCCCGCTGTCCAGCACCCCCGCGCAGGTGGCCAAGGCCACCGCGCGAGCGCTGGCGAAGGGCCGGCGCACCGTGTGGATCCCCTGGGCGCTGGGACCCGCCTCCGCCGTGATGCGGGTGCTGCCGCAATCCATCTGGCGCAGGATGCCGCGATGATCCGCGCCGGTGACGATGCAGTGGGGGTACCGCCCGCTTGCGGGGGCCGAAGCGATGAGGTGGGGGCACCTACCGCCCGTGGGGGAGAACGGCGCTTATGATCATCGTGGTCGGCATCGGAGCCGACGGCATGGCTGGGCTCGCGGAAACGTCACGTCGTGAATTACGCAGAGCCACAGTGATTTACGGATCCGAGAGGCAACTCGACCTGCTCGACGACACCGTTGCCGCGCCGCGCCGGCAGTGGCCCTCCCCGATGTTGCCCGCCCTGCAGGCCCTGCGAGACCGCCACGCCGAAGACATCCACGTGGTGGCCAGCGGCGACCCGCTCCTGCACGGCATCGGGGGCACGCTGATGCGGCTCTATGGCCCAGACCAAATCAGGGTATTGCCCCATGTGTCCTCGGTGACGCTGGCCTGCGCGCGGATGGGCTGGAATCTCCACGACACGGAGGTGATCAGTTTGGTCACCGCGCCGCCGCACACCGCGGTTCGCCGCGGCGGCCAAGCCATCGTGCTGTCGAAAAGCGCAGCCACACCGAAAGAACTCGCCGCTCTCCTGCACGCACATGGCCGCGGCGACTCCGAGCTCACCGTTCTGGAAAACCTCGGCGGCCCAACCGAACACCGCCGGGACGGCACCGCACGCCACTGGGCAGACAACGCGCCGGCGGACTTCGACGACCTCAACGTCGTCGCCATCCGTTACCTGCCCGATGAACGCCTGTCGCCGCTGCCCGACGACGCGTTCGTCCACGACGGGCAGATCACCAAGCACGGAATCCGCGCGGTGACGCTCGCGGCGCTGGCCCCACGTCCGGGCGAGCGGCTCTGGGACGTCGGCGCGGGCTCGGGCAGCATCGGCGTCGAGTGGTGTTTGAGTTGGAGCGGTTGCAGCGCGGTCGCATTCGAACGTGATGAACAGCGCCGGCGCAACATCGGTTACAACGCAGCGGCTTTCGGCGTCGGCATCGAAGTCCGTGGCGACGCCCCGGAAGCCTTTGCCGGGCTCGAGCCGCCGGCGGCCATCTTCATCGGCGGTGGCCTCACCCAGCCCGGCCTGCTGGACGCGTGCCTCGACCACTTGCGCACCGGTGGCCGTCTCGTTGTCAACGCGGTGACCGCGGAATCCGAAGCGGCCCTGGCGCAGTCACATTCGCGTCTGGGGGGTCAGCTGCGGCGCTTCCAGCACTATCAGGGCGAGCCGCTCGGGGGCTTCACCGGATGGCGCCCGCAGATGCCGGTCACCCAGTGGGTGGTGACGACATGACGGTGTACTTCATCGGTGCGGGTCCGGGCGCCGCCGACCTGATCACCGTCCGCGGCCAGCGGCTCCTCGAGCGATGCCCGGTGTGCCTGTACGCGGGTTCGATCATGCCCGACGATCTGTTGGCCCTGTGCCCACCCGGGGCGAAAGTCATTGACACCGGCCCGCTCACGCTGGAGCAGATCATCACCGAAATGGCCGACGCCCACACCGCCGGCCACGACGTGGCGCGGCTGCATTCCGGTGACCCGTCGCTCTACAGCGCCCTGGCCGAGCAATGCCGCAGGCTCGACGCGCTGGGCATCGACTACGACATCGTGCCCGGCGTACCGGCGTTCGCCGCGGCGGCGGCCGCGCTCAAGCGCGAGCTCACCGTTCCCGGCGTCGCGCAGACCGTAACCCTGAGCCGGGTCGCCACCCTGTCGACCGCCATGCCGCCCGGTGAAGACCTGACCGCGCTCGCCCAATCCGGCGCCACACTGGTCCTGCATCTGGCAGCAGCCCAGATCGACGCCATCGTCCCGCAACTCCTCGAAGGCGGCTACCGACCCGAAACACCCGCTGCCGTCGTGGCTTTCGCCAGCTGGCCGCAACAAGTCGTGTTGCGCGGCACGCTTGCCGACATTGCAGAGCAGATGCACCAGGGCGACATCACCAAGACCGCCGTGATCATCGTCGGCGACGTGCTGGCCGCCGGCGGATTCACCGACAGCTACCTGTATTCGTCCGGGCGGGCGCGGGGGAGCGGGCACTGATGCGCGTGCTGTTGCTCGGCGGCACCGCCGAAGGGCGCGCGCTGGCGAAGGCCCTACATTCGCGCATCGACATCGTCAGTTCCCTGGCGGGCCGCGTGCCCGACCCCGCGCTGCCGGTCGGCCCGGTCCGCGTCGGCGGCTTCGGCGGCGTCGACGGGCTCCGGCGCTGGCTGCTCGACGAACGCATCGGCGCCGTCATCGATGCGACCCACCCGTTCGCGGCCACCATGACAGCACACGCCGCCCAAGCCTGCGCTGAGCTGCAGATCCCGCATCTGGTGCTGGCCCGCCCGGCGTGGGATCCCGGCGACGCGATCGTCGTCGAATCGGATACCAAAGCGGCGGAAGCCGTTGCAAGGCATGACTTCTCGCGGGTGTTCCTCACCACCGGACGCTCAGGGACGAGGGCCTTCGCGGGCAGCGACTCATGGTTCCTGATCCGCGCTGTCACCGAACCCGACCCCGCGGCGCTGCCGCGCCGCCACCAGTTGGTGCTCTCCCGCGGCCCGTATCGCTACGACGGCGAGCTCGCGCTGATGCGGGAACACCGCATCGACGCCCTGGTCACCAAGAACAGCGGCGGGCAGATGACGCGGGCGAAGCTGGATGCGGCCGCGGCACTGGGCATTCCGGTGGTGATGGTGGCGCGCCCGCCGCTACCGGCCGGGGTGGCGGCGGTGGGTAGCGTCGAACAGGCCGCCCAATGGGTAACAGGGCTGGGCTAACCGGTCAGGTCGTCGCGCTCGGCGTCGGCGGCCAGCAGCGCGTCACGGGCGCGTGCGACCCGGGACCGGATGGTGCCCACCGGGCATCCGCACACCGCCGCGGCGTCGGCGTAGGGCAGCCCGAGCAATTGGGTGAGCAACAGGGCTTCCCGTTGCTCAGGGGTGAGGCTCGCGATCATCGTCGTCACCTCGACCAGGTCTTCGAACCCCCGGGCGTGGCGGTCGCCGCGCAGAACGTGCTCCGGGTCGGCGCCGAGGGCGGCGCGCGGCCGCGACTGCACGTGGCGGATGTGGTCGGCCACGACGCGGCGCGCAATGGAAAGCAGCCAGGTCCGGGCGCTCGAGCGCCCGGAGAACCGTTCGATGGCGCCGATCGCGCGCAGGAACGTTTCCTGGGTGAGGTCGTCGGCGCTGCCCGCGTCCGACAGATATGTGACAAATCGCCACACGTCTTGCTGGGTGGCTTTGATGAAACTCTCTAGCGCCCGGTCATTCCCACGCGCGGCGGCCAACGCGAGCTCGGTAACGGCCTCGTCATCGCTTGGCGCGATCATGGCGAACCACCTTTGTTTCGCGGGCTGACTGAGTCTACGACGGCCTGTCGTAGAGGCTGCGGTGGGGTCGAGGGCCGCCCGGTTGATGGGCCAGAGATGACCGCGTCGCCGGGCAACCGGGGAGTCCGCCGACCAGGCGGCGTCGTCCGCCACGTCGGTCGCGCCGGCTCGGTCTGATCGGACCCGTTCCCGCGCCACCAGCAGCGCGAACGCGAGGCCTAACAGCAAGGGCATGTGGCTGGCGATCCGCGTTGCCGTGACGTCGCCCGCGAAGGCGTCGACGATCACGTATCCCAACAGTGCGACCGAGTAAACGCCCGTAATCGCCGCCACCCCAATCGCGGTGACGGGCCAGACACCGGCGGCGACCATCGCCAGGCCCAGGGCCAGCAACCAGGCGGTGGACTCGTGCATCAAGTGCTCACCGGACATCGCGCCGTGCATGTGGCTCGACACCATCCCGAAATCGATGCCGCTGATCTGGGCGGCGGCGATCGCCACCTGGAACACACCGACAGCGATCAGGCCCCACCGCCGGTAGTGCGAGCGCAGCCAGCGCATCCGGCGCTGGTGCCCCGAGGACTCCTCGCCGATGCTCGCCATGATCTTCGCGACCAGGTCGGGCCCGTCGCCCGGCTCGACCGTGGCCAGCCGGCAAGTCTGGGCCGCGGCGCCGATGAGCCAGGAGCGGCAACGTCGGCACGATTCGAGATGGGCGTCGACCTGCTGCGCGAGCACCTGGGGACGTTCGCCGTCCAGTCGAGCCGAAAGCGCCTCACGCGCCGCGTCACACCGCATCCCTGCATCGTTGCGCATGCCCGGTCCGGGCGCAAAGAACAGGGAAATCAAACGGCGGGAACTAAACCGTCCGGCGAACCGACCACTGAACGTCAACAGCCCCGACATTCACCGAAGAGGTATTCGTGTTCGTGCCCGAAGGCCACCGACGATGACCGCCCCGATCTGGATCGCTTTCCCGCCTGAGGTGCACTCAACCTTGCTCAGCAGCGGCCCCGGGCCCGGGTCATTGCTCGCCGCCGCCGCGACGTGGTCGGAGATGGGCACTCAATACGCCGAGGCGGCAGACGAACTCACCGGCTTACTGGGCGCCGTGCAGGGCGGTGCATGGCAGGGCCCCAGCGCCGAACAATACGTCGCGGCCCACGCCCCGTATCTGGGCTGGCTGCTTGAAAGCTCGGCCAAGAGCGCGACCGCGGCCGCGCTGCACGAGACGGCGGCCGGCGCTTACACCGCGGCCCTGGCCGCCATGCCGACGATGCCCGAGCTCACCGCTAACCATGCGACCCACGCGGCGTTAGTGGCGACGAATTTCTTCGGCATCAACACCATCCCCATCGCCGTGAACGAAGCCGACTATGCGCGCATGTGGGTGCAAGCCGCCGCGACCATGACCACCTACCAAGCCGTCGGTGAATCCGCTCTCGCGGCGGTTCCCGCCACCGCGCCGGCGCCGGCGATCGTCACCCCGGGTGGGGAGGCGAGCGTCGCGACCCTGCAGGCGGCCGACACCCAGCAGCAGGCGACGCAGACCTATCCGTCATGGCAGGACCAGCTCACGGCATGGCTGCAGCAGTACACCAAGAATTTCGCCTGGCCGGTGTCCAAAGACCTCAATCCCGGTGGCTGGCCGTTCCCGCCGGTGCCGTTCGTCAACGGTCTCGCGTCCTTCTTCGGCCAATTGGGCCTGTCACCGGCCCTCTCCAGCGCGCTCGGCTGGGCGATTTTCCACACGCTGATGATCTTCTGGCCCTTCATGCAGGCCGCGATCCAGATGGCCGTGGTGCTGGCTCCGATGGTCGTTTCCGTCCTGGGCGCCGCCGCGGCAGGGGGAGCGGCGGCGGCGGTCACCGCGGTCAGCATCGCGGCCCCGCTCTCGGTCGCCCCGGCACTGCCCGCGGCCGCGCCGGCACCGGCGCCGATGGCGTCCGCGCCGAGTCCGACCATCAGCACCGCGCCGGCAAGCGTGAGCAACGCCCCGACGATGTCCAGCGCGCCCGCACCGACGGTGGCCTCGCCGGCCGGCGCCGGACCGGTCGGCGGCGGGCCGGGCGCCGGTTTCAGTCCCACGGCCACGGACGGCATCGGCGCGGGCATGTCCGACGCCCTGTACGCGGTGGGACTCTCGGGGCTGGCCGCGCGCGGCAGCGCGAGCGGGCGGGCACGCCGCAAGTCCGAGGAGCCGGCGCCCGACGACGTCGACGCGCCCGCCGCGGCCGTGTCGGCGGCAGCCGCCAAGAAGAAGGCCCGGGCCCGTCGGCGGCGCGCCGGGACGGCCACGGACCGCGCGTACCGCTACGAGTTCATGGACCTCGACGAGGACCCGGGCGTGGGTGGGGAGGACATGGACACCGTGCGTGACTCGGGTCAGGGCGGGGGGCCGCTCGGATTCGCCGGGGCCGCAGCGAAATCCGGTATCAACCAGCCCGCCGGGTTGGCGACGCTGACTCGCGACGGGTTGAGCGACGGACCCACCGTACCGATGATGCCCAGCAGCTGGGGCAGCGACGATTAACCGACCGGGTAACGCCGCGGTGTGAACACCCGGTCGCCGGAATCGCCCGCGTGCCACTGGGTTTGCGAGGAACCGACGATCAGCAGGCAGCGCATGTCCACCTCGCCGGGGTCGAGATCGGCCAGCCGCACCACGCGGACGTCCTCGTCGGGCCCAGAAACACTGCGGCCGATCACTACCGGCGTCCCGGGCTCGCGATGTTCCAGCAGCAGGTCGCGCATCGCGCCGACCTGCCAGGTTCGCGTCTTGGACGCCGGGTTGTAGATGGCCAGCACCAGATCGGCGGCGGCCGCGGCGGCCAGGCGCTGCGAGATGATTTCCCACGGCTTGAGCCGGTCGGACAGCGAGATCACCGCGTAGTCGTGGCCTAGCGGAGCGCCGACGCGGCTGGCGACGGCCTGGGCGGCCGTCATCGCCGGAATGACCCGGACCCGCACTCCCGGCCACTCTTTGGCCTCTTCCAGCACGGCGGTGGCCATCGCGAAGACTCCGGGATCGCCGGACGACACGACCGCCACGGCCCGCCCTTGCTCGGCCAACGTGCACGCCAGCCGGGCGCGCGCGGGTTCGTCGGTGTTGTCGCTGGGATGCCGCCGCTGGCCGTCGCGCACCGGGACGCGGTCCAGGTAGCCGCCGTAGCCGATCAGGTCGGTGGCGCTGGCCAGCTCGCGCCGGCTCTGTGGCGTCATCCAGTCGCTGTCGCCGGGCCCCAGCCCCACCACCGCGACGGTGCCCGCGTGGGACGACTGCCGTCCGCGGCGCCCGCCCGGCAGCATGGCCAGCGAGAAGTAGGGCACGCCGGCCTCGTCCACGTCGGCGGCGGGCAGGATACGTTGCCCGGCGGTGCTGGCGCGCTCGACGTAATAGGCGTCGGCAAGTTGTCCGGAAGCCGAAAGTGCTTCCCGCACAGCATGATACGAACGGCCCAGCTTCAGCACCACGGCGGCGTCGGCGTCGGCCAGGCGACGGGTCAGCTCGGCGACCGGCAGGGTGCCCGGCAACACGGAGAGAACCTCGTCACCGGCCACCAGCGGCGTCGCGATGGCCGCCGAGGCGGCGCTTACCGACGTCACCCCCGGCACGATGACGGCGTCGAACCGCTGCGTCAGCCGAGTGTGCAAATGCATGTACGAGCTGTAGAACAGCGGGTCGCCCTCGGCGAGTAACGCCACGTTGCGGCCCGCGTCGAGGTGAGCGGCGATGCGGGCGGCGGCTTCGACGTAGAAGTCCTCCAGCGCACCGGCATAGCCGCCGGGGTGGTCGGTCACCTCGGTGGTCACCGGGTAGACCAGGTGCTCCTCGATCTGGCCGGGCCGCAGGTACGGTTCGGCGATGCCGCGCGCGATGCTGCGGCCGTGCCGGGCGCTGTGGTAGGCCACCACATCGGCCTCCCCGATCACCCGGGCCGCCTTGACGGTCACCAGTTCCGGGTCGCCGGGACCCAGCCCGACTCCCCACAGCGTTCCCCGGCCGGTCATTCGCGGTCGCTCGCGATCGCGTTGACGGCGGCGGCGGCCATGGCGCTGCCGCCGCGGCGACCCCGCACCACCAGATAGGACATCCCGCGGGGATGGTCGATGAGCTCCTGCTTGGACTGGGCCGATCCGACGAATCCGACCGGACCGCCCAGCACCCCGGCCGGCGGGGAAACCCCTTCGTCCATCAGCTCGAGCAGCCGGAACAGCGCGGTCGGTGCGTTGCCGATCGCCAGCACCGCGCCGGGCAGCCGGTCGGCCCACAGCTCCACCCCGGCGGCCGATCGAGTGGTGTGCCGGCGCGCCGCCAGTTCGACGGCGCGCGGATCGGCCACCAGCGACACCACCTCGTTGCCGGCCGGCAGCCGCGCACCGGTGATCCCGGCCGCCACCATCGACGAATCGCACAGCACCGGGGCGCCGCCGCGCAGGGCGGCGCCGACGCGCGCGACGACGTCGTCCGTATAGGCGACATGCTCAGCCACATCGACCTGCCCACAGGTGTGGATCAACCGGACCACCACCCGCGCGATGTCGTCCGGGAAGCGGGCGAGGTCGGCTTCGGCCCGAATGGCCGCGAACGACTGGCGATAGATCTCAGCTGCGTCGCGGATGTAGTCGAGCACCCGATTACCGTAGCTGGCGGTATCCGTCGCCAGTCGCCAGCAGCACCTCACCGGTAAGCGGGCTACCGCACGCGCGATCGCAGCCGACGAAGTGGCGATGCACTCCCGCATCCCCGTCCAGCGCCGCGGCCGCGTCTGCCCGCACATCGGCGACCGAATGCGCGCACCCTGGGCTGCCGGTGCAGGCGCTGACGTTCAGCCACGGGGAGTTCTCGTCGAAGACCAGACCCAATGGCGCCAACACCCGCAGCGCGACGTCGGCGACGGCCTCGTCGAGATCGCAGACCAATACCGATCGCCAGGGCGTGATCACCAGCGGGGCCTCGATCGCCGCCAGGTATTCCGCGACGCGCGCGGACAGCACCCCCAGCGGCACCGCGGCGCCGAGCGCCACGCGGCCGTCATCCTGGTTAATCCAGCCCACCGGGGGCCTGGTGACCGCGGGAAAGCGGGCGGCACCGAGCTCGACTCCGGGTAGCAGGTCTTCGATATCGTCCAATTCCTTGATGCGCCAAGCGGTTCCGCGCGTGGTTGCAAACCGGTTGGCAATGGCGACCAGCGTCTCGACCACCTCGCCGGCCGCGAGCCGGACACCCGTGTCGCGACCGGTAAGCAGCAGCGCGCAGCCGTCGGGGAACGCGTGCACGCCGACATCGGCGCACAGGCCCGATACGTCGGCGCGCCCGTCATCGAAGCTGAACCAGAATCGGCCGCCCAGCTCGGTGAGGCCCTGCTCGGCGCAGATGGCCGCGTCCAGCTCGGCCATCCACGGCCGCACGTCGAGCTTCCCGCCGGCGCGGCCAGAGAGCGGCGACGCGACGATATTGCGGACCCGCTCGTGAGTCTCCGAGGGCAGCAGCCCGGCGTGGGCGATCGCCTCGGCGGCCGCCGCCACGTCGGTGATGCCGCGCACCTGGACGTTGCCGCGCGCGGTGAGCTCCAGCGTCGACGAGCCATATGCGCTCGCCACGTGTGCCAGCGCCGCCAGCTGAGCGGCCGTCAGCATGCCGCCGGGCAGCCGGATCCGCGCCAATGCACCGTCGGCCGCCCGGTGCACCTGCAGCGCACCCGGGCAAGCGTCGGCGTCGCGTGTCCTGGCCACCCGTCCACGGTACCGAGGGCACCCCAGTCGGGCGCCGAACGTGCACTCACCGCGCGATGTCGGCGAATTTGTCGCACCCAGCGCACGTTGGGCGCGGCGCTTTCCACCGGCCGAGGGATTGAGGCGGCGCGACCCGGGGCACCCTCGTGTCCGTGCAGACAGTGGAGTACGCCCCAACACGTTTGGCCGATGTCTACGGCGCCTCGACCCAACCCACCGTCCTGCTGTGGCACGGCATGCAGACCGATGCCCGCGCCGCCTTCCGTCCCCTCGCCGGCATGCTCGCCGAGCACGGCGCGGCGGTGGTGGCAGCGGACTGGAATTCGCACGCCGACGACGGCGGCCGCGGGGACCTGCTGCGATCGCTCGACTTCGCCCGTAACTTCGCCGACGCCCCCGGCAACATCGTGCTCGTCGGGTGGTCGATGGGAGGCGCCGCCGCGGCCGCCCTGACGCTGCGCGGCGACGCGCAATTGGCGCACACCGTGTGCCTGGCGGGTGCCTTCATGGTCCCCGACCCGATCTTCGGTCGGCGCGTCGACGCCGAGCTGTCGGCCGGTCGTGTCGGCACGCCGTTCACGTTGCTGCACGGGCTTGCTGATGACGTTGTTCCCGTGACGGCCAGCAGGGAGTTCGCCGAAAGCCTCCAACGGGTCGGCTGGCCGGCCGAGTTGGTGGAGCTGGCGGCCGATCACGGGTCCATCGCCGGCGCCGACTACGACCCGGTCGCCGACCGCTACGAGCCCGGCACGAGCGAAGAGGCGTGGCGGGTGGCCGGAGAGGTCGCCGCCCGGATCGCGGCGACGCTGCGGTACGAATGAGGGGTGGCTGACCCGACCATCCTGCTGCTGTCGACGTCCGACACGGACCTGATCAGCGCCCGGTCCAGCGGCAAGAACTATCGGTGGGCCAACCCCTCACGCCTGGACGAGAGCGAGCTCCCGGAGCTGCTGGCGAATGCGTCGATCGCGGTGGTCCGCATCCTCGGCGGCTACCGCGCCTGGCAGAGCGGCATCGACGCGGTCATCGCCAGCGGCGTGCCCACGGTGCTGGTCAGCGGCGAGCAGGCCGCCGACGCCGAATTGACCGGTCTGTCCACGCTGGCCGCCGGCATCGCGGTGCAGGCGCACATCTACCTGGCGCACGGCGGCGTGGAGAACCTGCGTCAGCTGCACGCCTTCCTGTCCGACACCGTGCTGATGACGGGTTTCGGGTTCAGCCCACCGGTGGTCACGCCGACCTGGGGCGAGCTGGAGCGGCCTGCCTGCGACGCCCAAGGTCCCACGATTGCCGTGCTGTACTACCGCGCGCAGCAGCTGGCCGGCAACACCGGCTATGTCGAGGCGCTGTGCCGGGCCATCGAGGACGCCGGCGGGCGGCCGATGCCGGTCTACTGTGCATCGCTGCGCACCGCCGAACCCGAACTGCTGCAACGGCTGGGCGACGCCGACGCCATGGTGGTCACCGTCCTGGCCGCCGGGGGACTGAAGCCGGCCACGGTGTCCGCGGGCGGCGATGACGACAGCTGGAACGTCGAACACCTTGCGGCCCTGGGTATTCCGATCCTGCAGGGACTCTGCCTGACCAGCTCCCGGGCTCAGTGGAGCGAAAACGACGACGGGCTCAGCCCGCTCGACGTCGCCACCCAGGTGGCGGTGCCCGAGTTCGACGGCCGCATCATCACCGTCCCGTTCTCTTTCAAGGAGATCGACGACGACGGGCTGATCTCCTATGTCGCCGATCCGGAGCGGTGCGCGCGGGTCGCAGGACTGGCGGTCCGGCATGCACAGCTGCGCCACGTCGCCCCGGCCGACAAGCGGGTAGCCCTGGTGTTCTCGGCCTATCCCACCAAGCACGCGCGGATCGGCAACGCGGTCGGCCTGGACACGCCCGCGAGTGCGGTCGCGTTGCTGCGGGCGATGCGTGAGCGCGGATACCAGGTGGGCGAGTTGCCCGGGGTCGATGCCAACGACGGGGACGCCCTGATCCACGCCTTGATCGAGCGTGGCGGACAGGACCCCGACTGGCTCACCGAAGGGCAGTTGGCCGGCAACCCGATACGGCTGTCCGCCAAGGACTATCGCAATTGGTTCGCCACCCTGCCCGCCGAGCTGACCGACGCGGTGACACAGCATTGGGGCCCGCCGCCTGGGGACCTCTTCGTCGATCGCACCCGCGACCCCGACGGTGAAATCGTCATCGCCGCAATGCAAGCGGGCAATCTGGTGCTGATGGTGCAGCCGCCCCGCGGCTTCGGCGAGAACCCGGTGGCGATCTACCACGACCCGGACCTGCCGCCCAGCCACCACTACCTGGCCGCATATCACTGGCTCGACACGGGTTTCGGGTCGCACGCCGTGGTGCACCTGGGTAAGCACGGCAACCTGGAATGGCTGCCCGGAAAGACGCTGGGCATGTCGGCGGCCTGCGGATCCGATGCCGCGTTGGGCGACCTGCCACTGATCTACCCCTTCCTGGTCAACGACCCGGGAGAGGGCACCCAGGCCAAGCGGCGGGCGCACGCGGTGCTCGTCGACCACCTAATCCCGCCGATGGCGCGCGCCGAAACCTACGGCGACATCGCCCGTTTGGAACAGCTGCTCGACGAGCACGCCAACGTTGCCGCGCTGGATCCCGGCAAGTTGCCCGCCATCCGCCAGCAGATCTGGACGCTGATCCGGGCCGCCAAAATGGACCACGATCTCGGGCTGACCGAGCGGCCCCCGGAGGACTCGTTCGACGACATGCTGCTGCATGTCGACGGGTGGCTCTGCGAGATCAAGGACGTTCAGATCCGCGACGGCCTGCACATCCTGGGCCAAAAGCCTTCTGGGGAAGTCGAACTCGACCTCGTGCTGGCGATCCTGCGGGCCCGCCAACTGTTCGGTGGCGAGCAGGCCCTCCCCGGGTTGCGGCAGGCGCTGGGCCTCGCGGAGGACGGCACCGACGAACGTGCGGCGGTCGACCAGGCCGAAGCCGCGGCGCGCGAACTCGTCGCCGCGCTGCAGGCCAGCGGTTGGGATCCCGGAGCCGCCGAACGCATCACCGCGGACACCGAGGTGGCGGCCGTGCTGCGGTTCGCGGCCACCGAGGTGGTGCCCCGGCTCGCCGGAACGGCAGCCGAAATCGAGCAGGTGCTCAACGCGTTGGACGGCCGGTTCATCCCGGCCGGCCCGTCCGGATCGCCGCTGCGCGGCCTGGTCAACGTGCTGCCCACCGGCCGTAACTTCTACTCCGTCGATCCCAAGGCGGTGCCGTCCCGGCTGGCCTGGGAAGCCGGTGTGGCCCTGGCGGATTCGCTGGTGAGTCGCTACCGCGACGACCACGGGCGGTGGCCGCAATCGGTGGGACTGTCGGTGTGGGGCACCTCGGCGATGCGCACCGCCGGTGACGACATCGCCGAAGTGCTTTCGCTGCTCGGTGTCCGACCGGTCTGGGACGATGCGTCGCGTCGAGTCGTCGACCTGACGCCGATCCCACTGGCGGAGCTGGGCCGCCCGCGCATCGACGTGACCGTGCGGATCTCCGGGTTCTTCCGGGACGCCTTCCCGCACGTGGTGACGATGCTCGACGACGCGGTGCGGCTGGTCGCCGGTCTCGACGAGCCCGCCGACGACAACTATGTGCGCGCGCACGCGCAGGCCGACCTGGCCCAGCATGGCGATCAACGCCGCTCCACCACAAGAATTTTCGGCTCCAAGCCGGGCACCTACGGCGCCGGTCTGCTGCAGCTGATCGACAGTCGCAACTGGCGCGACGACGCCGACCTGGCCCAGGTGTACACGGCGTGGGGAGGGTTTGCCTACGGCCGCGACCTGGACGGCCGCGAGGCGGTCGACGACATGAACCGCCAATACCGTCGCATCGCCGTGGCCGCCAAGAACACCGACACCCGCGAACACGACATCGCCGACTCCGACGATTACTTCCAGTACCACGGCGGCATGGTGGCCACGGTCCGGGCGCTGACCGGGCAGGCGCCCGCCGCGTATATCGGCGACAACACCAGACCCGACGCGATCCGTACCCGCACGCTGTCCGAGGAGACCACCCGGGTGTTCCGGGCCCGCGTTGTCAATCCGCGTTGGATGGCGGCGATGCGCCGGCACGGCTACAAGGGCGCGTTCGAAATGGCGGCGACCGTTGACTACCTGTTCGGCTACGACGCCACCGCCGGGGTGATGGCCGACTGGATGTACGAGCAGCTCACCGAGAGCTACGTGCTCGATCCCGAGAATCGGAAGTTCATGGCCGAGTCCAACCCGTGGGCGCTGCACGGCATGGCCGAACGCCTGCTGGAGGCCGCGGGCCGCGGCATGTGGGAACAGCCGCTACCGGAGACCCTCGACGGACTGCGGCAGGCGCTGCTGGAAACCGAGGGCGACCTGGAGGGCTGATCGCCTCCGCTGCTCGCGAACTCGGCTCAGATGAAGTCCGATCCGCCGTCGACGTTGACGGTAGCCCCGGTGACATAACCGTTTCGCCGCGATACGAGGTAGGCGGCAATGGAGGCGACCTCTTCGGGAAGTCCGGCGCGGCCGAGATCGCAGGGCTGGTGAAAGTTGTTGTCGATCCAGGTCATGACGTCGACCGGATCAGTGGCGTCGAGGCCGTCGGCGGCAAGGATGTCTTTGAGTGCCTCGGTGAAGCTGGCCGTCACGATCGTCCCAGGACATATGCAGTTGACTAGAATGCCATCCTTGGCAAGGCTTTTCGACAAGTTCTTGGTGACGCTGGCCAGTGCCGCCTTCGACGCCGTATAGGCGACGATGCGCGGGTTCTGGCGCTGAATCGAGTGCGCGGCCAGCGTCACGATGCGGCCCCAATCCGCGGTCCGCAGCAGCGGCAACGCTGCACGGATGGATCTGACGCCCGACATGGTGCCGAGTGCGAACGCCTCGTCCCACTGCGCGTCGTCCATCTGCTCGAAATAGCCATCACCGGGTCCAATGGTGTGGACCAGACAATTGAGTCGACCCCAACGCTCCGAGACCGTCGCGAAGGCATCACTGATGGACTGGGCATCAGCCATGTCGACGCTGATTCCCACGGCGTCGGGGGCGCCGGCCGCACGCAGTGCTGTGACCGCGGTGTCCAGCGCGCTGCGGCCCCTGGCCATGACGGCCACGCTGGCTCCCTCGGCCGCAAGGGTTTCGGCGATGGCCAGTCCCATCCCTTTGCTGCCGCCGGTGACCACGGCGGTCGACCCCGCGAAACCGAGATCCATCATCGACTCCTTCGCTGCGAGTTGTTGGAGCAAATCCGCTCGATTGCTTCCGGCGTCACGCCCAGCCCGCCCAGGCAGAAAAGCACACTGCGGCGGCGGAGATCGTCGCGGTCACAATCTCCGGCCGCCCACTGTCGGTCAATGGCCGCCCAGACCACGCCGTGAATGAATTGGGCGTCTGTCACCGGGTCGATGTGGTGAAACATTCCGTTGTCCATTCCGCGCCGAAGTGCGTCACTGAGTGGTTCGAGAATCTCGGCGTATGCGGGCTGAACGAGAATGGGGGAGGCGAACATCTGGGATTGAGCCTCCATCGACAGGCGGCGCAGGTCAGCGACGACGGTTTCGTCGAACGCCAGGTCGAGTCGCCCGTCAATCCATGCCGCCACCGCCTCGATGTCCGTGGTGGCACGGCTCATTCGGCGCCGCAGGCGCCGTTTCTCGACGCGCGCGTTCTCCAGAAAGACGGCGGCGATCAATTCGTCTTTCGAGGCGAAATGCCGATAGAACGCGCGGGTGCTCAATCCTGCCCGCTCCAGCACGGCGGTGACACCGAGCCCGCGAACTCCATGCTCGCGCAAAGCGATCGACGCGGCCTGCAGGATCTCGCGGCGTACTGCCGGGTCGGGACCCAGCTTGTCGCGTCGCCGCGTGCGAGGAGCGGTCACGTCCTCAGCCGGTCGCATCGTAGGTGGCGAGGTAGTCGGCAAACCGTTCGCGAACGCCCTCGGGCGTCAAGCCGTAGTCGGCCAGCTCATAGTCATGCGCGCCACGGGAGCCGGGTCGGTGATCCTTGGCCCACTGCTCTACGGAAGCCATCGTGGCGTCGGTGAAGCTCAAACCCAAGGCCTCGTAGCTGGTTCGCAGGGTCTGCACTGGATCGGTCTGCAGATCGGCAAACGAGACGTCGGCGAATCGGTCGTCACCGACGCGGCTGCGGAAATCCATTGCGCGCCGTACGGCTTCGACCCAGCTGTCGACTTGTTCGGCACCGAGTTCGTTGGCGTCGTTGCGGTCGCTGCTCCAGCTGCGCACGTACTGAATGAGGCTGCACACCGATCCCATCACCTTCGCCGGGTCACGATGGCTCCAAAGGAATTTCGCGTTCGGGTAAGCCTCGACCAGCGCGTCGAGTGCGAACATGTGCACGGGCGTCTTGAGGTGCCACAGAGCCGGCGGACAATGCCACTGCAACAGCTTGAGCACTCGCCGGTGAAACGTGTAGGTCCCGCGCATGTCGCAGTCCATCAGCCACGCGAGGTAGCCGGGCGCGCGAACGGCCCCGTCGAAGTGGAAGGTGCGGAAGCTCATTCCCATCAGGTCCTGGCATTCGGTCGGTGCCGTTGGCTCGGAGTTGTACAGCGTCTTCATCA
Organism: Mycobacterium paraffinicum; assembly: GCF_025822865.1. Lineage (NCBI taxonomy): Bacteria > Bacillati > Actinomycetota > Actinomycetes > Mycobacteriales > Mycobacteriaceae > Mycobacterium > Mycobacterium paraffinicum. The sequence continues at coordinate 39,257 of NZ_JACKUR010000013.1, read as the reverse complement.
GCGGGAACATGTCGTCGAGCATCTTCAGCCCGGCCTCGGCCTGTGCGATCCGCGGATCGGTGTGTTGGGTCGCGGCCTCCGGCGGCGGGGTGGGGGCTTGCGATTCCCACATCCTTAGCGACCGGAATTGCGGGTCGGCGGCCACCAGCTGACTCAAAGCGGTCGTCCCGGTGCGGGGTAACCCGATCACGAATACGGGGCCGTCGACCACCTCGTCGTCGATCTCGGGGTGGCGGCCGTAGGTGTCCTCGATCTTGAGGCGCTGAATCAACGCGTTACTGATGGTGGCGTGCTGGATGATCCGGCCCATGTCGTTGAGGTCGGCCTCGGTGTTGAGCGCATCGACGATGCGTTCGAGCCCCTCGCGATAGTAGGGCGAACCGAAATCCTCGAGACCCGTTGCGGCGCGGGCGCCGTCTTCCAACTCGTCGGCGTCGAACGTCATTGCGCAAACCTCTTGTGCACGGCGCGCCGACGCGCCGCGAGGACGGACCGGCGCTCTTCGGGAGTGATTTTTGTGGTATCCGGAGGTAACTGCGCATCGATCTCGCCGAACGGCACGACGCGGGTGGTCGGCGTCGGCGCCGTCTCGGTGCGCACACAGCGCAGGATGATCGGGCCGTTGCTGTGGCCGGCGGTGTCGAGCCAATTGGCGACCCCCGGATCGTCAGAGCACAGCACCAAGCGCACCATGCCATCGGCGTCCACGACGGCCTGATGGGCGTTGAGGCTGGACTGGTGGCGTCCGTAATGGATCGTCTCCCACCACGGATTGCCGATGGAGAAGCTCCAGTAAAGACCTTGGGGCGGCTCCACTTCGACGATGAGCGCCTCATTCGGGCCCAGCTCCCACCGGCCGATCACCGGCCTGTTCTCCGCCGCCGCACCCATATCGGTGCGGTCGATCGGCGGCAGGAATCCGTTGGGCGGTGCCGCGGCGCCGAATTGCAGGAAGAACGCGAGATTGTCGCCGACGAAGTCACCGAGCGCGGTGATCTGCCGCGACACCACCACGTCCGGATCAACTGATGGGCCGTCGGTCTGCACCTCTTCGCCGATTCGCTCGATGCGCAGCGATGAGGCCGCCTCGGTGTCCCAGTCGTAGAAGAAGTGCCGCACCGTCAACGTGGGATGGTCTCCCTCGATGCGCATCCAATTTCCCGGTCGGTGATCGGCTGACAGCACGACCTCGAAGTTGCCGTCCGCATCCACGTCGAGCTCATCCACCAGTTCGTTCGCCGTCGCGGCGATGCCGTTCATTGTCTGCAGCCCGACGTACCGCGCGGTGCCTCGATTCCCGAACAGCCGATAACTCTCGCCGCCGCGCAACACCGCACGGGTGTACAGGCAATCGGGGCACTCCATGCCCCAGGTCACCAGGTCGTCAGTGCTGGTACGGCGGACGCTCAGAACCGGGTCCGGATCGAATCGCAGCACCTCGTCGATTCCGGCGGCAAGCAACACCAACAGATGCCGGATGCCGGCGGCGAGGTCGATTCGGTTTCGACTCGCCGGGTCGGATTCGACGGCCCGTGCGGCTTTACCTAGCCGGGTCAGCAGATGGGACCACGCCTGGAAGAGGTCCACATTGCCGAGTTCTTCCGACAACGCTGCCTCTGTGATTGAGAACGGCAGCCACGCCAGCGGTGTTCTCGGCTCGCTCACGTTCTCCGCTTCCGTCGTGCCGCCAGTGTTAACTGAAAACAATATTTTCGTTTAACGGTGCCATGACTATCGCAGTGAGCGCTCACGATGTCAATGACGGGTCGTGCAGCGTAGGTTGTTACCGTGACGCCCGCATTCGCCGATCTCGCCAAGGCGCAGTACATCCTGTTGACCACCTTCACCAAAGACAACAAGGCCAAGCCGACGCCGATTTGGGCGGCCGCCGACCAAGACCGGCTCCTGGTCATCACTCAGGAAAAGTCCTGGAAGGTCAAGCGGATTCGCAACACTCCGCGGGTCACGCTGGCCACCTGCACCATGCAGGGTCGCCCGACCAGCGAGGCCGTCGAAGGCACCGCCGCGATCCTGGACAAGTCGCAGACCGCGGTGGTGTACGACGCGATCGGAAAGCGCTACGGCATCGTCGGCAAGGTGTTCAATCTCTTCAGCAAGCTGCGCGGCGGCATGGAGAACAATGTCGGTCTCGAGCTCAGGGTGGCGCCGGCCTAGGGGCCTCATGGGCACCGTTCTCGTTCCGATCCCGGACCGCGACTTCGACCCGACCGAGGTCGCCGTCAGCTGGCGCGTCCTGACCCGCGACGGCCATCGGGTGGTGTTCGCCACCGAAAGCGGATCGCCCGGTGCGGCGGACGACATCATGCTGAGCGGCCGCGGTTTGGACGCGTGGTCCGCCCTGCCGGTGCTGGGCGCCGTCCCGGTGATCGGGCTGATGCTGCGCGCGAATAAGGACGGGCGAAAAGCGTACCGGGACATGTTGGCGTCAAACGAGTTTCAGCACCCGATCGCGTGGGCGCAAGCCGGTCTCGACGGAGTCGACGCCCTGCTGCTGCCCGGGGGGCATCGCGCCCGCGGCATGCGCAGCTACGTCGACAGTGACGTCCTGCACCGGCTCGTCGTCGACGCCTTCAAGCGGGGGGTCATCGTCGCCGCCATCTGTCACGGCGTGCTGCTCGCCGCGCGCAGCGTCGACCCCGCGACGGGTCATTCGGTGCTCTACGGGCACAAGACCACCGCGTTGACGTGGGCGATGGAGGGCCTGGCGTGGCGATTGACGCGGTTCACCCGATTCTGGGATCGAAACTACTACCGGACCTACACCGAGCAGCCCGGCCAGCCCCGCGGTTACATGTCGGTGCAGTCGGAAGTGACTCGCGCACTTGAAAATTCGACGGATTTCTGCGACGTCGTGCGCGGTTCGCAGGGGTGGCGGCGCAAATCCTCCGGGATGTCACGCGACACCGCGAGCGACTCGCGGCCCGCGTTCGTCGTCGACGACGGCAGCTACCTGTCGGCGCGCTGGCCGGGAGATACGCACACGTTCGCGACGGTCCTGTCGCGAAAGCTGGTGTGACGCAACTACGTCGTCGCGCCCGACGCCAAATGTTCGCCGAAGAACGCGAACACCCGGCGCCAGGCGTCCTCGGTGGCGGCCTCGTCGTAGCCGAAACCGGTGATCCGCAGCAGCGGCTGGGCGGGTAGGTCGTTGGCGAAGCTGTGCCCGACACCGGGATAGACCTTCACGTCGGCGGTGATGTTCTTGCTGGCGATGGTCTCGCGCAGCTTCTCGGGCGCGCCCCTCCCCAGCGGGTCACGGGCGCCGAAGCTGGCCACGATGGGACACGCCCCATCGAGCGTCTTGTCGAGGTTGCGGGGCAGGGGAGCGCCATAGAACGGCGCCGAGGCGCCGAACCCCTTGGGAGACATCACCAAAGCGAACTGGCCGCCCATGCAGAAACCCGCGATGCCGACCTGACCGGAACATTCGGGCATGGCTTTCACGTGGTCGCGGGCCGCCAGGATGTCGTCCAGGGCGCGGCCGCGCTGCGTCTGCAGCTCCTTCATCACCCGGGTGATGCAGCGGATGCGGCCGCCGCGCGCGTACATGTTCGGGGTGATCGCCACATACCCGGCCTGCGCGATGCGCTTGTTCGTCGACTCCTTGTCCCTGCCGTAGCCGAACGCGTCGTGAATCACGACCACGCCGGGCCACGGGCCTTCACCGCTGGGAAGGTCCAGCAGCGCGTCGATCGGTCCGTCGGGCGTGTCGATCTCAATCGTGGTCATAGCGTCATCTAACTGCAATCGCCCCGGGCACCACCATGGGAACTTCGACGCCGTCGGCGGACGTTGGCTGGACATGCTGTCACGGCTGTTTCTCGTCTACGCCGCCGTCGAGCTGGCGGCGACCATCGCCCTGGTTTCGACGATCGGTTGGGGTTGGACGTTGCTGGCGCTGGCGGGCACCTTCCTGCTCGGGTGGGGCCTTCTGGTGCCGGTGATGGGCTCGCACCTGCTCCGTCAGATCGGGCACCTGCGCTCCGGACTGGCCGAACCGCGCACCGCGGTGCGTGACGGGACGCTGGTCACGCTGGCCACCCTGCTGGTCCTGGTGCCCGGACTGGTCACCACGGCCCTGGGGCTCCTGCTGCTGATGCGGCCCGTCCGCGCGGCGGTCGGCCCCGGTCTGGCCGCGGTCGCGGTGCGTGGCCTACGGCGGCGGGTGCCGCTGTTCGTCGACACGACGCTGTTCGCCGCCGGCGTGCGTCAGCGCGGGGGTGCTGCGGCGGACGACTACATCGACGGCGAGGTCGTGGACGTCCACGACATCAGGCCGCCCGCCCTACCGAACGAGCCGGTGCGGGGCGGATACCCGGGGCGGCCCGCCTGGGACTAACCACCGGCCCGCGACCACACGTAGTTTTGCCCTGTGAGCGACACGCTGCTGGTCAACGGCCGGGTGCACAGCCCGACCCATCCCGACGCCACCGCCATGGCGGTGCGGGACGGCGTGGTCGCCTGGCTGGGCAGCGATGACGTCGGCCGCAGCTCGTTTCCGGGCGCGGACGTCGAGGACTTGAACGGCGGCTTCGTGGCGCCCGGCTTCGTGGACAGCCACATCCACCTGACCGCGACGGGCCTGACACTCAGCGGGCTCGATCTACGCCCGGCGAGCTCGCGCACGCAGTGCATCCAGATGCTCGCCGACTATGCGGCAGCCCACCCCGGCCGGCCGGTGTGGGGGCATGGCTGGGACGAGTCGTCGTGGCCCGAGAACAGCCCGCCGAGCACCGCCGACCTTGATGCCGTGCTCGGTGACCGCGCCGCCTACCTGTCCCGGGTCGACGTGCACTCGGCGCTCGCCTCGACGGGGCTGCGCCGGCTGGTCGCGGACCTAACGGCGGCTGTCGGCTACGCACCCGACCGGCCGCTCACCGGCGACGCCCACCACCTTGTCCGCGCGGCCGCCCGCGGCCTGTTGACGCCCGAGCAGCTGGCCGAGGCGCGCGCGGCCGCCCTGCGGGCCGCCGCGGCGGCCGGCATCGTCGCGGTGCACGAATGCGCGGGGCCCGAGATCGGTGGGCTGGACGACTGGCTGCAGCTGCGCTCCCTCGGTGACGGTGTTCGAGGCGTCGAGGTCACCGGCTACTGGGGTGAGGCGGTGACCACGCCCGCACGCGCGCGTGCGCTCATCGAGGAGACCGGAGCCCGCGGGCTGGCCGGCGATCTCTTCGTCGACGGCGCGCTCGGGTCGCGCACCGCCTGGCTGCACAAGCCGTACGCCGACGCCGAGGACCGGCTGGGCAGCTGCTATCTGGACCCCGACGCCATCGAGGCACACGTGCGGGCGTGCACCGAGGCGGAGGTGACCGCGGGCTTCCATGTCATCGGCGACGCCGCCGTCTCCGCGGTTGTCACTGCCTTCGAGCGGGTCGTCGCGCAGCTCGGGGCGGTCGCCGTCGCCCGGTGCGGGCACCGCCTCGAGCACGTCGAAATGGTCACCACCGAGCAGGCCGCCCGGCTGGGGCACTGGGGCGTCATCGCCAGCGTGCAGCCCAACTTCGATGCGTTGTGGGGTGGCCGCGAGGGCATGTACGCGCGCCGCCTCGGCGCCGAACGAGGCAGTCGGCTCAATCCGTTAGCGCTGTTAGCATCCCAAGGCGTGCCCCTCGCGCTTGGTTCCGACGCACCGGTAACAGGCCTCGAACCCTGGGCGAGCGTGCGCGCGGCGGTCAACCATCGGACCCCTGGCAGCGCGGTCTCCGCGCGCGCCGCGTTCGCCGCCGCAACCCGTGGTGGCTGGCGGGCCGCCGGTGTCCACGACGGCAAGACGGGGACCCTGGTGCCCGGTGCGCCGGCCTCCTATGCCGTATGGGACGCCGGGCCCCTCGACGTCCACGCACCTCGCGACGCCGTGCAGCGCTGGTCGACCGACCCGCGTGCCCGGGTGCCGGCCTTGCCGCGCCTGGGCCCGAACGACGCCCTGCCGCAATGCCGGCGAACGGTGCATCGGGGCGCTGTCATCCATGGCTGAGGACCGGCCCGGCCGAAAGGACCGCCCCGAGGGAGCCGGCGAGTCCGACCCGGTGGACGACGACCCCGCGGCGCACCCCGATACCGACCCGGCAAGCGGCGCAGCCGCGTCGGAGCGCGACGACAAGCCCGAAGACGACGTCGACTCCCCGGAACCCGGCGCGCCACCGCTGACGGACCGCATGGCGGCCGCGGCACGCCGGGTGGGCGCCGGGGCGCTCACCCGGCTGCCTGCCGTCCGGGCCGCCATGCTGCCTCGGCTGACCCGCTTGGTTTGCGCCATCGCGGGCGGTGTCCTGCTCTTCACCAGCTTCCCGTCGCTGAACTGGTGGTGGGGCGCGGTCGTCGCGGCCGCGCTGCTGGCCTGGGTGCTCAAGCATCCGGCGACGACGCCGACGGGCGGTTTGGGCTACGGGTTTCTCTTCGGACTGGCGTTCTATCTGCCGCTGCTGCCGTGGATCAGCATGCTCGTCGGCGCCGTGCCCTGGATGGTGCTGGCGATGACGTGCGCGCTGTTTCCCGCCCTCTTCGGCCTGGGCGCCGTGCTGGTGCGGCAGCTGCCGGGCTGGCCCGTGTGGTTCGCGCTGGTGTGGACGGCCCAGGAATGGCTGAAATCGATCGTCCCGTTCGGCGGCTTCCCATGGGGGTCGGTGGCATTCGGCCAGGCGCAAGGCCCCTTCTTGCCGTTGGTCCAGCTCGGGGGAGCCGCGTTGCTCTCGATGGCGATCGTCCTGGTTGGGTTCAGCGCAACCGCCATCGAACTGGAGATCGTGAAGTGGTGGCGCGCCGGTAAGCGGGCGCACCGCGGCGCCGACGAATCGGCGAGCGCCGATGCGGAACCGCCCGCCGTGGTGCTGCCGGGCGTCTGCATCTGCCTCGTGCTGTTCGCGTCCGTCGTCGTCTGGCCGCAGGTTCGGCACGCCGGCACGGGATCGGGCGGCGAACCTTCGGTAACCGTCGCGGTGGTGCAAGGGAATGTGCCGCGGCTGGGTCTCGACTTCAACGCGCAACGTCGGGCCGTGCTCGACAACCACGTCCGCGAGACCCTGCGGCTGGCGGAGGACGTGCGAGCGGGACAGGCGCCGCAACCCCAATTCGTCATCTGGCCGGAGGACTCGTCGGACATCGATCCATTGGTCAACGTCGACGCCGCGCTGGAGATATCGCAGGCCGCGACGGCGATCGGCGCGCCGATCCTGATCGGCACCGTGTCGGAACTGCCCGGCAGCCCGCCGGAGAATCCGCAGTACACCAACACGATGATCGTGTGGAACCCGTCGACCGGACCAGCCGACCGGCACGACAAGGAAATCGTGCAGCCCTTCGGCGAATACCTGCCGATGCCCTGGCTCTTCAGCCATCTGTCCTCGTACGCCAACCGCGCCGGGAACATGGTGCCCCGGCCCGGCACGGACGTCGTCCACATCGCCGGGGTGCCGGTCGGGGTGGCCACGTGCTGGGAAGTGATTTTCAACCGCGTCCCGCGCAAAGCGGTCCTCAACGGTGCTCAGTTGCTCGCCGTGCCCAGCAACAACGCCACCTTCAACAAGACGATGAGCGAACAGCAGCTGGGATTCGCCAAGGTGCGGGCCGTCGAACACGACCGATACCTGGTGGTCGCGGGCACCACCGGGATCAGCGCGGTGATCGCGCCGGACGGCGCCGAGCTGGTTCGCACCGACTTCTTCCAGCCCGATTACCTGGACATCCAGGTGCGCCTGAAGACCAAACTGACGCCGGCGACCCGCTGGGGTCCCGTCCTGCAATGGCTCCTGGTCGCGGCGGCCGGAGCGGCCATTCTGGCCGGGATACGGCACAATAGATGGTTCCCGCGTCCGATTCGTCGGAGGTCCGAGGCCCCGGACGAATCCCCGAAAGCCGGTACGCCACCGGGCGAAACCCCGCCCGACGAGGACGGGGACCAGGCGGGGCCGGAGGACGGCGGTGACTACACTCCGCTCCACGAGGGCGGCCGACGACCGTCGCGACACATCGGGCGACACAGAGGAGCTACATGACCACCGGCCAGCCGGCGCCCCGGGACCCGGGAAAGCGTCCCAGCGAGCGCGTCCTGGTGATCATCCCCACCTACAACGAGCGGGAGAACCTGCCGGTGATCCACCGGCGGCTGAAGGACGCCTGTCCGCACGTGCACCTGCTCATCGTCGACGACAGCAGCCCCGACGGCACCGGCGAGCTCGCCGAGGAACTGGCGGCCGCCGATGCCGGTCGCACCCACGTGATGCACCGCACCGCCAAGGACGGCCTGGGCGCGGCGTACCTGGCGGGCTTCGCCTGGGGTCTGAGCCGCGACTACTCGGTGCTGGTGGAGATGGATGCCGACGGCAGCCACGCGCCCGAGCAGCTCCACCGTCTCCTGGACGCCGTCGACGCCGGAGCCGACCTGGCCATCGGATCCCGCTACGTCGAGGGCGGGTCGGTCCGAAATTGGCCGTGGCGGCGCTGGGCGCTGTCGTGGACGGCCAACACCTATGCGCGGCTCGCCCTGGGAATCGGCGTTCATGACATCACCGCCGGCTACCGTGCCTACCGCCGAGAAGTCCTCGAGGCGATCGGCCTGGAGGCGGTGGACTCCAAGGGCTACTGCTTCCAGATCGACCTGACCTGGCGCACCGTGTGCAGCGGGTTCGTCATCGTCGAGGTGCCGATCACCTTCACCGAGCGTGAACTCGGCGTCTCCAAGATGAGCGGATCGAATATCCGCGAGGCGCTGATGAAGGTCACCCGATGGGGCTTCGAGGGCCGCAAGGCCCGGGCCGGCACCCAGCGCGCCGACAACCGCAGCTAATGCGGTCGGGGGTCAGCCGCGGCGGCGTGACCGGATGATTTCGAGCCGCTCCTTGAGTAGCTCTTCGAGCTCCTCGACCGAACGGCGCTCCAGCAGCATGTCCCAGTGCGTACGCGGCGGCTTGACCTTCTTCGGCTCGGGCAGGTCGCCGTCGATCAGCGTGCCGTCCATGCCGTTCTTGCAGGGCCAGGTGCCGGGAATCTCGGCGTCGTCGGCGAACGGAACCTCGAACTCCTCGCCGTTCTCCGTGCGGTACCGCGCGATTTGCCGCGGCGCCAGGTCGTGGTTGCGGTCGGTCTCGTAGCTCACGGCTCCGAGCCGGCTGCCCCTAAGGACGCGATCAGCCATGTTGCTACTCCTCTAGGTCTTTTGAACTCTCGGGCTGCTGTAATGCAATTCTGTCCGCTTGGCAAACGTTGCGGCGGTCCGCGTAGTTCCCCGGTCGGCGGGCGGCGTACGCGACGCGACCTTCAATGATACCGGGATCGCCGCGCAATCCCGACTAAAGTCGGCAGGCGTGAGCCGCCGTCCCCGCCCGCAGCCGTGTCGTTGGTGCGGTCGGGACGTGTCCGACGCCGGGATGGGACGGCGACGCCAGTACTGCCGCCAGTCGTGCAGGCAGCGGGCATACGAACAACGCGCCTCGTTGACCCGGGGTGGCGCCGGGGCCTCGCTGGCCTTGCCTCCCGACGCGGTGGTCCTGTCGGCCGACGACGCCGCCGACCTGTCCGACCGGGTCTACCAGGTGCGGTGCGCGGCGGAGGATGTCGCGACCGCCCTCGACGAGGGAGCGCAGGCGACCGAACTGCGCGAATTGTGCGACCTGCTGATCACTGCAGCCCGGGCGGCCGACGGCTGGCGCCGAGTGGGCGTCTGAGCCGTCCTGACCACTGCCGATGCATAGCCGGGTACAGTCACGCCATGGACGGCGCGTCAGTTGTATCCCGGCGTACCGGGGTCGCGGGATGCCCCGACACCCGCGGGCGCAACGGCGCGTTCCGGATCCCTTGGGACAAGGCGTGCCTCACGCCGAAGCCGGTTCTTCTGTAGCAGCCGGGAGCATCGGACGTTTTGAAATACCGTCAGAGTTGGCCATACTCACCAGCGACATTCTTGGGCCGGAGAGCGGCACGGCATCGCATCGTGCAGCAAATTCCGTGACTCGGCGAGAGTCGCATCGGGGCAGCTGACGGCCAAGTTAGGCGAGAGGTAGTGATGGTGGATCAACTCCAGCATGCGACCGAAGCGCTGCGCAAAGCGCTGGTCCAGGTCGAGCGCCTGAAACGCACGAACCGTGCGCTGCTGGAGCGGTCGAGCGAGCCGATCGCGATCGTCGGTATGTCCTGCCGCTTCCCCGGCGGAGTCGAGACACCGGAAGACCTGTGGCAGATGGTGGCCGACGGCCGCGATGTGATCACGGAGTTCCCCAACGATCGCGGCTGGGACCTGGCGAGCCTGTACGACCCCGACCCCGACGCCCGCCACAAGACCTACGCGCGGACCGGCGGTTTCGTGGACGGCGTCGCCGACTTCGATTCGGCCTTCTTCGGCATCGCTCCGAGCGAAGCGCTCGCGATGGATCCGCAGCATCGGATGCTGCTGGAACTGTCGTGGGAGGCGTTGGAACGGGGCGGCATCGACCCCAGCGGGCTGCGGGGCAGCGCGACCGGTGTGTTCGCCGGGCTTATCGTCCAGGGCTACGGCATGCTCGCCGAAGAGATCGAGGGTTACCGCCTGACCGGCATGACCTCCAGCGTCGCGTCCGGCCGGGTGTCGTATGTGCTGGGGCTCGAGGGCCCGGCGGTGTCGGTGGACACGGCGTGTTCGTCGTCGTTGGTGGCGTTGCACATGGCGGTGCAGTCGTTGCGGTCGGGGGAGTGCGATCTGGCACTGGCCGGCGGCGCGACCGTCAACGCGACCCCGACGGTCTTCGTCGAATTCAGCCGCCACCGGGGGCTGGCCCCCGACGGCCGGTCCAAGGCTTACGCCGGAGCGGCCGACGGCGTCGGCTGGTCGGAGGGCGGCGCGATGCTCGTCGTCGAGCGGCTCTCGGATGCACGGCGGTTGGGTCACCCAGTGCTGGCGTTGGTGCGCGGCTCGGCGGTCAATCAGGACGGTGCATCGAACGGGCTGACCGCGCCGAATGGTCCGTCGCAGCAGCGGGTGGTACGAGCGGCGCTGGCCAATGCCGGCTTGTCGACGGCCGACGTCGACGTGGTGGAAGGCCACGGAACCGGCACCACGTTGGGCGACCCGATCGAGGCCCAGGCGTTGTTGGCGACGTACGGCCAGGACCGGTCCGAGCCGCTGTGGCTGGGGTCGATCAAGTCGAACATGGGCCACACCCAGGCCGCGGCGGGCGTGGCCGGCGTGATCAAGATGGTGCAGGCTATGCGCCACGAAATGTTGCCGGCGACACTGCATGTGGATGTGCCCAGCCCGCATGTCGATTGGTCGGCGGGAGCGGTCTCGTTGCTGACCGAAGCGCAGCCCTGGCCGGCGAGTCGCCGCGTGCAACGGGCCGGGGTGTCGTCGTTCGGGATCAGCGGCACCAACGCACACGTGATCATCGAGGCGGTCCCGGCGCCCGAGCCGCTGGCGGACCGGCCGCGGCCCGCTGCGATGCCGTGGGTGGTTTCGGCGAAATCTTTGCCGGCGTTGAGGTCTCAGGCGGCCAGGCTGGCCGGACATCTGCGCGGCCATGGCGAGCTGGATGCCGCCGACGTGGCCTGGACGCTGGCGGGCCGCGCGACCTTCGAGCATCGGGCCGTCGTGGTCGGTGACGACCGGGATCGGTTGCTCGCCGGGCTGGACGAGTTGGCTGGTGACGACCCGGCCGGTTCGGTCATTCAGGGCAGCGCGGTGCCGGCGGGCAAGAACGTCTTCGTGTTCCCCGGCCAAGGTTCCCAATGGCTGGGTATGGGCATCGAATTGCTGGACACCGCACCGGTATTCGCGCAGCAGATCGACGCGTGCGCGGAAGCGTTCGCGGAATTCGTGGACTGGTCGCTGATCGACGTCCTGCGTGGTGTCCCCGGTGCCCCGGGCATGGATCGCGTGGACGTGGTGCAGCCGGTGCTGTTCGCGATGATGGTGTCCCTGGCAGAACTGTGGAAATCGATCGGAGTCAACCCGGACGCGGTGATCGGCCATTCGCAGGGGGAGATCGCCGCGGCGTATGTCGCGGGCGCGCTGTCGCTGCGCGATGCCGCTCGGGTGGTCACGCTGCGCAGCAAGTTGTTGCGGTCGCTGGCCCACTCCGGTGGCATGCTCTCCATCGCCTGCAGCACCGAACGGGCGCGGGAACTGTTGGCGCCCTACGGTAACCGCGTCAGCATCGCGGCCGTCAACGGACGCTCTGCGGTGGTGGTATCGGGCGAAGTGGCCGCGCTCGACGAACTCGTCGGGTTCTGCGTCGACCTGGAGCTGCGCACTCGCCGGATCGATGTGGACTATGCGTCGCATTCGGTCGAGGTCGAGGCGATTCGGGATGAGCTGGCCGAGGCGCTGGCCGGCATCGAGCCGAGTTCCTCCCGCATTGCCTTCTTTTCCACCGTGACCGGAAGCCGTTTGGACACCGCCGGTCTGGATGCCGCCTACTGGTATCGCAACATCCGCCAGACCGTGCAGTTCGACCAAGCGGTGCGCGCAGCATGCGAGCACGGGTATCGGACGTTCATCGAATCCAGTCCGCATCCCGCGCTCATCGCCGGCATCGAAGACACCGTGAACGACTGCCTGAAAAACTCGGCCGGCGACACCGAGGCCATCGTGATTCCCACCCTGGGCCGCGATGACGGCGGCCTCGAGCGGTTCCTCACGTCGGCCGCCGCCGCATTCGTGGCCGGTGTGAGCGTGAACTGGCGTGGTGTGTTGTCCGGGGCAGGCTTCGTGGAGCTGCCGACGTACGCCTTTGACCGGCGCAGGTTTTGGCTGTCCGGCGAGGGCATCGGAGCCGACGCCGCAGGCTTGGGGCTCGGGACCAGCGAGCACGCGTTGCTCAGTGCGGTCGTCGAGCTGCCGGCTTCCGACGGGGTGCTGCTGACGGGTCGTCTGTCACCCAGCCTGCAGGGGTGGCTGGGCGATCACGCGGTCTCCGGTGCGGCCGTTTTCCCGGGCGCTGGGTTTGTCGAGTTGGCGATCCGGGCCGGTGACGAAGTCGGCTGTTCGGTGGTCGACGAGTTGACGCTGCAGGCGCCCCTGATGTTGCCTGCCGCCAGTTCGGTTGCCCTGCAGGTGGTTGTCGGTCCCAGCGACGATTCGGGACGGCGCGCCGTCTCGGTGTTTTCCCGTGCCGACGCCGGTTCGGGATGGATATGTCACGCGGAGGGAGTCTTGAGCTCCCGGTCGATTGAACCCGGCGCCGATCTGTCGGTGTGGCCGCCCGCGGGCGCGGTCGCGGTGGACGTGGCCGACGGCTACGACCGGCTGGCCGGGCATGGGTACGGCTACGGCCCGGCGTTCCGGGGATTGACCGCGACGTGGGTCCGCGGCGACGAGGTGTTCGCCGAGGTGCGACTGCCGGACGCGGCCGGAGGCGCCGGCGGGTTCGGCGTGCACCCGGCCCTGCTCGACGCGGTGATGCACGCCGTCATCATGGCCCAGCAGGCGGCGGGCCAGCCGGTCGATGTGATGTTGCCGTTCTCCTGGCAGGACGTTTCGTTACACGCCGCGGGTGCGACCGCGGTGCGCGCCCGGATTGCCCCGACCAACCGGGGCCCCCAGACCGGCGGGGGCGCTTCGATCTCGATCGAGCTAGCCGACGGGCTGGGCCTGCCGGTGTTGTCCGTGGGCGCAATGGTTGCCCGCCCGGTCAGTGAGCGTCAACTGCGTGCGGCGATGTCGACCTCGGGCCCCGAGCGACTGTTCGAACTGGCGTGGTCGCCGGCGACCGTGCCGGCCGCCGCCAACCCGGCCCCGGCCTACGAGATTCTGGAATCGGTTGCCACCGAACAGGATCCGGTAACCGCAACTTATGAGCGTACCCACCGGGCGCTGACCGCCGTGCAGTCGTGGTTGACCGAGCGCGACGCCGGTGTGCTGGTCGTGGCGACTCGCGGCGCGGTGGGATTGGCGGGGGAGGACGTCACCGATCTGCCCGGCGCGGCGGTATGGGGCCTGGTGCGCTCAGCGCAAACCGAGCATCCCGGCCGGATTGTCCTGGTGGATTCCGATGTGCCGCTGGATGATCAGGTGGTCGCGTCGGTGCTCGCGGCCGGGGAGCCCCAGATCTTGCTGCGCAACGGCCAGGTCCATACGGCGCGGGTGCGGGCGAGCCGCGCAGTCGACGATCTCTTGGTGCCCCCCGGTGACGGGCCCTGGCGTCTGGGTATCAGCAGCGCCGGCACGTTCGAAAACCTGCGGCTGGAGCCGGTTCCGAACGCCGACGCGCCGTTGGAGCCGGGTCAGGTTCGGGTGGCCCTGCGCGCTATCGCCGCCAACTTCCGCGACATCATGATCACCCTGGGCATGTTCACCCACGACGCGCTGCTCGGCGGCGAAGGCGCCGGCGTGGTGGTCGAGGTCGGCCCGGGTGTAACCGAATTCGCCGTCGGCGACTCGGTTTACGGGTTCTTCCCCGACGGAAGCGGCACGCTGGTCGCCGGCGACGTCCGCCTGCTGCAGCCGATGCCGGCGGACTGGTCATACGCCGAGGCCGCCGCCATCTCGGCCGTCTTCACCACCGCGTACATGGCCTTTGTCCACCTGGCCGATGTCAAGCCGGGCCAGCGGGTGTTGGTGCATGCGGCAGCCGGCGGTGTCGGCATGGCGGCGGTCCAGTTGGGCCGGCATCTGGGTCTCGAGATATTCGCGACTGCCAGCCGGGGTAAGTGGGACACGTTGCGGGCCATGGGTTTCGACGACGACCACATCTCGGATTCCCGCAGCCTGGAGTTCGAGGAGAAGTTCCGGGCGGTGACCGGCAGGACCGGCAAGGCCGGGATGGATGTGGTGCTGGATTCACTGGCCGGCGACTTCGTCGATGCCTCCCTGCGGCTGGTCGCTCCCGGCGGCGTGTTCTTGGAGATGGGCAAGACCGACATCCGCGATCCCGGCGTGATCGCCCAGGAATATCCGGGCGTGCGCTACCGCGCCTTCGACCTCTTCGAGCCCGGCCGTCCGCGGATGCATCAGTGGATGATCGAGTTGGCCGGGTTGTTCGACGCCGGTGTGCTGCGGCCATTGCCGGTGACCACCTTCGACATTCGACGCGCCCGTGCGGCGTTGCGGTACCTGAGCCAGGCCCGCCACGTCGGCAAGGTCGTCATGACGGTTCCGGACGCCTGGGCGGCCGGGACCGTGCTGATCACCGGTGGCACCGGAATGGCGGGTTCGACGCTGGCCCGCCACTTGGTCACGCAACACGGTGTGCGGAACGTGGTGTTGCTGAGCCGCAGTGGTCCGGATGCGCCGGGGTCCGCCGAGTTGATCACCGAACTGGAAGAAGCCGGGGGACGGGTGCGCGCGGTCGCGTGCGACGCGGCCGACCGGGAGGCGCTGGCCGCGGTGATCGCCGATATTCCGGCGAACCAACCACTGACTGGGGTGATCCACGCCGCCGGTGTGCTCGACGACGCGGTCGTCACGTCGTTGACTCCGGACCGAGTCGATGCGGTGTTGCGCGCCAAGGTGGACGCGGCCTGGAACCTGCACGAGCTCACTCGTGATCTCGACGTATCGGCGTTCGTCATGTTCTCGTCCATGGCCGGCCTGGTCGGGTCGTCGGGGCAGGGTAACTACGCGGCGGCCAACTCCTTCCTGGACGGGTTGGCCGCGCATCGGCGCGCGCTCGGGTTGCCCGCGATCTCACTCGGGTGGGGGCTGTGGGACCAGGCCAGCGCCATGACCGGTGGGCTGGACTCCGCCGACCTCGCCCGCCTCGGTCGCGACGGGATCCTGGCCCTGTCTTCGGACGAGGCGATGGAGTTGTTCGACACCGCACTGATTGTCGACGAGCCGTTCATGGCGCCCGCCCGCATCGACCTGAACGCGCTGCGGGCCCACGCCGCCGCGGTGCCACCGATGTTCGCCGACCTCGTCAACGCGCCGGCGCGGCGCCAGGTCGACGACTCGCTGGCGGCCGCGAAGTCGAAATCCGCTCTGGCGCATCGTCTGCACGGGTTGCCAGAACCGGAACAGCACGCGGTGCTGCTGGACCTGGTTCGCTCGCACATCGCCACGGTGTTGGGCAACACCACGCCGGAGGCGGTCGACCCGGACAAGGCGTTCCAGGATCTGGGCTTCGACTCACTGACCGCGGTCGAAATGCGTAACCGGCTGAAAACGGCCACCGGGCTGGCGCTTTCACCCACCCTTATCTTCGATTACCCGACGCCGAACGGGCTGGCGGGCTACATCCGTAGCGAACTGGCCGGGGTGCCACAAGAAATCACGCCCGCCCCTGTCGTTCGCGCCGTCGGCGACGACCCGATCGTGATCGTCGGCATGTCTTGCCGCTATCCGGGCGGGGTGAATTCCCCCGACGATTTGTGGCAGATGCTCATCGAGCGCCGCGACGTGCTCTCGGAGTTCCCCGCCGACCGCGGTTGGGATCTGGCCGGCATTTACAGCCCGGATCCCGATGTTCCGGGCACCTGCTACACCCGCACCGGCGGCTTCGTGGACGGAGTCGCGGACTTCGACCCCGCCTTCTTCGGCATCGCGCCGAGCGAGGCGCTGGCCATGGATCCGCAGCAGCGGATGTTCCTCGAGTTGTCGTGGGAAGCTTTGGAGCGGGCCGGGATTGAGCCCGGTGCGTTGCGGGGAAGCGCGACGGGCATGTTCGCCGGCGTCTACACGCAGGGCTACGGCATGGGCGCCGCGCCGGCCGCGGAGGGCTTCCGCCTGACCGGGCAGTCGTCGAGCGTCGCGTCGGGCCGAGTCTCGTATGTGCTGGGGCTGGAGGGGCCGGCGGTGTCGGTGGACACGGCGTGTTCGTCGTCATTGGTGGCGTTGCACATGGCGGCGCAGTCGCTGCGCTCCGGCGAGTGCGACCTGGCGCTGGCCGGCGGCGTCACCGTCAACGCCACACCCGACATCTTCGTGGAGTTCAGCCGCATGCGCGGGCTGTCCGCGGATGGCCGGTGCAAGGCCTACGCGGGGGCAGCCGACGGCACCGGGTTCTCCGAAGGTGGCGGCATGCTGGTCCTGGAACGCTTATCGGACGCGCAGCGCCTGGGGCACCTGGTGCTGGCGGTGGTGCGGGGCTCGGCGATCAATCAGGACGGCGCCTCCAACGGCTTGACCGCGCCGAATGGTCCGTCGCAGCAGCGAGTGGTGCGCGCCGCGCTGGCCAATGCCGGATTGTCCGCGGCCGAGGTCGACGTGGTCGAAGGCCACGGCACCGGAACCACGTTGGGCGATCCCATCGAGGCACAAGCGCTGTTGGCCACCTACGGGCAGGACCGCGCCGAGCCCCTGCTGTTGGGGTCGATCAAGTCGAACATGGGACACACGCAGGCCGCTGCCGGTGTGGCCGGCGTGATCAAGATGGTGCTGGCGATGCGTCACGACCTACTGCCGGCGACGCTGCACGTCGACGAACCCAGCCCGCACGTCGACTGGTCGATGGGATCGGTGGCGCTGCTGACCGAGCCGCAGCCGTGGAAGGCGAATCATCCGCGCCGCGCCGGCGTGTCGTCGTTCGGGATCAGCGGCACCAACGCGCACGTGATCATCGAGGCCGCGCCCGTCGAGGCCGCGGCCGTCGTGGAACGCGCCACGGCGCCGGTGTTGCCGTGGGTGGTATCGGCAAAGTCGCTGCCGGCGTTGGGCTTTCAGGCCACCCGGCTCGCCGAGCACGTACGTCAGCACGGTGACCTCGACGCCGGTGACGTGGCGTGGTCGTTGGCGGGCCGGTCGAACTTCGAGCATCGTGCCGTCGTTGTCGGTGCTGATCGCGATCGGTTGCTGGCCGGCCTCGACGAGTTGGCCGCGGGTGAACTCGGATCGGTCGTCCAGGGCACGGCCACGCCCGGCGGCAAGACCGCCTTCGTCTTCCCCGGCCAGGGCGCCCAAATGCTCGGCATGGGCATGGGTTTGCACGCCGCCTACGCGGTGTTCGCCGAGGCGTTCAACACCGTCGTGGCCGAATTGGACCGGCATCTGCTGCGGCCGTTGCGCGAAGTCATGTGGGGCCACGACGAAAAGCTGCTGAACACCACCGAATTCGCCCAGCCGGCGTTGTTCGCCGTGGAAGTCGCCCTGTTCCGGTTGCTCGAATCCTGGGGCGTCCATCCCGACTTCGTGCTGGGCCACTCGATCGGTGAGCTGTCGGCCGCGCACGTCGCCGGCGTCTTGTCGCTGGAGAATGCGGCGGTATTGGTCGCCGCTCGCGGCCGCTTCATGCAGGCCCTACCCGAGGGTGGGGCGATGATCGCCGTGCAGGCCACCGAGGAGGAGGTGCGCCCGCTGCTGGTGCCCGGCGTCGGCATCGCCGCCGTCAACGGGCCGATGTCGGTGGTCATTTCAGGCGTCGAGGACAAGGTGTCCGCGATTGCGGGCCAACTCCGCGCCGACGGGCGCCGCGTCCACCAGTTGGCGGTGTCCCACGCGTTCCACTCGCCGTTGATGGATCCGATGGTCGACGAATTCGGCACGGTCGCGGCCGGGCTCGCCATTGGCAGCCCGACGATACCGATCGTGTCGAATCTGACCGGCCAGCTCGCGACCGACGACTTCGCCTCGGCGGCCTATTGGAAACGGCACATTCGCGAAGCCGTGCGGTTCGCCGACAGCGTGCGCTTCGTGCATTCGGCCGGCGCAAACCGCTTCCTCGAGGTCGGCCCCAGTAGCGGGCTGACGGCATCGATCGAAGAAGCGCTTCCCGACGCTCCGGTGATCACCATGTCGGCGCTGCGCAAGGACCGCCCGGAACCGGTGGCCTTGATTAACTCGGTCGCGCAGGGATTCGTCGCCGGGATGGACGTGGACTGGCGCCGCGCCATCGGCAAAGCCAATTTCGTGGAACTGCCCACCTATGCGTTCGAGCGCCGGCGGTTCTGGCTCTCCGCCGACGGTGCCACGGTCGACGCCGCGGGTTTGGGGCTCGCGCCCGGCGAGCACGCCCTCCTCGGTGCCGTGGTGGAACTGCCGGCGTCCGGCGGGGTGGTTTTGACGGGCCGGTTGTCGCCCGGTGCGCAGGGCTGGTTGGCCGACCACGCCGTGGGTGGCGTGGTGCTGTTCCCCGGCGCCGGATTCGTGGAGCTCGCGATCCGCGCCGGCGACGAAGTGGGCTGCGGCGTCGTCGACGAGCTGAATCTGGCGGCGCCGCTGGTGTTGCCGGGCTCCGGGTCGGTCGCTGTGCAGGTCGTCGTCGGCGGCATTGACGAATCGGGTGCCCGTGCGGTGTCGGTCTTTTCGCGTGCCGACGCGGGTTCAGGCTGGTCGTTGCACGCCGAGGGTGTCCTGCGTGCGGGTGAGGTGCAGCCGAGTGCGGACCTATCGGTGTGGCCACCGATGGGTGCCACCGCGGTCGACGTCGGCGACGGCTATGAGCGCCTGGCCGAGCGCGGATACGGCTACGGCCCGGCGTTCCGCGGCCTGACCTCGATGTGGCGTCGCGGTGACGAAGTGTTCGCGGAGGTGACCCTGCCCGCGGACGCGGGGGTTTCTGCGGTCGGGTTCGGCGTCCACCCGGTGATGCTCGACGCGGCACTGCACGCGGTGATCTTGGCGTCCGATGGCGACGAACTCCCCGAAGGTTCGATGTTGGTGCCGTTCTCCTGGCAGCGGGTCTCGTTGCACGCCGCGGGCGCGACGGCGGTGCGGGCGCGGATCGTGCCGGTGAGTGATTCGGCGGTCTCGATCGAACTTGCGGACGGATTGGGGCTGCCGGTGCTCTCGGTGGCGTCGATGGTGGCCCGGCCGGTGACCGACCAGCAGCTGCTGGCGGCGGTCTCGAGTTCGGGACCGGACCGGCTCTTCGAGGTCATCTGGTCGGCGCAGCGGTCGACGTCGGTGCAGCCTGTCACCGTATCGGTTTGGGGCGCAACGGAATCAGACGATCACGCGACGCCGACGTCGGCGGTGGTCTTCGAATCGGCGCCGGTGGTCGACGATGTCGTCGCCGACGTCTACGCGGCCACGCGCGCGATCCTGCCGGTGCTGCAGTCCTGGCTGGCCCGCGACGGCGCGGGCACCCTGGTCGTGGCGACCCGCGGCGCGATGACGTTGCCGGGGGAGGACGTCACCGATCTTGCGGGCGCGGCGGTGTGGGGACTGGTGCGCTCGGCGCAAACCGAGCACCCCGGCCGCATCGTGCTCGTCGACACCGATGGCCGGCTGGACGACGAGTCCGTCGGAGCGGCGTTGTCGGTCGGCGAGCCGCAGGTATTGCTGCGGGGCGGGGCGGTGTACACCGCGCGGGTGCATGGCAGTCGCGCCGTCGGTGGCCTGCTGGTGCCCCCGGCCGATGGTCCGTGGCGACTCGGTATGAGCAGTTACGGCACGTTCGAGAATCTGCGGTTGGAGCGCATCCCGGACGCCGACGCCCCGCTGGCGCCCGGGCAGGTCCGGGTCGCCCTCTCGGCCCTGGCCGCCAACTTCCGCGACGTGATGATCGCGCTGGGGCTCTACCCGGACCCGGACGCCGTCATGGGCATCGAGGCATCCGGCGTCGTCATCGAAACAGGCCCGGACAGTGGGCGTTTCGCGGTCGGCGACCGCGTGATGGGCTTGTTCCCCGATGGCACGGGCACGGTCGCCAGGACCGACCAGCGCCTGCTCGCCAAGATGCCGGTTGGATGGTCGCACACCGCGGCCGCCACCACCACGGTGGTATTCGCCACCGCCTTCTACGCCCTGGTGGACCTGGCCGCCGCCAAGCGGGGCCAGCGGGTGCTGGTGCACGCCGCCGCCGGTGGGGTGGGAATGGCCGCGGTGCAGCTGGCCCGTCACCTGGGCCTGGAAGTGTTCGCCACCGCCAGCCGCGGTAAGTGGGACACATTGCGGGCCATGGGCTTTGACGAGAACCATATCTCGGATTCCCGCAGCCTGGACTTCGAGGACAACTTCCGGTCGGTCACCGGTGGGCGCGGCATGGACCTGGTGCTGGACTCGCTGTCCGGCGACTTCGTCGACGCTTCCCTGCGACTGGTCGCCCCCGGCGGCGTGTTCCTCGAGATGGGCAAGACCGACATCCGCGAGCCGGAAGCGGTCGCTCAGGAACACCCCGGCGTTCGCTACCGCGCCTTCGACCTGTTCGAGGCCGGGCCGGACCGCATCGCGCAGATACTCGACGAGCTGGCCACTTTGTTTGGAGACGACGTGCTGCGGCCGTTGCCGGTGACCAGGTTTGACGTGCGCCGCGCGCCGGCTGCGTTGCGGTATCTGAGCCAGGCCCGCCACGTGGGCAAGGTCGTCATGACTCTCCCCACTGCGCCAGGTGGTGCGTTGGGGGCCGGCACCGTGTTGATCACCGGTGCCACCGGGATGGCGGGTTCGGCATTGGCCCGTCACCTGGTCACGCGCCACGACGCACGAAACCTGGTGTTGGTGAGCCGGCGCGGTCTCGACGCGCCGGGCGCCGCCGAACTGGTGACGGAACTCAACGCCGCCGGCGCGCAGGTGCAGGTGGTGGCGTGTGACGCCGCCGACCGCGAGGCACTGGCCAAGGTGATCGCCGATATTCCGGTGCAACGGCCGCTGTCGGGTGTGATCCACGCGGCCGGCGTACTCGACGACGCGGTGATCTCATCGCTCACGCCCGAGCGGGTGGAGGCGGTGTTGCGGGCCAAGGTCGATGCCGCATGGAACCTGCACGAGCTCACCCGCGACCTCGATGTGTCAGCGTTCGTGATGTTTTCGTCGATGGCGGGGCTGGCGGGAGCGTCGGGTCAGGCCAACTACGCGGCGGCGAACTCGTTCCTGGACGGGTTGGCCGTGCACCGGCGCACGCACGGACTGCCCGCGATGTCGCTGGCCTGGGGTCTGTGGGATCAGACCAGCGCGATGACCGGAGCGCTCGGTGCCGCCGATCGTGCCCGGTTCGGCCGCGACGGAATCGTCGCGATGTCCTCCGACGAGGCGCTCGAACTGATGGACACCGCGCTCATCGTCGACGAGCCGTTCCTGTTGCCCGCCCACATCGACCTTGCCGCCTTGCGGGTCAAGTTCGACGGCGGGACGCTACCGCCGATGTTCGTCGATCTGATCAACGCGCCGACCCGGCGGCAGGTCGACGATTCGCTGGCCGCGGCGAAGTCGAAATCGGCTCTGCTGCAGCGCCTCGAAGGGCTGCCCGAGGACGAGCAACAGGCGGTTCTGCTGGACTTGGTGCGTGCCAACATTGCCACCGTGCTCGGCAACTCCAGCCCGGAGTCCATCGATCCGGACCGCGCATTCCAGGAGTTGGGTTTCGACTCGCTGACCGCGGTGGAGATGCGCAACCGGCTGAAATCAGCCACCGGGTTGGCTCTTTCGCCCACGCTGATCTTCGACTACCCCAACTCCGCCGCGCTGGCCGGTTACATGCATCGGGAACTCATCGGTGCGGCCGAGCAACAGAGTCCCGCCGCCGCGCCCGGGGAAGCCGAAATTCAGCGCGCCGTGGGATCGATCCCGGTCAAGCGCCTGCGACAGGCCGGAGTGCTGGAGCTGTTGCTCGCGTTGGCGAATGAGGCCGACGGCGGTCGAGCTGACGGACAGTCACCGGCCGCCCCGGTGACCTCGGAGAAGGACATCGCGGACATGGACCTCGAGGATCTGGTCAACGCGGCGCTAATGGACGACGACGAATAGCCATGAACTTGCGCGGGGCCAATCAGTGAGAATCGCCGTCACCGGCGCCGGCGGCACGCTTGGCCGGGGCCTGACCTCCCGCTTGCTCAGCCAGGGCCACGACGTCATCGGATTCGCACGTCATCGACCCGAAAGCTGGGCCAGTGCGGCCGAATTCGTCGCGGCCGACATCCGGGACACCGATGCGGTCACCCGCGCGATCGCCGGCGCGGATGTCGTCGCCCACTGCGCGTGGGCGAACCGCCCGGGCGCCGACGCCCGGATCAGCCACCAGGTCAACGTCGAAGGCACCCGCAACGTTCTGCAGGCGATGGCCGAAACCGGATCCAGGAGGATCGTTTTCGCATCCTCGCCACATGTTTACGGCGGGGGAGACGCGCCCAAGACCGAGCACGACGCGAGAACGCCGGTCAGCGCAGACGGCCAGTACAAGGCCCGGGTCGAGCAGATGCTCGAGGGGTCGGGACTGGAATGGGTCGCGGTCCGCTCCGCGCTGATTGTCGGCCGAAACGTCGACAACTGGGTGCGGCGGCTGCTGGCGTTGCCGGTATTCCCCGACGGTTCCGCCGACCGGCTCATGCAGGTCGTCCATCTCGACGACGCTCTCAGGCTATTCAACCGGGCGATCGTGGACACCGGAATCGGCAGTGGCCCGGTCAATCTCGCGGCCTCGGGCGAGCTGACCTTGCGGCGCCTCGCCGCGGCGCTTGGACGCCCGGTCGTGCGGATGGGCTTTGAAGTGGCCGAGCTGCAACTGGTGCACGGCGCGGCGTTCATGGATACCGCGCGGTTACGTGAGCAGTGGGGCTTCCGGCCGGCGTGGAACTCCGGTGAATGCGTCGAAGATCTGGCGCTCGCGGTGCGCGGCCGGGTGACCGTGGGCAAGCGCGTGGTGTCGCTGCCCTGGCGGATGGCCCACATCGGCGATCTCCCTTCCGTTGACGCGCCGACGGAGGACGGGGTGAAACCCAATTGGGCTGGCCCAGCAGGAGATAACGGGGAGTTCGATACCCCCATCGACCCGCGTTTTCCGACCTTCCTGGCCACCAATTTGTCGGAGGCACTGCCGGGCCCGTTCTCGCCGGCGTCAGCATCGGTGACCGTGCGCGGGCTGCGCGCCGGCGGTGTGGCCATCGCCGAGCGGCTGCGGCCCGGCGGGATCGTCCAGCGTGAAATCGCCACCCGGACGGTCGCCGTCTTCGCCCACCGGCTCTACGGTGCCATCACCTCGGCGCATTACATGGCCGAAACCGTCCCGTTTGCCAAGCCCGCGATGATCGTCAGCAACAGCGGATTCTTCGGCCCCAGCATGGCATCGCTGCCGATCTTCGGCGCGGAGCGCCCACGCTCCGAAACAAGCCGCATCCGAAGGCAACTGCGGACCGTTCGTAACATCGGGGTATTCGGCGTCAACCTCATCGGACTGTCCGCCGGCTCGTCGAAGGACACCCACGAGTTCGTCGCCGATGTCGATCACCTGGAGCGCCTGACCGACGACGTCACCCGGCTGGACGATCGCCGGCTGCTCAGCCTGATCTCGTTGGCGCGCGACGACGTGGTGCACGGCTGGGTGCTGGCATCCGCGTCCTTCATGCTGTGCGCGGCGTTCAACGTCCTGCTGCGCGGCCTGTGTGGGCGCGACACCGCCGCGCCGGCGGGACCGGAACTGGTCAGTGCGCGATCGGTGGAGGCAATGCAGCGGTTGGTGGTTGCCGCACAGCGCGATCCGAAAGTGACGGCGCTGCTGGCCGAACCGGGCGAGCGGCTGGGCAAGCTGGCCGTCGAGGCGCCGGAGTTTCACGCCGCCGTACTGGCCGAGCTGGCGCTGATCGGGCACCGTGGCCCCGCCGAACTCGAGATGCTGTCGATCAGCTACGCCGATGACCCCGAGTTGCTGGTCCGGATGGTGACCAGAGCGATGGGCGTCGCGCCGCCGCCCCAGCCCCAACGGGCCCGGATTCCACTGCACGCCAAGCCGATCGCACAGCTGGCGGCACGCCAGCTCCGCGACCGCGAGGTCCGCCGCGACAAGGTGGTGCGGGCCAACTGGGTGTTACGCAACCTCATGCGCGAGTACGGGCGCAGGTTGGTCGAGGCCGGAACGTTCGATACCGCCGACGATGTGTTCTATCTGCTCGTCGACGAGCTCGATGCGCTGCCGCCGGATGTCGGCGAGCTGGTGGCCCGGCGCCGCGCCGAACAACGCCGGCTGGCCGCCGTGGTTCCGCCGACCGTGTTCAGCGGGAGCTGGCAACCAACCACAACGACGTCGGCGGTTCTCACCAGCGGTGAGACGCTGCGCGGTGTCGGCGTGTGCGGGGGGAAGGTGCGCGGCCGGGTGCGTATTGTGCGGCCGGAAACGATCGACGACCTACAGCCCGGCGAAATTCTTGTCGCGGAGGTGACCGACGTCGGGTACACCGCGGCGTTCTGCTATGCCGCCGCTGTGGTGACCGAACTGGGCGGTCCGATGTCACACGCCGCCGTGGTGGCCCGCGAATTCGGGTTCCCCTGTGTGGTGGACGTGCAGGGAGCCACCAAGTCGTTGCCGCCCGGCGCCCTCGTCGAGGTCGACGGGGCGACCGGGGAAATCGAAGTGCTTGAATCAGCCCCCGGCAATTATTAGTCGGCTACGGCATCGAATTCGATGTCGAGATCAAGCGGACCGCTCAGCCCCAGCATCGGTTTCCAGCGTGACGTGGCGAGGCGGCGCGGGTTCGGTATGCGCCGGGCGAGGATTTTGAGGGCCCCGGCAAGCTCCGCTCGGGCGAGGTTTGCGCCAAGGCAATAGTGGGCGCCGCCCCCGAAGGTCAAAATCGGTGGCGGGTCGTCCCGGGAGATGTCGAATCGGTCCGGGTGAGGATAGATCTCTGGATCGCAGTTGGCCGCAAAGGTATTCACCGATATGAAGGTGCCGGCCGGAAAGGTGTAATCGGCAAAGGTGACATCCTCGAGGACCATGCGAAGAGTGGCACATACCGCCGGCGAATGGCGCATGCATTCTTCGACGGCCCGCATCGCGAGGTCGGGATGGTCGCGGAGCAAGGCCAGCTGATCGGGATGATCGCACAGCACATGCATGGACGCGGCCAGTTGATTGCGGGTGGTGTCGGTGCCGGCGCTCAGAATGCTGAATGCCAGCATGCGCATTTCAGCGTTGCTGAGTCGGTCGCCGCCATCCTGGGCGCGAATCAATTCCGAGATCAGGTCGTCGGTCAGCCGGCTGCGCCTTTCGGCGATCATGTCGTCGATGTAGGCGTCGAACTCGTCCCACGCCCGCATGACGACGTCCTGTTCCTCGACCAGGTTGGAGTCGAGCCTCACGATCTTGAAGATGTCCTCGGCCCACCGTGAAAAATGCTCCCAGTCCTCCGGCGGTGCGCCCAGCAGCGCGCAGATGATCGGGATCGGGTAGGGGCGGGCAATGTCGGTGACGAAATCACACCGGCCGACTCCGCCAGCTGGAGCGACCTGGTCGATCAACCCGTTGATCACCGCGTCGATGGTGCCTTCCATGCGCGCCGAGGCCCGCGGGGTGAACGCCTTGGACACGAGGCTGCGCAAGCGTCGATGTTCGTCGCCTTCCATGCCGAGGATGGTGCCGAGCACCCTGTCGTAGAGCGGGCCGGACGTTATCCCGCGAGCCGTCATGTGCAGCCCGGGCGGGAACACGAACCGGGGGTCGCGAAGCATTGCGCGGGCGAGCTCGTAGCCGAGCACCTCGGGACCTAACGGCCCAATGGCCATCGGCGACTGCTTTCGCACCTCGTGGATGCGCGGGGCGACGTCGTGCACAGTTTCGGTGATGTCGTAGTGCAACGTCGGGAGCCCGGCGTCGAAGACGCTGGGCGCTGCGATGTCGACGGTCATGATGCTGTCCCCGATCACGGAATATTGGTTGCCAGGAACGTCAGCGGCAGGCCCAGGATCGACACGTCGTTTTCGTCGAGGTAGGAGCCCTCGCCCTCGAAGTGCTGCCGGAATCGCGCTGTCGCACCGTAGCGCTCGGCCACAGCGTCGGCAGCGGAGGCATCCGGCACCCCGATGACCACGGTGTACACGCCGTCGCCGTGACGTTGCAGGAACTCGGTCACCGCGCCGGCCACCTGCCCGGTCGACCCGGGTATCGGGCTGATCAGCTCGATACCTCGACCCCAGTCGAGGTGGATGTCCAAGCCGAGCTCGGTCAGCTGAAGGGGCTCGAAGGCGAATCCCAGATCGCTGAACATTTGCGCCACTACGGCGTGCCGTTCCGGCGCAACGGCGAAGACGACGTGATGCAGCGACGGTTCCTGCTTTGCAGTCATGGAAGGCCCGGCTTTCTCTTCAACTGGTTTTCAAGACTCCGCGCGGGAGGAGCAGGGGCAGGTCGTTGTAGGTGGCGATGCCCGGTGGAGCGCCGACGACGGCGGGTATCGCGGTGATCGCCGGCATGGCGGTGATGGTGAGGCCCAACATGATGTAGTCGTCCAACGTCTCACCCTGAAAGTCCGGCGGCGGAAGGAAGCTCAGCGTCGTCTTGATCGTCGGTTGGCCTTGCACCTCGATGGTGTAGCCCATGTCCAGTGGCCAATCCGGTTCCAGGGTTTGACCCTTGCGCCATCGTCCGCGGATCTCAATGATCTCGCGGCCGGCGAACATTCCTTTCCACCGGACGTCTACACCGGCGACACATCCTTTTGGAATCGTCCAGCCGCCGGGTAGCTCGAGGTCCTCGGTGGTCTCGGCATACGCGACCTCGCAACGCACTCCGTCGAGCTCCACACCGAGAGCGTCGGCGATCAGCAGCACAGCGTCCCGGAAGACACCGGACCCCTTCTCGGTGATGGCCGGCAGATCTGCCTGGTCGATGGGATAGCCGAAGCCCATCGGTATTTCGGTCTCGGGGGAGTTGTAGATGGTGGTGTCAGCGGATTCCAGCATGGACACCTTGTCCACTCGGTCCGAGAGGCCCGCCGACACGATGGCGAACAGTTGGATGAAACCGGGGTTGATGCCGCTGCCGAAAATTGTCGACCCGCCTTGCCTGCAGGCCTCGGCGATGCGATCGCGTCCCGTGCCGAGGAAGTGGCCGGTGACGAACCCCGCCGTACCCACCACATTGATGCCCGCTTCGAGGATGCGGACCAGCTCGTCGACATCGGCGAACATCGGGTTGTAGACCACACAGTCGGGCTTGAGCGCGAGCAGCGCGTCAATGTCGTTGGTGGCCTTCACATCGAGCGGTTCGATCCCGCACAGCTCGCCGACATCGCGGCCGACCTTCTCCGGCGACCAGGCGTAACACCCGACGAGCTCCAGCGTGGGGTTTGTGGCGATCGCCCGCACCGAACTCTTGCCGACGTTGCCCGTCGTCCACTGAACGACCCGATAGCTCACGGGTGCGGCGCCGCGTGCTGTTGGGCGGCCTGGCGAGCGAGCCGGTCGTTGTGGATCTTGACGAGTTCGCGGAACCCGAGCCTGTGGTATTTCGGTATCGGCTGGATGCCCCACACGTCCTGCGCGGTGGCCTTGCCCTCGGCGCCCTCCGGCGGCCCGAAGGGCGGGTACGGATACTTGCACTCCAGGGTGTCGTTGGAGTACCGAATCTTGAGCAACTCGCTGCAGATTTGGGTGAGGCTAAGCGTGGGGTAGCCGTAGTAGACGGCCATGAAGGGCAACGTGAACGCGCCTTCGAGCACCAGTGCCACCAGGCATACCAAGACGGCCCGCTTGATCCATTTGTGCATGCGTGCGTAATACGGTGTGGTCCCGGGCTCGAGATCCGCAGTGGGACTGTGTTCTTCGGTGGGCGACGGTGCGGTCATGGCACTGCTCCTTAAGGCCTAGTCGGCGAAGATTTCGCGGTTGACGGTGTGCAGGTAGGGGATGGCGAGGAACGGGGTGATGTAGAAGATGTCGTAGAGCCACCAGCCGATGACCGGGAATACGACGCCGGCGTAGCGCACGTCGGCGAACATGGTCATGTTGAACACGTAGGCGGACCAGATCACCACGCCCATCCAGCAGGTGACGACCATCCACTGATGGCCCCACCGCTTCATCTGTAGAAACCCGATCGCCGCGGCCACCCGCATGGAGAACACCGTGAGGATCAGCCCTGCCACATAGGCTTTTTCTCCCGGTCCCGCCGCACCGCCGATCCAGAGCTCGTTGTAGTGCCAGAAGTACCCGGCATCGAACATGTTGCCCCACCCAACCATCAGCACCCGGTTGATCAAGGTGTGGTTGGCGACCAGGTCCAGCGCCCAGCCCAGACTGTTGAGCATTCCGTCGATCAGGACCAGATAACCGATCAGCGTCACGATCATGGGCCGCACCGACAGGCCGGCGCGCAGCGCTTGGCGCTGCAGCCACACCCCACGCATGAAGATGGGAAACCCGATCAGTCCGGGAGCCCACATGCCCATCAAGGCGGCGCCGACGATCATCCACTTGTCGGCGCGGCGCTGTGCCTGGCGGGACTCGTCGTGGTGATCCTCGAAGCCGACGGAGCTCGCTGGCTGTGCGGCAACAGGGTTCACAGATCCCACCACCCGCGGGCGAACGACATGTACAGCTGGATGCCGAACATCACCAGCAGGTAGCCGTAGATGAAGATTTGGAAGACGATGAGCGCCCTCTTGCGCTTCTGTTCCTGTTGGTCCATGCCGGGCTCCTTTCTTAGGGGGTTGCGCTCGGGGCGTCGGTGGCGGCCAGGCTGGCTGCCGCGACTTCACGTAGTCCGTCGGTGACTGCGCCGTCGGTACTCAGTGGCGCGAGTATGCACGCATCGGCCGCATCCAACTCGGTTGCGCCGGCGGCGATCAAGTGCGCGGCCGTGACCAACACCCTGGTCGACGGCGGCTCGAAGTGAAAGGCTTCGTCGGCCGTGCGGATGGCAACAGCGCATTCGACCAACCGCCGCGCCGTCGTGAGGGGAATACCGGCCTCGGCGACAATCACTTCGGCTTCGCGCTCGGGGGGCAGATACCTCATCGTGAGTGTGACAAACCGCTGGCGGAACGACGGTTTGAGCTCCTTGAGCGAGCTGCGATATGCCGGGTTGTAGGAACACACCAGCATGAAAGTGTCCGGTGCCGTCACGACTTCGCCGGCGCGGTCGAGGTACAGCGCACGCCGGTGATCGGTGAGCGAATGCAGGATGGCCAACGAGTCGTGGCGAGCTTCGACGACCTCGTCGAGATAACAGATCGCGCCGGCTTTCACGGCCCGGGTCAGCGGGCCATCGGTCCACACCACGTCGCCACCGGTCACCATGAAGCGGCCGACGAGGTCGGAGCTGGTGAGGTCGTCGTGGCAACTGATGGTGACGACCGGTCGTTGCAGCAGCAGGCCCATGTGCTCGACGAAACGTGTCTTGCCGCATCCGGTCGGGCCGGTCAGCATCACGGGCATGTGCTGGCGGAAGGCCTGCTCGAACAGCTGAACTTCGTTGCCGTTGGCGAAATAGAGATCGGTGGCAGCGTTCATGCGGCGACCAGTTCACGATGGACATGGGCCAACACCCTGGGGAGCTCCTCTACACGTCGGATTCGTTGCGACCGTCGGGGACCGAACACCTCGGGCAGGGGATCAACCCGGGTCGGTCCGACCCCGAGGTAGTACGTCGACACCCCGGCATCGTTGGCCTCCTCGACGGCGTGCGCGGCATCCGCCCAGGCGTACCGGCCTTCATAGCCTTCATCGGAGATCAGGCCGTCGCCGATGACGATCAGCAGCCGGCGCTCGGAGGCCTGCGCCAGGAGTCGGCTCGTCAAATGGCGCAGCGGTGCGCCGAGCCTGGTGTATCCGCGGGTGGACAGGCCAAGCCCGCTTGGAGCCACGAGCCGGCGGTCTTCGAAGTCCTTGAGGCAATGGACCTCGACCCGATGGCGGGTATTGCCGGTGAATACAAAGACGCCGTGCCGCTCGCGCGCCAGTGTCATGGCGCGCGAAAGCGCGTCGGCACAGGCCAATTCCAGTCGGAAGATTTGTCCGCCGTGCACCCCGAGCGAGGAACTGCCGTCGAGCAGCACGGCGGTGGTGACGTCGCGGCTGCTAGGCAGCAACTCGCGGAATATCTTCGGTTCCTTGGCTTCGCCGGTGGTCAGGTCGATGTAGTGGTTGACGTATTGGTCGACGTCGAGGTCGGAGCCGTCTTCGAGTCGATTTGTCATTGCACGATGGGTGTGTTCTTCGAACCACTTCCGTACGTCGACGGCTACCGGCACAGGACGGCGACCGCGCCGGGCGTCTGCACGCTCGATCACGGCGACGTGATCGCGCATGAATCGCTGTGTCCACATGTTCCATTCGGGGTAGGGAATCCCGGGCCGGTGTTGGGGAGTGACGTCGAAATCGTTGTCGTGGGGCCTGCTCGGCGGCGGCAGGTTGGGATTGCGGACGCCGCCGTCGCCGCCGACGGGAACCGAGTACGGCCGCGGAAGGCGCTTTTGCGTTGTCGTCCATGGCATCCTGCCGAAGCTGCGACGCAACCGGTCGGTCACACCCTGCGGCATCGTGTAAGCCAGCGGCAGATTGCCCAGCAGTGGATGAACCGTCAACGCCTGCTCTGTGGCCGCCAACGCAATTGCCCGGTTGAGCATGCGTTCCGCGGACATATCGCCGGTTTCGGGATCGATCTCCGGCAGCAGCCGCTGCAGCTCGGGCAGCAGGCCCGGCCATCGCGATGCTATCCAGCCAAGCGCGACGCCGGCTTCGACAATCGTGAGCGCACACAGCTCGCGAGCGGACAACTCATTCAGACGATATTCGGTGATCCGTTCTTTCGAGGGCGAACATTGAAGGGCCACTCCGCATGTCAGTGTTCTGTGTGTCCAGCCGGGGTTCGACAGGCCGGTCGCGGGGTAGGGGACATGAACGAACGTGAGCGCGGCATTCAGACCGAAGCAACGCCGATCACCGGTGACGAGCCGGACGCCCTCGCGACGTTGATCACTGAGTGCGACCGCCGTCACGGAGCAGCTCCGTTCCAGGGCCATCGCCTGGGAATCTTCAGCCATTAGGGGGAATCCCATGCGTTCCGGCGGCCCGGTCCACCGTTCAGAACGTACCGATGTTGGAGAACAGCCAATACCAGAACCAGATGATCAGGCCGGTGCCGCCCCACGCGGCGACGTAGCGAAGGATTTCCCACACATAACCCACGATTTGACCTCCTCGGTGACGTAGTCATGCGATGCGTGCTGAGATCTCGAAAACTATCTCGGTACACCGACATTCCCCGGCGATCGGCTTGTCGACTGGATTCCACGTCGCGCATTTCAGTCGGAGAAGAGTTCGCGGTTGACGGTGTGCAAATAGGGGATCGCCAGGAATGGGGTGATGTAGAAGATGTCGTAGAGCCACCAGCCGACGACCGGCAGTACGACGCCGGCGAAGCGCACGTCGGCGAACATGGTCATGTTGAAGACATAGGTAATCCAAATCACCACGCCCATCCAGCAGGTGACGACCATCCACTGATGGCCCCAGCGCTTCATCTGCAGGAAGCCGATCGCCGCCGCGATTCGCATGGTGAAGACCGTCAGGATGAGACCGACCTCCATGGCTTTTTCGCCAGGACCGGCCGCGCCGCCGACCCAAAGCTCGTTGTAGTGCCAGAAATAACCGGCGTCGAACATGTTGCCCCACCCGTTCAGCAGCACACGGGCCAGCAGAGTATGGCTTGCCACCAGGTCGAGCGCCCATCCGACAGTGTTGATCGCGGCGTCGATGATGACCAGGTAGCCGAGCAACGTGACCAGCATCGGACGGACGGAAAGCCCATCCCGTTGGGCTCTGCGCAGTGACCGCACTCCCCATCCGAACAGCGGCAGGCCGAAGACGCCCAGGGCGGCGGTGCCGATCAGGAGACTGCCGGAGATAAGCCACTTGTCGGCCTGACGCTGTGCGTGTTGCGACCGCTCCATGTGTTCGTCGATTGTCAGCCCCGGTGAGGCGGCGCCACTTGACCCGGCTGCCGTGCCAGTGCCGGCATCACGCTGTCGCAGCTTGGGCAGATTCACGAACCCTCCATCCGATTGCATCGGCTTCCGCACTATAACAGGCTGACTGCAGTCAGCATAAGGTCGCAACCCCGTCACTTGGAGGTTGAAGTTGATCGCTTGGCTCCGGCTGCTGCGCAGTGCTATTACCGGGTTGAGCGGCTAGATCCGGGTGACCCGCTGCCGCCAAAGCTGCAGTTCCGGCGGGCTGTTACTGACAAGAGTCAGCTCTGAATCGTTGACATACCATTTACGGCGCGCCTACGCTCAGCGAGCACTCAGCCGTTCCGGCCCCGCAAAAGGAGTAGCGATGACACCCGAGTCGCCGGCGGAGAAGAAGTATCGCGTAATCCAGTGGGGCGTAGGCAATGTCGGGACGATAGCGCTCCGTCATTTTGTCCACAACCCCGCCTACGAACTGGTCGGAGTGCTGTGCAATCGTCCGGAGAAGGTGGGTAAGGACGCCGGCGAACTCTGCGGTAAAGCGCTGACCGGTGTGCGCGCGACCAACGACAAGGCTGTCATCGAGGCACTCGATGCCGATTGCGTGTTCTATGCGCCCTTATGGTCTGACCCAGATGAGGTGTGCCGGTTACTGCGCGGCGGCAAGAACGTCGTCGCGTCGGGTGGCGCGTGGTGGTATCGAACCGAGCACAGCCGGGCCGACATCGACAAGATCGACGCCGCCTGCCACGAGGGCGGCACGTCGTTTCATGCCGGTGGTGTCAATCCGGGTTTCGCCGGCGACCTGCTCGTCCTGACGCTGGCGCGGATCGTCAGTCAGATCGACACTATTCACATCTACGAGGTGGTGAATTTCGGGCGGGACACGCTGAAGTACTTGTTCGAGATGGGCATGGGGAGCGATCCGGCCGAGTTTGAGGATGGCCCGAACCTGCTGGGGCAAGCATGGCCATTGTTCGCGCAGTCGATGGCAATGGTCGTGGAGGGAATGGGCAAAACAGTCGAGAAATACACGACCGAGGTGGAGTTGGGGTCTGCCACGCGTGACATCACTTTCGAAGGGGGTGAGACCAGCGACATGCCGGGCTTCAAGGGCGTGATCAAGAAGGGCACCGTCGCTCGCCAGCATCACAAGTGGACGGCGTGGGTGGAGGGGAAGCCTCTCGTCGTTTTTCATGAGATATACACGATGGGCACCTTCGATGCCATTGAGCCGAAAGAGGATTGGCCTCAGCATTACCACTACCGCATAGTGATCGAGGGCGATTCATCCACCGAGCTGATCTTGCAGGGGGCGCAGGACCCGAATGGCGGCTACGCCCTGCCCGGCTATACCTGGACCGCGATGGGGCCCGCGAACGCGATTCCCGCGGTTTGCGACGCTCCGCCGGGGTTCATGTCCCACAAGGAACTCGGGCTCATGCCGCTGCGTGGCGTCATACGGCCTTAGTGCCGCAGCGCGTCAAGGCTGCAGGCTGCGCAATGTCCTCGCGACGTAGTCTTCCAGCAGGGCGTGGCCGGTCGGCCAGTGGTTGGTCGTAATCAACAGGGCG
The DNA here is from genome assembly GCF_025822865.1 of Mycobacterium paraffinicum. Lineage (NCBI taxonomy): Bacteria > Bacillati > Actinomycetota > Actinomycetes > Mycobacteriales > Mycobacteriaceae > Mycobacterium > Mycobacterium paraffinicum. The sequence goes on along the minus strand of NZ_JACKUR010000013.1, from coordinate 5,205 downwards.
TAGAGGCCCAGCAGAAAGAACACCGCACTGTTCATGGGATTGACGTCCGGATCGGTCTCACCGCGTTCCTGATCCTGCGCGATCTCCTGGGCGACCAATACGATCAATGGGTGATCCCGGCCGTCTTCGGTCTGCGGGCGGGTTTGGGAGAAATGCAGTGCGAGAAAGTCATTGAAGAGCAGATCGCCCAACCGACGTTCCAAGCCGACCACCAAGCGGACCGCCTCGTTCAACGAAGAAACAAGATCGTGCTTGGACTTCAAGAATTGGGCGAACTGCTTGGCTATCCGGTCCTCTTCGCGACGCTCCAGCTCCAGCAGCACGTGCTCTTTGGTGGGGAAGTGGAAGAAGAAGGTGCCGTGGGCAACCCCTGCCGCGGCCACGATGGCACCGACGTCGGCCTCGGCCATACCGGCGCGGGCGAACTCGGCGATCGCGGCGCCCATCAATCGCTCCCTCGTCTGCAGGCGCTTCGCTTCGCGTGCCGACACCCGGTCCGTCACAGCCATCTCGTTCCTTACAGTTGACCCGACTCCGGCAAAAGTTCCAAGGATATCTAGCCATTATGCCGTGTTACCGCGAAAAAGGCTTGCATAACTCGACTATTGTCGGATCACGCCGACCGCCAGGGATCCCGATCGCACAATATCGTTGACTTTAGTCAGCAATATTCCCTAGATTGAACTGCGCACTTACCACGCATGGTCAAAGGAGCCCCGGCATGGCATTGGAGCAGTTCCGCCTCGATGGACAGGTCGCAATCGTCACTGGCGCCGGGAAGGGCGTCGGCGCGGGCATAGCGCGGGTCTTGGCGGAGGCGGGCGCCACGGTCGTCGGGACCGCACGCACCGAGGCGGACATCGTCGGCACGATTCGAGGCATCGAGGCCGCGGGCGGCAAGGGGCTGGCGCTCGTGGCCGACGCGATGAGTCGTCCCGACGGGGAGCGGGTCGTGAACGCCGCGATGGAGCGGTTCGGCCGCATCGACATTCTGGTCAACAATGTCGGTGGGTCGACCTACGCGCGGTTCTTGGACATCACCGACGAGGACTTCCGGCACACGTTCGACTGGTGCGTGACGTCGGCCTTCATCATGAGTCAGCTCGCTGCCCCGCACATGCTCAGCGCCGGACACGGTTCCATCATCAACATATCGTCGGGCTCCGCCCGGTTCGGCATCCGGGCACTGACCGCATATTGCGTCGCGAAGGGCGGCCTCGAAGCGCTAACCCGCGCCATGGCACAGGAACTCGCCCCAAAGATTCGCGTCAATGCCATCGCCCTGGGGTCGTTCGCCACCGACGGCCTGAAGGGCAGCCTGGATCTGATGCCCGGGTCGCTGGAGAAGATGCAGGAGGCCACGCCGCTGCACCGGCTGGGCGACGTCGAGGACCTGGGGCGGCTCGCGGTATATCTCTGCACCCGCGATTGTTACGCAACCAACGCGACCTTCCACGTCGACGGCGGCATCGACTCCAACAATTCGCCGCTGCCGATACCCGACTACTGACCCGCGCCGCGATTGAACGCGCCATGATGGTGCATCACCCGCCGCTGAAGGACGAAGGTAACCGTGCGCAGAGTCATCCAATTCTCCACCGGAAACGTGGGCCGGCACTCGTTGCGCGCCATCATCGGCAGACCGGATCTCGAACTGGTCGGTGTGCACGCCGCCAGCGCCGAGAAGATCGGTCAGGATGCGGCGCAGTTGTGCGGACTGGACGAACCGACCGGGATCATCGCCACCGACGACATCGACGCGCTGGTGGACCTGGGCGCCGACTGCGTGGTTTACACGTCGCAGGGCGAAACTCGGCCGATGGAAGCCATCGAACAGATGGCCAAGTTCCTCGCGGCGGGCACCAATGTCGTCGGCACGTCGATGGTCTGGCTGGTCACACCGCGCCACGCCGACGATTGGCTGCGGGAGCCTCTGGAGCGTGCTTGTGCGGCCGGCGACACCTCGCTCTACGTCAACGGCATCGACCCCGGTTTCTCCGGCGATACGCTGGTGCACTCGGCGGCCAGCCTGACCACCCGCATCTCGTCGATCACCGTGCAGGAGATCTTCGATTACGGAAACTACGACGACGCCGAGTTCACTGGTGTTGCAATGGGATTCGGGTCGACGCCGGACGACGACTCGCCGATGATGTTTCTGCCCGGGGTGATCGTGTCGATGTGGGGCGGTCAGGTCCGCAGCCTGGCGGACAATCTCGACCTCAAACTGGACGACGTGCGCCAGCGCGTCGAACCCTGGTACACGCCGGAACGAATCGAATGCACGATGATGACGGTGGAGCCCGGGCAAATGGCCGCGGTGCGCTTTGCGACCGAGGGCGTACGTGACGGCGAGCCGGTGATCACTCTCGAGCACGTCACTCGGCTCACTCAGGCCGCGGCGCCCGACTGGCAATACCCACCCGAGGGGCATACCGGCGTACACCGCGTCGTCGTGGAGGGTGAGCCGCGGGTGGAAATTAACACCCACGTGTCCCATCCGGTACTGGATTCCACTGACGCCGGCTGTATTTCGACGGCGGGGCGGGCCGTCAATGCGATCGACTGGGTGTGCCGCGCACCCCAAGGACTGCTCGGGGTCGAGGACATCCCGCTGTCGGCGACGATGCGTGGCCTGATGTGGAAGGGGCGGTAGCCGGGTGACAGCACATCCGGGGCGTGTTGCCGGTAAACGCATTCTGATCACCGGCGCCGCCCGCGGGATGGGCCGCGGCCACGCGCTGCGGCTTGCCGAGGAGGGTGCCGACCTCATCCTGGTCGACATCTGCCAATCCCTGCCCCAGGTCGAGTATCCGCTGGCAACAGAGGACGACCTGGCCGAAACAGTGCGCCTGGTCCGGGATTTCGGCCGCGGCTGTACGAGCTACGTCGTCGATGTTCGCGACGAGGCGCGGTTGCGCGCGGCCGTCGATGACGGGGTCAGCGAGCTTGGCGGTCTCGACGGCGCTGTGGCAAACGCCGGTGTGCTGACGGTGGCGTCCTGGGACAAGACGACCGCCGATCAGTGGCGCACGGTGGTCGATGTCAATCTGATCGGGGTGTGGAACACCTGCGCGGCCGCGATACCGCACTTGCTCGACCAGGGCGGTGGCAGCCTGGTCAATGTCAGCTCTGCCGGTGCGGTCAAGGGGTTTCCGCTGCAGACGCCCTACACGGCGGCCAAGCACGGTGTGGTCGGCTTGACGCTGGCCTTGGCCAACGAACTGGCGGCACAGAACGTGCGCGTCAACACGGTGCTGCCGACCGGTGTCCCCACGGGGATGGTCCCGCCGTCGTTCGGGCCCCTCCTGGGTGAGCAACGGTCCGACCTGATTCCCATCTTCGTCAACGCGATGCCCACCCCGGCGGTGGAACCCGCCGACGTCAGCAACGCGGTGCTGTTCCTGCTATCCGATGAATCCCGATATGTGACGGGGCTCGAGTTCAAAGTCGATGCCGGCGTGACGATCAACTGAATCGCCTACAGTGGCCAGCTGTTCGGCCCGACCTCGTAACGTAGCGCCGCCGCCGGAGGCAGCGGCCGTCGTTCGCCCACCGCTATCGCGTCGACAACGAGGGCGACGTAACGTCGCCAGCCGTCGCTGTCCGCATCCATGGTCGACAGAACGCCGAAGAGCATCGCGACCAGGCGAGGCAGGTCATCGGTGACCAGGTCGGCGCGGATCTGACCGAGCCGCTGGCCTTCGTGGGCGAGGGCGCTCAGCGCCTCGTTGAGTGAGACCGAGATGTCGGACGAGAGCGACCCCGACCGGTGCGCGGCGGCCAGCAGGTTGTGCTCGCGAGCCCCCAGCGAAATCGCCGCTTCGATCAGCTGGGTGAGACCACGCAGCGGATCCTTGGCGAGGCGGGCGGTGTCGATCACCGGCGTGAGGTCCTCGGCGATGCTTTGATCCAGGGCGGCCCGGACCAGGTCGGCCTTCGCCGGGAACCTGCGGTAGAGGGTTCGCTCACCCACGCCCGCGCGGCGCGCGACCGCCTCCACGGGGGCGTCGGGCCCCAACTCCGCATACACCTCGCGCGCCGCCCGCAGGATGCGCTCGACGTTGCGTGCCGCGTCCGCCCGCAACGGCCGGTCCTCAATCGCGGTCATGGTGACGAGCCTAACTGACAGTTGACTGCCAACAATGGCGGCTTTACGCTCTACAACTGGCAGAGAACTGACACTTAATGGGAAACACGGCTTATGTCAACAGCTTCCAAAGCTTCCAACTCTTTCGGAACCGCCGACGCGTGCTCCGACGCCGATCTCCCGATGCTTCCGGTGCCGCGGCCCGAACGCTGCCCGCTAGCGGCCCCGCCCGAGTTCGCCCAGTGGCGCGAACGGGCCTTGACCCCGGATGGTGGACACGGGATTTGGATTAAGCAGCTTCTGGCAGCGTAGCGAATGTGTGGGTGTTTTCGTAGCTGGCCGGGCTGGAATAGCGGCAGCGGGAGTGCCTCCGTTAGGGCCTTGACCCCGGATGGTGGACACGGGATTTGGATTAAGCAGCTTCTGGCAGCGTAGCGAATGTGTGGGTGTTTTCGTAGCTGGCCGGGCTGGAATAGCGGCAGCGGGAGTGCCTCCGTTTCAGGTTGTAGCGGACCAGCCAGCGGAACACTTCGCGGCGGCAGGTAGCAGCGTCGGGCCACTGGCTGCGGTCCTGCAGGATCTCGCGTTTGAGGCAGGCGTTGAACGATTCGGCGAGCGCGTTATCGGCACTTGACCCCACCCCGCCCATAGACTGGACGACGCCCAGATCTGCGCAGAGTGTCGCGAAATCCTTTGAGGTGTACTGACTTCCGTGATCCGAATGGAACACAGCACCCGCCAGTGAACCACGCAGCGCCTCGGCGGCGATGAGGGCATCTTCGACGAGTTCAGTGCGCATGTGCTCAGCGATCGCCCACCCCGCCACTCGGCCGGAGAAGCAATCGATCACCGTCGCGAGATACAGATTCGACCCGGTCGCCAAGGGCAGATAGGTGATGTCTCCGACGTACTTTTCGTTGGGTGCCGCTGCGGTGAAATCCCGGTTGATCAAGTCCGGGACCTTCTGGTTGGCCGGATCCGGTGTGGTGGTCTTCACCCGGCGCCGGCGTCGGTAGCCGGCGATCTTGGCCGCCCGCATCACCCGTGCCACCCGTTTGTGGTTGACCCGCTCCTGCTCGGGCACGCCGTCGTTGAGTTCAGCGGTGATCCGCGGC